>JBDKSR010000685.1:0-12419 GCA_039680545.1 Bryobacteraceae bacterium | reverse complement strand
GGGATCTTCCCGCAACGTGGGGATAAAGAGCTTGCTCCAATACATGGATTTTACCGAGGGAAAGAGAGATAAGTGTCTAATTTTAGCACGCCTGGGGGCCGGCCTTACTCGGCGCTGGCCGCACGGGCGCGCGACCGGGACCGATGGCGGGCGATCTTCACGTGGCGGTGGCGCTTGCTCGTCTTCGCCGCGACCTTCTTGCCCTTGCGCGTGAGCGGCACGCCCAGGGCGGTGAAGGCCTGATTCATCATCAGCGTCATCCGGTGGTTGCGCGCGCCCCCGCTCGACTCGCCCAGCACCACGCCAATGAGCCTGTGATCGCCGCGCACGGCCGACGCCGCCAGGTTGTGACCGGCCGCCTGCGTGTAACCCGTTTTCAAGCCGTCCACTCCGTCGTAAGCGCCCAGGAAATTGTTGTGCGTCGAGATGTTCTTCCCGGCCGCCCGGCTGGAGCGCAGGGCGAAATGCGGATAGTACTCGGGGAACCGTTTGATGAGCGCATGCACCAGTATCGTGAGATCGCGCGCCGTGGTGACCTGCCCGTCGTCAGGCAGACCGGAAGCGTTGCGGAACGACGTGTTCGTCATCCCCAACCCGGCAGCCTTGCGTGTCATCCTAGCGGCGAACTGGGATTCCGTCCCCGCGAGCGCTTCCGCCACCACTACGGCCACGTCGTTCGCGGATCTGAGAATCAGCGCGTCGATGCAATCCGCCACCTTGATGCCCGATCCCGGTTTCAATCTGAGCCTGGTGGGAGGCTGGCTGGCGGCGTAGGCGGAAATAGGCAGCGCCTGGTCCAGCGTAATCCGGCCTTCTTGCACGGCCTCGAACAGCAGGTACAGCGTCATCAGCTTGGTTAGCGACGCCGGATATCTCGCTGTTTCGGCGTCCTCCGATACCAGAACGGTGCCCGTCTCGTAGTCGGTGACCATCCCCGAAAAGGTCCTTTTGCCGTACGCGGACGAAAGAGAACCTGCTAAAACAGCGGCGGCAACCAAAATTGACGTTTTTGTATGAGTGCAGGAAAAACAAAAGCCCATCTAATCCTTTGTACCGCACCTTCCCGTTGCAGGGCCGGAACAGGAGACTGATGTGTGGTTTAATGGGAGTTGCCCTTCCCGCGAACCACACTCCGTATCTTGCTGTGCGCGCTCGCGTTACAGCTCGGCATACAGGCCGCCGACTTGCAGTCGTGGAACAGTCTCGACTTCGGGCTGTACACCGGAAAGCGTGTCCGATGGTGGGGAACGACGACGATCCGGTTCAAGGATCATCTCCAGAGTGCGTACGATGGCTACGTTGGTTCTTTTGCCCGCGTGGCCCTGAACTCCCGCTGGGGCATGACGGCAGGATACCTGTACCGGCAGGTCAATCCCGACAGGACCTCGCATCGCGCCGAGCACCGGTTGATCGCAACTCCGTCCTTCCTCTTGCACCCTGGTAGGACCCGCGTGGAGGCCGCGATGCAGTACGAGCGGCTGAAGCCAATTGATCACGCCCCCACCTACAACCGCTACCGGCCGCGCCTGGTACTGGAGCGAGTGCGCCCCGGCCTGAGCCCGTTTCTTTCTACCGAAGGGATGTTCGCCAAGGAGCAGTTCCAGCGTTCGCGCAATATGGCCGGGGTGCGCTGGCACTTCGAGCAAGGCAGCATGATTGAAATCGGCTACCAGTTCGAGACCATACGCAGCGGCCCGGCCTGGATCTCGCGCCACGCCATCCGCACTTCGTTCGTAATCGGGGATTTGCACCACCTCCGCCACGCCGACTGACAGACGAGTAATATAGGCTCTGATATGGCCGTGATGGAAACAACGCGCGGAGTCACGGACCTCATCGTCCGGACGACGCTGCGGCGGCGAACTGCGTAAGAGAAAGGAAATTATTGTGAACTCATCTGACAAGCAAGGTGAAACACGGCGTGGTTTCGTTCGAACCGGCGCCGCGGCGGTAACGGGGTTGAGCGGGGCCGGTCTGGTGGCGCAGTCCAACCAGACCTTGGCCTTGCGCGGCGGTCCCAAGTCAGTGACGGAGCCGGCCGCCCGGCAGGCCGCCTTGACCAGGTGGCCCCAGTACGGAGACGCGGAGAAGCAGACCATTCTCTCGCTGCTTGACAAAGCCAATTGGTACCCGGAAATCCCGGCGTTCGAAAAGGAACTGAGAGAGTATCTCGACGTGCCTTTCACGAAGGCCTTTTCCAGCGGGACCTGCGCCATCATGTCCATGTTTTTCGCGCTTGACCTTCCGCGCGGAAGCGAAATCCTGGCTCCCTCCTATACGGCATGGGCAACCACCGCACCGATGCACCTGTTCGGTTACGTGCCGGCCTTTGTTGATGTCAACCCCCGGACCATGACATTCGACCTGGAGGATGCCAAGAAACAGATGACCAGCCAGACCAGGGCCATCTTCCCCATGCACTCCTTTGGAAACCCCTGCGACATGGACCAGATCTGCGATTTCGCCAAGGAAAAGGGCTTGATTGTGCTGGAGGACGCGGCGCAGGCGCAGGGCGCGTTGCTGAAGGGTCGGCAGGTCGGTACCTGGGGTGCGATGGGCGCGTTCAGCCACCAGTCAAGCAAGACCCTTCCTGCTGTCGAGGGCGGCAGCGGCACCTATCAAACCAGGGAATATTACGAGCGCGCCACTGTCTACAGCGGTTACGAACTCGCGGCTCAGTTCCCGGATGCAAGCCCGTACAAGAAGTACAACGGTACCGGCATCGGACCGAAGTTTCGCATCCACTCGTTAGGCGCGGCGCTGGCGCGGCACCAACTCCGTGGACTGGACGAACGAAACGCGCTGAATGACAAACAGGTCTGTGCACTGACGAATCGATTGGTGGAACTGCCCGGCTTGTCGGTCCCTTACTGCCGGCCCGACGCAAAACGTGTGTACTGGGGATGTCACATGGTGTTCATCGACGAGAAGAAGGCGGGCTGCTCGAGGGATCTCTTGATCAAGGCCTTGCAGGCTGAGGGAGTGCAGGCCAGGCCCGGTTTCTACGAGGATCAGAACCGCTATCCGTTATACGCGGAAGCGAAGTGGTGGCACCATCCGCCGGTGATTCGAAAGGACCTTTTCGGCACCAAGCAGGTGAACACTCATTCAGTGCGCCTTCCTCTCTTCCGTGAACCGGCTCCCGAAATGATCGACCAATATGTCGAGGCGTTCGAGAAGGTCTGGGCGCACAGGTCGGAGCTGGTGTAACTATCACCGCGTCCGTCCCGACGTTACGCGTGACTTATCGCGACATTCGTAGATCTTGGCGACAGCTTCGGCGATGTTGTCCATGTCGCTGTGGTCTCCGAGCAGGAAGCGGTGTTCGAGCCACACGGCTTGGCGGCAGGAGTGCAACCGGGAGCGGCCCCGTAGCAGCCTGGGCAACCGGACGCCGGAGGAATTTGCTCGGGCCGCCGCGCTTTGGGATGCCCCCGAGGGGGCATCCCAAAGCCTAACCGCAGCAGTGGTAGTCTGACATGAGCTTCTCTAGTTATCACTGGTAGAGACAACGGGGGCAGGTCAGCAGCGGCAAGAAGGTCGTCATGTCTCGCCCGACCGGAAACTGATTCGAGTGACGGACGACTACGCCACGTCGATGACCGGGTAACACGTGAAAGGTTCACTCACGACCGTCCAATAAGGGACGTAAACATATTCCGGATGACCATCGATGTGGACATGGAGCGGACGGTCCGGATCGGCTTTCAGCTGTCTCAGGATGCCGGCGTGTTCTCTTCCACCGGTGACCTTGAGTACGGCGTTGTCTGAGCCGGTCAGCGCCATCAGCACCGGACCGTACTCCAGAGCGAAGCGCTCATGACCTTCAATCCTGTCGAGACCGGTATAGCGCGTGAGCCGGAACTCCATGGGGAGCGTAAACGTCACGGTGTCTCCGTCGACCCAGTTGCGATCGAGAACGACGTAGCTGCCGGGCTGCCCGGTGGCCGCCCGGCTCCCGTTGACGTTGATGGGCATGGGACTGGCCGCCCAGCCGGGAACGCGGACGCGGATCTTCGCTCTGATCGGTTTTGTGCAGCCGACCCGCAAGGTAATGTCGGGGTGGAAGGGAAACTTTCCGGTTAGCGTCACTGTCATCCCGCCATCCGCACGTCCCCAGCGAACCGTAGAGGCTTCGTACAGATTGACGTAGATCCCGTCATCCGCCAGAGAGTAAATGTACTCAGGCAGAGAACCGAGCAGGCGCGTACCCTGCCCCTCGCAGCAGGAGTTGGTGCACAACGGCACCGCCAGATCCCCCTTCTGGCCGACGAGCCGCGCGTGATAGATGATGCCGTACGAGCGAACCTGATTCGCCAGGCCGACGTTGTAGATCGATTTCTCAATCTCGTTGACGTACTTCTCCTGCTCTGGGTCGAGCAGGTGAAAGCGCTGATTGAAGCGGACCCAGAAAACGCTACCGCAGGTTTCACCCGTCTCGCAGAACGGCTCCTGGGCGGCGAGGCGGTAGGAATCCGGCGGGAACTCACCGAACTCGGTGATGGCAATGGAACCCCCGACGTGCTCCCAGTGATCGTGGTACAAGTCCCACGCACCCTGCATAGCCTTCAGGTAACGTGCATCACCGGTGGCACGGTATAGATCCAAGTATGCTTCCAAATCCGTGATGAGATAGTTGTGTGGCCGGTCGTAAGGGTACTGCCACACCACTTTCGTATCGTGCGACGCCAGGCCTTCGAGCCAGTAATTCTCCTGAAAATAGCGCTGTATAACCTGGATATCCTCCGGCTTGCCAACCGGCGTGAAGTACATGCGCGTATTGGCTACCATGCCTTGAATGCCCTGCGCCGCGCCGCGAAGCACCCTCGGCAAATATGGGCAGTTATCAAACCAGTCGTAATAAGATCTCAGTAACCCAAATGCTTTCGGGTTACCGGCATATCCGGCCTCAATCAAGCCGTGTGTAAGCCAGGCACGAGTGTAGCCAGCGCGCTCGGACTCGAGGATGGTCTCCTCAGGGTATGCCATGATGTAGACGTTGGGAGCACGGCACTCCTCAATCCCATCGACCAGTTCGTTCATCCATCGCCGCAGTTCGGCGTGCTCCATCCAGCGAAGTGTATTAGCAGCACCCATGAGGAACCGGCCCGCACTGGACCCTGGAAGTCCCGTATCCCAAAATGGGATCGGCGGGCGCAGCCCGGCGCGTACCGGCTTGCCAGCGCGCTCGCGGAAGGGGCGCAGCATTTCCTCCACAGAGAAGGAGCCGAGCAGGTAGCCGATATTGTTCTCCATGGCGCGGCGGAAGGTCGCACTGGCGACCGTCACGCCAGACACCGGCGCGGAGGCCTGGTACGGAACCCGCTTCCATCGACTGGCGGGAATGACGTTCTCCGCATGGTCGGTGACAATGCCCTCCCCCATGGGGCGAGGAGAGCGCGTGAGTTGGCCGAGGTCCTTCTCGCTCGCGTGATTTAGGTCTCCTGTGACCGGACGCCGCTCAGCGGTATCCCTGCCGCCGGAGAGCACTTCAATCTTAGACAGCGCCAGCGAGTAACCGATGCCGTCCCGCGACCGCCGAAGTTGCGTCGCGGTGAGCCGGACAAACCGTGCCTGCGCCCCGTCAGCAGGGTATTGCAGAATCTCGTCGTCGGGGTTAGCGCAGTCCGTGGTCGTGTGATCGACGATCAGGCGATGGTCAGAAAACGACGGGTCATCCGAGGCTTCCACTTTGAAGCGGACCGGAAAGCCATATCCCGCCATATGTTTTTCACCGAGGTGGAAGGCCGGATACAACCGAATCGCCTCGATCCGGCACGGCGAGCCTAAGTCGATCTGAACCCATGTGGGCGCGGCAGCGTCATGCACAGTTTTCGAAACATAGGGGCGATACCAGGTAGCGAACGAAATCGCCATGCGTCCCTGTTTCGTTGCATGTGGCGCCGCATCGCTGCCTGCAGTGGCCAAAACGGTGCCTCCGTGGAACGATGGGAGTGCGGCAAGGGCCGCTCCAGCTTTCATAAACCCCCGCCGATTCCATACACCGTTCCCATCTTGATTCATCGATCTCGTCCTCGAAGACATTCTTTAAGCTCCTTGAGGCGCGGTTTCTGCCGTGGCTTTCGACCTGAGTCTTTGTAATCGATTCACAGAATATCACGGCGTCGATTTTTGCTGATGTACCCCGATAGTTTCCGGCGCATTCGTGGCAGCCACGGCTGGCCCTCGGCATGCTTTGGGCCTTATGAGGAAGGAATAGGAGTCACGCGTCGGGCTCAAATCGCCGATACCTACGACACGCCTTACCACCTTCTCTGCAATTCCTCGACGAACTCCTCGGGGGCCTTCACTTCCAACAGGACCGCAGAGCCGTTCCCCTTAGGGGGCAAGAGTGCCAGCCGTGTGCCATCGGCCCGGTACATGCGGACCTTCTGACCGTTGGCAACGCGGAACCATCCGGAATGGTAATGAGAATTCGAAAAGCCGTTGGTCCGGCTCGCCGGTTTCCAATCCGTGTCGGTTCTAATGTCAACGACCCGAGTGCGAGTGACGTCAACCTCGGCGGCTTTCAAAGTCACCGGATAGAACCTGTCGTGAATCGTCAACTCGTCTGCGGTCAACGTGTAGTTCGGAGGACCGGGCGAGTAAAGGAAGGCAAAAGCCACGACGCCGACTGCCAGCACACCTACGGTGATGCCGATCCACTTCCCTATCGAAAACCGGGATTCGTAGCACGGACCAATACTCTCCCCGGCGTCAGCCAGCTTGTATGCGGGCGCCTCGGCCTGAATCGCCGAAAGGAAACCATCCACATTGTCCGGGCTGAATAGGGCACGCTTGGATTCGGTGATTACAACAACGACATCCTGGCGATTCGTCAGGTACCACCAGCACATTCCGAGTTTCGAGGTTCGGAATAGCCCGTAGTAGCCGAACATGCCACCGCTGCCCCAAACCCTGATGGACCTGCACAGGTCATCCTTAGTCACCCGCCTCGCTTCACGGATACTTTCGAGCGGGATACGAACGTTTCCGATCAAGCGTCTGACGATAATCGTCCGCACCGAGATCGCATAGCCACGCGGCGAATATGCGTACCCTAGAGCGACGACCAACACGGAAAATGACGAGGCGATGGCGTTATGGGAGGCTAGCGAGACAACCACCAGCAGAACACAGACCGCGACGGACATAATCTTCGTCGTGCGGTCGTAGGAAGCCGAAAATTCGGTTGGGGACGGTGACATGGGCGTGTGCTCAACATGATTGTGCCACGTTGCCACAATGAAGCCCATACCCGCTCCATTCCTTGTAAGAAATCGGAGCGGGCTGGGCAGTCCCCTCTGTTACCACTATCGCGTTTCAGGTGGTCATGACGCCGCCGTCACCCTGGACGAACAGGGCATCAGCGACATATCAAGTTGGCTGTGTCCACAGGTTCTCAGGCACTAATTGCAGTGTCCTGGTCCTGTTACGCCGTTGTTGTAATTGTCCAAAGCCCCAGTAAGTGCGCTGGTTGCCGCCGGGTCGAGGGAACCGCTCCCAATCGGCGGAACGATCAGGCTGCCAATCAGAGCATCCGCGGCGGCAATTGTCGAGCTGATAGCCGAGCCGTCAGCACCATTCGCGATGTTCAGCTTGGCCGCGATCAACTGGTGCGCCAGGCTGACAAGACCGTTCCCCTGGACAGGAGTGCCGAGAATGTCAAGCAGATCATTCTTGGTATATGTCACGGAGCCCAATGTGAGGGAGTTTACGGGCCATGCGGCCGGGTGATTCTTCCAAAAGCCTTGGGTATACGTGCAACCCGCGGTGCAGGGTACGCTGGTTGTGCAAACAGAGAGTTTCGTATCGAGCGACCCGGAGTTGTTGGTGGCGTTATTCCCTGGGCAGTCCCAAACCGCAGTCCCCGAATTCCATTTGCAATACGCGCCGTCGGTGTAGTCGGGGTCAGGCTGTCCCGGATGGGATATTACGCCAACCCGGTAGAAATGGGTACCGTCGCCCGCGTTTCCGGCCTGATGAATCACAAAGGCGTACTTAGTACCGGCGACGAGTTTCACGGCCGGACTAAACGTAACTTCGGCCGGGCCGTAAGTCCCGGTGGGTCCGTTCGTGCAGACGGTTGTAACCGCAGACGGCGCCAACGATGCAGAGCCGATCGGCGATGCTCCAGGACTTGGAATTCCAGCCGTCGCCTGGTGAACCTCGAAGACCAGATTAGCGGTGGCACCGAGCTTGCAGATCTCGACAGTGATTTCGTTCAGTTCGATGCAGTCTCCCGGCGTTCCGGGCGCTACGAAGGTCTGGGCCATCCAGTTTGTGCTTCCGTGGATCTTCTCACCCTGAGCATCTATTGCGCCGCTTACCAAGACGGCTTGAGAACATGTTTGGCCACATACCGGCAGCGCTAAGGCCCCCAGCACAAGAGCGCTACACAGAACGGTAACGGCGATGCGTGCGGGCCAGTTGAATTGATGGTCCGACGCGGGATTGTTGCTCGTTTTTCTCATGTCCGTAACTCCTCTGCGTGTGGACTACTCGCCTCCTGAAGAACGAGGTTCTCCCGGGTGCTGCCCTGAGTCTAGGGGCCGTGTCTCCGGGCGCCAATGAGCCGTTGGTCCCGGGCGTAGTCCGGTACGTCCCAGTACTAAAACGGGCATTTGTATTGTTACTTTTCGTCCCTGGCAGCAACGCTTCACGGTTTAGGACGAGTGGAAGGCCTGGCGGGGGCCTTTAGCGTGAGACACTGCCGTGGTAGTCAACGAGCGGGTGATGTGGCCGCAAGCGATCTGCTAACATTTCATCGTTCATATGAACTTCAGCCGCCTCGCAGTGCTCGTGTATCTGCTCTGTCTCGCGCCGGTGCTATTTGCGCAGGAGAACAATGGTGCAACCCGGCCAAAGATCGGCCTGGTGCTGGGTGGGGGCGGGGCGCGAGGGCTCGCTCACATCGGGGTGCTCGAGTGGCTGGAGAAAAATCGAGTCCCGGTCGATTACGTCGCGGGAACCAGTATGGGCGGACTTATTGGCGGACTCTATGCGATGGGGATGAAACCCGCCCAAATACGAGACCTTGTAGAGCGAATCGATTGGGAGCGGTTGCTGGAAGGTATCCCTTCCTATGAGCAGTCGCTGCTGAGGCGAAAGCAGGATCGCCGGGAGCATCCCGGCTTGCAACTCGGCTGGGATAAGGGGATCCGGTTAGGTGCGGGGCTGAATGGTGGTCACTTTGTGAGGCTGATATTCGACCGTGTCGCTCTTCCGTACTGGCAGGTTCGTGATTTCGATGAATTGCCGATTCCGTTCCGGTGCGTTGCAACGGATCTGGTCGGCGCGAAGACGGTCGTCATAAAGGAGGGCGGAATCGCGGAGGCCCTTCGCGCGACGATGGCGATCCCCGGTGCGTTCACGCCCGTCCGGCGTGGGGAAGCAATCCTGATCGACGGGGGCGTTCTCAACAATCTACCCTCGGACGTGGTGAAGGCCATGGGCGCTGATGTGATCATAGCCGTCAACGTCGGTACTCCGTTGCGTGAAAGCAAGGGTTTGCAGTCTTTGCTCGGTATTCTCGACCAGACGATCAGCCTTGCAGGCGCACAGAAGCTTCAGGAGAACCTGCGGCTCGCCGACGTCGTCCTTGCCCCGGCTCTCGGCAAGTACACGGCGGCGAGTTTTACGGCTGGGGATGCACTCGAAAAGGCAGGCTACGCCGCTGCAGTGTCGAAGGAATCCGAATTACGGAAATTCGAGGCGGCACCCGCGGAGTGGGCGCGCTATTCATCTGCCGTAAGCGGCCGCGTCCGGCGGGAGGTCCCATCTCCTCAGTCGGTGACGGTCGAGGCGCCGACGGCTGGCGAAGCAGAGGCGATTCGCGAGCGATTGCAGCACTATCGCGGAGTGACTCTAAATCCAGACACACTCGAGAAAGACCTGGCGAAGATGCTCGGGTGGGGACGTTACACCAGTTTGAATTACGAACTGAGAGCGTCCCGCGACCCATCGGACAGTCCCGAGCTGGTGGTTCATGCTGAACCGCATGTCAACAAGGCTGCGATTGTGCGAGTCGGGCTCGGTGTGGAGGGCGCGGAGACTCAGCAGGTCGAAGTGAATGTCCGGTCAAGAACCACCGTGTTCGACATTGGCGGGTATGGGACAGAACTGCGTGTGGATGCAAGTCTGGGGACGACTCTGTTGTACGGAATGGAGTACTACCGCCCGCTTGGCAAAAGCAGGTTCTTCGTCGCGCCGCACGCCCGCGCCAGCAGAGCGATGACAAATGTCTCGGCGATGAAGGATAACGTGGTGAGCTATCGCCGCTCCTCAGTAGGAGCCGGCATCGATCTGGGATACGGCGTCTTATCGCAGACCGATGAAGTGCGCCTGGGTTACGAGATCCGTCACAACTGGAGTTCTGTCGAAATTGGCACTCCCGTCTTGCCGGTCTACGGTGGAACCTCGAACGTCTTCTCGCTGCGCTGGCTTCACGATGGTCAGGACAGCGCGACCGTGCCGCGCCGGGGGATTCGGTCAACGCTCCGGGGGAGCTGGTTCCTGGACAGTGCCACCTCTGCGCGCGACTTCCCTCAAGCCGAGTTCAGCTCGACTCTGTTCCAGCCCGTCGACGCGAAGGGCTCAGTCTTCACCATGATGTCTGCCGGCACAACGTTCAATCGGACTGCGCCGCTGGATCAGGAACTGACACTGGGTGGACCGATGCGGCTGAGTTCTTATGGCTTCGAAGAGCTGCGCGGATCCGATTATGCTTTAGTGGGCCTCGGATATGTCCGGCGCTTGAACCAAAGCAGTTGGGCGAAGTTGTATGCCTTCGGCATGGGCCAAGCGGGACGCGTGTTCCGTCCACAATCCACAGACCGGACAGGCTTGGACTTCACGGCCGGAGTCATCGCGGACACATTCATCGGGCCCGTCATGCTGGGAGTTGCTGCCGGAGACGCGGGCCACCACACGGCGTTCATCTCGATCGGGCGCACCTTCTAAAGACAAGGCCGTCCTCGTTGTGCTCTACCCCTTTTCAATTGAAGTACTTCGATTTGAAGACGCTCTCCGGCCGCCCAGGTCGACTCAAGACAATTAACGCGGGGTTTCCCGTTGAAGGTCAGACGGACGTGCTATGCAATGCCTCTCGCTCTGTTGACGCTTGAAATCCGCGTACGCTCTGCAGTTCAGCCGAAGATTGCTCCTGTATGACAGATTCCCCACCAAGGCGATGAACGGCGCGCGGTGTCGCCAGAAGTTGCCCCACACCCTGCGCAGAATGCGCCGTAGGGAATAGAACTCACGGTCGCACGAGGTCATTTCCTCGATGATCGTGTCCAGAGGGAGATGCTTGTACTGAGCCACGGGAAAGGTCAGCGTGAAGTACCTCCAGTCCGCTGGGAACGTGTCAAGCGCGAGGCGGTCCTCGGAGTTCATCCGTTCCCACAGGCGCGTACCAGGCAAGGGGGTCAGAAACATTGCATTGAGATTGTCCACGCCGTACTGAGTCGCGGCGGCGGCTATGCGCTTGCCAATGCCCGGCTTGTCGCTGTCCAGACCGATGATGAATGAACCCACAACCAGAATGTTGTGCCTCTGTATTCGCCGCACGGAGGCGCGGAAGTCCCGGCCCTTCAGGAGGTTGAATTTCTTGCCAAGCTCCAGCAGCCCTTCGGCAGTGGGGGACTCAAAACCGATGAAGACACCTCTACACCCGGCCTTCGCGGCCAACGCCAAGAGTTCCTCGTCATCGCCGAAGTTGATCGTGGCCTGGGCAATCCACTCCTTTCGCAGGTTCGCCCGTGCCATAGCGCGGAACAGGTCCTTGGCGCGGGCGATGTGCTCCGGACGCGTGCCGATGAGATTATCGTCCACCACCAGAACGCGTCTCTCACGGATCAGCTGAAATTCCCGTATTACATCCGGAATGGGGCGTTGCCGGTAGCGGGCACCGTTGAACGCCGTCACGCTGCAGAACGTGCAGTTCATTGGGCAGCCGCGCGTGGTCTGGATGGCTCCAAAGGCATATCCCGAGGCCAGTAAGTCATGCCGCGCAGGGGGGATGCTATCTATCTCGGCGAACCCCCCGTCGTACCGGCACTTCAGACATCGGTTCCGAGCGTCCGCCAGAACCTGCGGCCAGACGCTCTCGGCTTCCCCCGTGACGGCCGAGTCCACACGCTCTATGACTTCGTCCAGGCACATCGTTGCATGAATGCCGCCCATGACGACGGGTACGCCGAGGCGGCGGAAGTGAGCGGCCACCTCATAGGCCCGATTCGCCTGCGAGGTGAAGGCGGTGATACCTACCAGGTCAGGCCGCGGCATAGCCTGATAGTCAGGCATGCCTAGGTTCTCGTCAACGATCGTGATTTCCCACTCCGGCGGGGTCAGACCCGCGAGAACCATGAGGCTGAGCGGTTTCCACACGCGGTAGCGGTTCCAGCGGCTCTCCTTGA
>JBDKSR010000684.1:0-2150 GCA_039680545.1 Bryobacteraceae bacterium | reverse complement strand
GCTTCAAATCGCGATGAATAACGTCCTTGGCGTGAGCCGCAGCCACAGCGTCGACTATGAGGAGCATTAAGGCAAGCCTATCGTCAAGAGAGGGGTTCTTGTCTGACACATATTCAGTGATGGGAAGACCAACCACATAGTTCAACACAAGGTAGGGTGGGTTGTGTTCTAGCCGACAGTCGCGTAGGCCCACAATACTCCGGTGCTGTATCGACGACAATGCTTTAGCTTCAAAGGCAAAGCGTTGGTAACGTTCAGGGGAGGCCCATATGCCGCCGTTGAGGACTTTTATGGCTACAAGCTGTTGAGTCTTTGAATCGAGTGCGAGGTATACCCTGCCGTGGGAGCCAGCCCCTAGCAGCCCGTGGTAAAACGCCTTCCCACGATCTCGCGTAGATTTCATGCCGCGTGGAGCTGATAGCGCCGGTATTGCGGCGATTGATCATCCAGGAGCGCTACCAGCCCGATACGCGGACGAATAGCCGCCCCGAAGCCGTCCCAGAGCCCCAAAACCCGCGCCGCAAGGCCCTGAAGGCCCCGCGCCGTGCCCACGCCCAGCAGTTGGCGCAAGATCAGCGACAGGTTGAACCCGGCCACATGGATGAGCAGCCGCTTGAGGATGTTGTCGTGCCGCTTGAGATGCGTGCGGCGCATCCCGCCGGTGTCATAGCAGTGGGCGAAGCTTCGTTCGATGAACTCGCCGCGTTTGCGCATCAACCGCCGGCCACGCCGTCCGCGAATCCGCCGCCGGTTCGCGTAGACCGCGTCCCGCTCGGCCGTCTTGCCTGCCCAGTTCCGCCGCCCGCGATCCGGCTCCGCGATGTACGTCCGCTCGCCAGGATGATGGTGCTCGGTCATGACCTCGTTGCTATGGTAGCCCTTGTCGGCCACCGTCTCGCTCAGCGCCTCTTCGCTTACCTGTTCGCCCGAGCCCGAAGCCACCACGTCCACGATATTCTCGCCGACCGCTTTCAGCGTCTCTGCGATGCTGGTCGTGTCTCCCCGGTCGGCCGGCTGCAAGGTCACCGCCAGGATCGCGCCCGAGTCCATGTCCACCGCGTGCTCGGCCTTGTGGGCCAGGTGCGTACGCCCGTCCTTCATCTTGGCGATCTTCGCGTCCGGGTCGTGGGGATTCTCCCAGTCATCGTTGGAAGCCTTGTTTTTCCGGGTTTTATCCAGCCTGGCCAAGTCTTCGCGGGTCGGCGTAGCCACGCCCGATTCCTGCGCCAGCCTCGTTAGGAACTCTGGATAGCCCTCGGCCGTGTCCTTGCGCACAATGCTGCGCAGGGCCGCGTTGGCCTCCAGCGTGGTCGCGTCGATGCCCACTGTCTGGCCCTTGAGCAAACCCGACTCGGCCAGCACGCCCAGTACCCAACTGAATACTTCCTGGTGCGTCTCCACGTCGATCAACCGCCGGTTGCGGCTGATGGTCGAATGGTCCGGCGTCGAATCCGTGAGCGAATAGCCCAGGAACCGCCGCAGCCCCAGCGAGTCCGCCACCCGCCAGGCAATACCCCGCTCGCTGTCGAGGCCCTCGAAGTAGCCGATGAGCAGCAGCCGGAAATACACCGCCGGGGCCAGCGACGGCCGGCCCATCTTCGCAGCGTAGAACTTCCGGCAGCGTTCTTCGACGAAGGCGTCGAAGCGGCGGGAATCGAGAATCTGGTTGATGCGCTCGTAAAAGGGGTGGGCCGCCGTCTTGGGGAGCGCCGTGGTCGCTATCCAGAAGCTGCTCTGATCGTCTGGTTCCCGCTTGCCCATCGCCATCGGCTGGCCCTCCCTGACCACATTCCTTCACGTGCGGCCTCCACTATACTGCACGTGTCAAGAGGCGACTTTTACCACGGGCTGCTAGAGTGCGGTTACCCCGGCTATGACGGCTACACAAGGGTGAAGTTCACGAATTGCCGCATGATCGTGTTTAATTTTTCGCAGCCGGTGGGCACGCCTTCGACCGGGATCCTGCATACGCCGCTGGAGGGGAAGCAACTGCATGTGGATCTCGAAGATTGCGCCTTGATGGGGTACAAGGTTTTTGGAGCAGGGAAGGGCGATGTGGAGTACACCACGAAGGGGAAAGTGACGGCGTATGTGCATTTCCGGCAGGCCGTGCCGGAGGGCATTGAGGCGTTGGGGCTTTGGCCTACGGA
>JBDKSR010000683.1:0-10134 GCA_039680545.1 Bryobacteraceae bacterium | reverse complement strand
CAACGTAAGGGGCTGCGTTATCGATCCCGAACACCTTCCCAAGCCATCGCCGCATCAACTCTGTCAGCGATTCGCTGCTGTCGCCTCCGAACGCCCGGCTTTCGAAGAAAAAGTACGATTCTTCGGGGCAAACCGGCAGCAAACCGAGCTGCGTCAGCCGCGAATCCGGGTCGATGACGATGCTATCCGGCTCAGAAAAGTGCCGTTGAAGCTCGGGCCACACCAAAAGGCGGTCGCGAAGCGAGCCGCCACGACCGTACGACACCGGAATGTGGCCGACTCGGGGGTCGTTTGCGAACAATTCGTAGCTTTTTGCGTTGCCTACGAGGATCACGCGCGCGGAGGGGAAACGGCGCTTCGAGGCATCGAGAGCGAGGCTCGTGACGGCGATATCCGCCCCCAAAGTGACCCTGGAGAGGACGAAAACGGTGCGAATGTGATCACTTTTTGCATCAAAAACGCGCGTTTTTCGCACTCTACGATACCGTTTTACGAGCTCTGCGGCACTCCAGCCCGGCTGCGCGAAAGCCACCGCCTCCGCAAACAGTTCGGCGTAAGTATCTGAAAGACTTGGCTCAAAACGGTCCGCCAACCCCTCCACAAGCACACCGAACAGCGCCTCGCTCGCCGCCCGCGCCTCGTCCGGATCCTGGCCACAGCACGCGCTAAGTAATTGAAAATACGATTCTTGACGCCAGTCCTCGCCACGCAGGCAGCGCTGGAGGATTTCGTGGGCAATTTCGGCGGAGCTTCGAGTCTGCAATCGTATGATTGTACTGCTCAGCCGGGGGCGGCGGCTAGCTCTCGACGGAACGCTCGACGTTCCAGTCGGGGGCCGGAGTGAACATTGAGTTCAGGGCCTTGAGGAGCTTTTCGCGGCGATCACGACGCCGACGAATCGACTCCCAGCGCAAAACGAGCACCGCTCCCAACCCGATGGCGAGCAACCCTTGGTACAGCGGCATGAGGTCTATCATTTAATTCCTCTTAGTGCCTCTATCGGCAGCCCAAAGGAGCAGGAACAGACTGATTCACGCGATTTCTTGCCAACACGCAGGCGGATCGGTTCTTCTTCGAAGACACATCCGGACAAAAGAAAAAGGCTCATCGGACCCGGGCAGTGGGTCCGATGAGCCCTGTTACCGGTCAATATACCGGCAGGAGGAGTGAACTCTATCAAAACACGCCGGTTCGCCACATCCTGTGGCCTATGAACCTAACTAAAGTTAGCATCGCTCCAGGGGTGGTTTGAAGCCTATCTTTCAGGCAGAAACGATAGTACTTTAGTACGAGAGAAGATGAAGTACTATGGCATTACCATGCGGACAATTCGCACAGCTATAATCTTTAGGTTGTTGACGTGAACGGCCGGGACGCTACGCGCATGAAATTGCCCGACATCCTGTCCATACACGCACGGGCCGACCGCGCTAGCGTGCTCGTTGCGTCAGGTTTCCTCATCGCCACAATCGCTGTGGCGGACGTTTTTTTCCGCAAAGACTTCTCGCTGGGGTTTCTGTACCTGATTCCGGTCCTGCTCGCCGCTCTGTTCATTGGCCGTAAAAAACTGCTGCTGCTGTCAATCCTGTGCGTTGTTCTGCGTGAACTGCTCGGCCCCTTCGAGTTCGGGTGGGACACGCTTGTGCGTGCGTTCTTCGGCTTACTCGCCTATTTCGGTTGCGGCCTGTTTGTGATCGAGTTGGCGCGCCGCCGCAGAGCTGTGATCGAGAATCTCCGGCAGGTGGAGGAGCAGCAAGAACTGCGCCGGGCGGCAGAGGAGCAACTCAGCGTACTCATCGAGACGAGCCCGGCCGGAATTATCACAGTTAATGGCGACGGGCGAATTCAAATCGCGAACCGTGCCGCCCATCAGGTATTCGGCGCCGAAGGAGAGGCGCTGACCGGCCAGCCCATTGGGGCGTACCTTCCGGTCCTGGCGGACGTGCCGCAGGCTGAGCAAAGCGGACGCGTGCTGCGCACGATGCTGGAGTGCAGGGGGCGCCGCAAGAATGGCGAAGTCTTCCTGGCGCACGTCTGGCTTTCCACTTATATGACACCGGGCGGACCACGTCTCGCCGCCATCGTCCTGGACACATCGGATGATCTTCGCGACCGGGAAGAACTTGGTTTGCACCGGTTGCTCAGCAGTTCCCGCGTGCTGGTCCGGGCAGTGTCGCACGAAATACGGAATCTTTGCGCGGGCATCGCAGTCGTGCATGCGAACCTGCGCCGCATTCCCGGCATCACGACCAGCGAGGATTTCCAGGCGCTCGGCACGCTGGTTGAGGGCCTTGGGAGACTGGTCTCAAGCGACCTGCGTCCCGCAAGCGAGAGCGGACCGGCAAGTGTTGACTTGCGCGAGGTGCTCGACGAGCTTCGCATTATCATCGAACCGGCGCTTGATGATGAAGAGATCAAGTTACGCTGGAAAATACAGGAGAATCTGCCGCCGGCCTTTGCTGACCGGCACGGTCTGCTGCACATTTTCATGAACCTGGTGAATAACAGCCGCCGGGCAATGCGAGGCGGGGACCTCAAGGAACTCACCGTAGAGGCGAAGGCCGAGGCAGGCCGCATCATGGTGCGATTCAGCGATACGGGCCCTGGTGTTCAGAAACCGGAACTCTTATTCAAAGCCTTTCAGCACTCCGCCGAAGGTTCCGGTCTCGGACTGTACCTTTCGCGAGCCCTGGTCCGATCGTTCGCGGGCGAATTGCGGCACGAGCCGTCGAATTTCGGCTGTTGTTTCGCCGTGGAACTCGCGGCCATGCAGAGCCGCTCCGAGACAGCATCATGACGCCGCAGTCTGAGAATAAGGTCCGCATCCTGTTGCTCGACGATCATGCTCTGTTCCGCGAGGGGCTGGCACGACTGCTCGACTCCGAGCCGGATTTCGATCTCATGGTTCCGTGCGCGACAGTGGACGAGGCCCTGCGCGTCATCGAGAGCACGCGTGTGGACATCGTGCTGCTCGATTACGATCTCGGCCCTGAGACCGGCTCACGGTTCCTTCATCGAGCCACGGAAGAGGGTTTCGATGGAAAAGTCCTTGTTGTAACCGCAGGCCTGAGCGACGCCGAAGCAGCCGAACTACTCCGGTTCGGCATAGCCGGGATCTTCCTCAAACACAGTTCCCCGGACCTGCTGGCGACCGCGATACGAAAAGTGATGCAGGGCGATGCATGGCTCGACCAGCGTTTCATGCGAGTCCTGGCCGCCGGCCCACCAGAGTCGAGACTCGAGGAACGCCCGCGTAAACTGAGCGAGCGTGAACGCGAGGTCCTAAGGGCGCTACTGGAAGGTCTTTCGAATAAGGAAATCGCAGCGCGGCTGCTGGTCTCGGAAAGCTCGGTGAAAGCCACCCTGCAACATCTCTTCCTCAAGACAAACGTGCGCACACGCAGCCAACTGGTGCGCATCGCGCTCGAACAATACCGCGACTGCCTGTAGGCACCGCCGCCGTCCAGCGAATTGGGGCGTGCCCAGCGGTGGGCACCTACCGGAACAAAACAGGTTTATCTGCAACGTCAGAGGGTGCCCGTGGACTACCGCTTCTTCAGGCTCAATCCGAGCGGCTTCCGTGTGCCGGGATGGGATAGGAACAAAGCCCCTGTCAGTTCCGGCCCCACGAGATTCAGCGGCGCCGAGAAACGATCGCCTGCGATCCCACCATATGATTCGACAACCGCCGACAATTGGCCTCGAATCATGTATTCGGTCCGCCAGGCCATGAGCCGGCCAAACCAGCTTCGATTCCCAATGAACCGGCTCCGCAGCAGCGCTGCGTTACCGACCGTGCCCGTTACGGATCCGTCAGGACCTATGGTGAACACAACCGGGATTTCTCTGGGAAGGGTTTGCCGGGAGACTGTCGTGAGTTCAGCGTGCCAGGTTCCCACCAGTCCGGCCGGTGGCCGGCCGCTGCGGGCCATCAAAGGCGGCTGACCGAATACTTCGTTGGCGCAAAGCAATAGGAACGCCGCTAGAAACACCCAGAGAAAGATGAAGAGTCTCTTGAGGCGACCCCGAGCCGCTGCATCCGCGGGTGCCGAGGCAGGGACCGGACCGCGTAGCCTCCACCAACAGAGAATATGCGCCAAACCTACAAACGCCGGAATCGAGAAAATAAGTCCCCCGGGCGGCCTCCCGGCGAGAACCGCCAGATAGCCCCACGCCAACACGGATAGGA
The DNA here is from genome assembly GCA_039680545.1 of Bryobacteraceae bacterium. Lineage (GTDB taxonomy): Bacteria > Acidobacteriota > Terriglobia > Bryobacterales > Bryobacteraceae > JAEHDI01. Next base: position 5,945 of record JBDKSR010000683.1, on the reverse strand, counting down.
GTCCTCCCCATCCCTCCCAAAACCAAGCGACAATCAGCCCCAGAAACAGGATGACTACGCCCAAGTCATAGAGCTGCTCCTGGGCAGTCATTTGTGCAAGAGGGGGAGGCCCTTCTCCGAACACGAAGGCAAGAAGAAAAAGGAGAAGCAGGGCCCCTACGATCCGGGCTGCCCAACGTCCGGCGACGGCTGCACGCCAAGTGAGTGTATCGAATGGAATCATCACGACTTCAGCATGGTCTAATTCCGGGCGAAAGACGTTTCGGAGTCTATTCGGAAGTTCTTCGCGAATCCTGATTCCTTTTGAATCAGCGGCTTGAAGCACCGCCGAGACATCTCCCGACTTCGGCTGCTACAGCGCGCCCCACTGCCTCTTGTGCCAGACCGGGATCATCTGCGCGCTCATCGTAGGTTTGGGCCCATATCAATCTGCCGGTGCGCACGTCGACCAAACGCGCCGTAATCCTGAGCCGTTCGTCCAACTTCTGGACGCTCCCCTCGACAAGGACTTCCAACCCAAGCAGACGCCCCATCAGGCCCATCGAAACACCGAGCCGCTTGTGCCTACGAACCGTACTCGGCGAGACGACCTGTACGCCGCGCAGTTTCGACAGCTCAGCCACCAGCACTTCGTTGAAGCCTTCGGAGAGACTGTCTCTATCCATGCCAGGGCAAAGGCATTCAAATGGAACCACCGCCAAGCCGACGGAGCCATTCCTGTTGGGCAGATACCGGGAGGGAACATAGAACTGATACCAGATCAAAAGGCCCACCGCGAACGCGCACAAGGCCACGAGAAACCAACGCCCGCGCCTGGCGGATCTATGCCGAGGTTCCACGGGTGGCGTCCCGCTGGTCCGGGAGGCAGCAGCTTGCGCTACAAACCGGTAGCCACGACGCGGGATCGTTTCGATGTAAGGGCATTCTTCAGATTCGTCGCACAGGGCCTTCCGCAACAAGGAGATGTTTCGCGCCAGCCCGACATCCTCTACGTTCGTGTCCGGCCATACCAGTCTCATCAGCTCGGACTTTTCCACCACGGCCCCCCGCCGCTCCAGCAGAACTTGGAGTGTATCGAGGGCTTTCGGCACCAAGGGCACCAGTTCCCCGTCCCGGAACAATAACCTCTGCTGTGCGTCGTAATGAAATGGTCCGAACTCGTATGTCATTAGGCAGCGCCAATTCTACCTAATATCGTCATTGCTTCAGTACGGCGGCACGGCAACTGTGAACGGGTCCACAAAGCGTCCGCGTGAATACCCCTGGCGGCCAGCACGCCGCAATGTCAGGCGAGGTACTTGCCGATCAGAAGGTCCAGCTTCTTGTGAGCCGACTCGGGGATACACTTCCGGTCCGTGATGATGGCGTTAGCGAGCGCCGAGCCGCACGGGCACTCCCTGGCGTCAGGCATCGCAGCAACAGCCGCAGAGACAACCTTTACGGCGTTCTCAGCGTTCCGGATGAGGTTGGCAACGATGTCGTCCACGGTGACCGCGTCGTGTCCGGGATGCCAGCAGTCGTAGTCGGTGACCATAGCCACCGTCACGTAACAGATCTCCGCCTCCCGGGCCAGCTTGGCCTCCGGAAGACCCGTCATACCGATGACGTCCATGCCCCAGCTTCGATAGACATTGGACTCGGCGAGCGTCGAGAAAGCGGGCCCCTCCATGCAAAGGTACGTCCCGCCCTTGTGAACGGTCACTCCCTGATCGACGCAGGCCCGATAAACGGTGTCCGCCATACACGGGCAGACGGGGTGCGCGAAGCTCATGTGCACCACGAGTCCGTCGCCAAAGAACGAGGAAGCGCGGCCGTGCGTGCGGTCGAAGTACTGGTCCGGAATCACGAAATCCATCGGACGGTGCTCTTCCTTGAGGGATCCCACCGCGCCGAGCGAGATGATGCGCTCCACGCCGAGCGACTTCATCCCATAGATGTTCGCGCGGGCATTCAGTTCCGAAGGTGAAATACGGTGGCCGTGGCCATGACGCGCGAGAAAAGCGACGTTCTTTCCGGCGAGACGGCCAACCACGTACTTGCCGGACGGAGCGCCCCAAGGCGTTTCGACCGCAATCTCCTCCTGCACTTCAAAACCGGGCATCGAATAAAGCCCACTTCCGCCTATGATTCCGATTTGCGCTTTCAATTCAGTATTCTCTCCTGGTTCCAGGCCGGCTCCAGCAAAACGTCTTAAACGATTTCTTCTTTTACGGCGTCCCAACGAACGCTGCGGCCCCGATGGAGGCTCTCCACCGCCATGCGGCAGGCGATCGAGACACGGAAACCGACGTCGAAGGGGCAGTTCGGCTGCTTCCCGGAGCGGATGCAATCGAAGAAGTCTGTCATGTGCGCCTGGGGAACGGTTCGGGTCTGACCGAGCATTTCATTCCCTTCAGGCCGGTTCACCTTCTCCGGCAGGAAGCGAATCTGCTGGCCAAGGGAGATCGTGCCGTCCGTGCCAAGCACGTACGAGAGGTGGCCAAGGTGCATGTTGCCGAACCCCGAATTCCACGTGAAGAGGATTTCCTCGGGCTGCTCCATCGAGACGCTCATGGTATCCGGAACCTCGCGGCCATCTTTCCAAAGATAGACGCCGCCCGTCATCGTGACGGAGCGCGGGATCTGAAGATCCAGCGCAGTGTACCAGAAGGCGAGTTGCTGGCACATGTTCTCAGATACATTTCCGCCCGAATAATCCCAGAAGAAACGCCAGTTCACGAAGCGGTTGGCATCAAACTCGTGGTCCGGTGCATCTCCCTGAAACGACTTCCAGTCGATGGCCGCCGGTGTCATCCCGGGATAGACAGGGCGCGACCACTGCGGCTTCCCACGCGGCGTGTTCCGGTAATGATTCGCGTTGATGGCCGTGATCTTGCCCAACCTGCCCGCCGCCAAAAAGCGCTTCGCGTCCGTCATCAGCCCTGAACTGCACGTCTGGTGTCCGATCTCGACCACGCACTTCGTTCCGGCGCGTTCGCAGGCGGCCCTCATCCGCTTCGCATGGTCCACGGTGAAGGCCATCGTCTTTTCCTGATAGACGTGCTTTCCAGCATCAAGCACGGCCACGAAGTGTTCGCAGTGCAGATGCTGTGGAGTGGCTATGAGAACGGCATCGATGCTCTTGTCTTCGAGCAGGGCGCGGTAATCGGCGAAGATCTTCGCCTCGGGCGCAAGTGTCTTCGCCTCTTCGAGCCGCCGATTGTAGATATCCGCGAAAGCGGTGAGTTCGACGTTCGGGCAGAGGATCGCCTCGCGGGCGAGAGCCGTTCCTCGGGCTCCTGCCCCGATCAAGCCAAGGCGGATGCGGCTATTCGCGCCAAGCACGCCGGCGGGCGCGGCAAGAGTGCCGGCAAGGCCCGAGGCCACTTGTCCGATAAAATGCCGCCGGGAAGCCGCAGGACGCATATTTGTAGCGTATCTCACCAAGATTGCGAAGCACCTTTATCTTATCATCGGGGCGGCCGGGACCGCGGGCGCCCGGTTACGATAAACTCAGTAACCGATGACCAGCGACAGACACGGATTGACGACACGACGATTTTTCCTTTCTCAGGCCGCCGCGCTTCCGCTTCTGGCACAGGAAGATCCGACGGAGGCCTTCCGCCGGACGCGTCAGCAAGCCGCGCGCGGAAAGCTGCAGCCCTGGTTCCCCGAGGCAGGTCTCGGGGTGTTCTTCCATTGGGGCCCGTGCAGCGTGGGAGAGATCGAGATCGGCTGGGGCATGTTCAAGGACGTGGGCGCGCCCAACAAGTATTGGCCGGTAGAGAAGTATATGGCGCTGTTCGAGCGGTTCAACCCGCAGAACTACGATCCCGATAGGTGGATGGCGGCAGCGGCGAAGGCGGGCGTCAAGTATACGGTTTTCGTGACGCGCCATCACGACGGGTACGCGCTCTGGCCAAGCGACTACGGAGATTGCAGCACCAAGCAGCACATGAAGGGGCGGGACCTGGTGAGGCCGTTCATTGAGGCCTGCCGGAAGAACGGAATCAAGGCAGGCATGTATTATTCGCCGAACGATTGGCTGTTCTTCCCCAAGGGATGGCCGTATCGCGGATTCCCTCTTCGAGATCCGAAGTTCCTCTACCGGCGGCCGGAGAAGTCTCAAGGGTTGCCGCGCTACACGGACATGCCGATGGAGCGCATACAGGAGCATTTCGAAACCCTCTATGCCTATTGCAAGGGACAGGTCACCGAACTGATGACCCGTTACGGCAAGATCGATCTCCTCTTCTGGGACGGCTACGACTGGCCAATCGGCACCGATCATCACGGGCAGGAGATGGAGGATTACGTACGCAAGCTGCAGCCCAGCATTGTGATGAACGACCGCAACATGATTTGGGAGAAGGGTCTAACGGGCGGGGATTACAGCACAGCGTTTGAGAACCGCGATCCCAAACAGCGGCCGGAAGGGGCATGGGAGCAATGTGAAGCCCTGTGCGGAGGCTGGAGTTACAGGGGACCCAAGTCCGTCTGTAAGCCGGCGTCCCACGTGATCGAGAGGTTAGTAAAAAACCGCGCCTGGGGCGGCAACTCCCTGCCGGACTTCGGGCCGCGTGCGGACGGCACATTGCCGCCGGCCTATTACGAAATCTGCGATCAGTTGGCGGGCTGGATGAAGCACAGCGGCGAGTCGGTGTTCGCCACCGCCGCGGGTCCCTACCCCGAGCAATGCGATGTGCCGGCCACGGTGAAAGCCGACGCGTTGTACCTGCACTTCCTCTCCGCTGATAAGAAGTCGGCAACTCTCAGCAACGCGAAAGCGCCAAAGAGTGCGAAAGTCCTGCGCACGGGACAGCGAGTTGAGTGGAAGCAGGACGGCAACCAAGTCATCTTCACGCTGCCCGAGATGCAGCGCACGGAGTTCGACGAGGTTGTGAAAGTCGCCTGGGAGTAGGATCGCGGATAGCCTCCGGCTGCGATAGACTCAGTATCCGATGAACAGTTACGGACTTGGTTTGACGACACGACGAAGTTTTCTTGCGCAGGCCACCGCTCTTCCGCTTCTGGCACAAGAAGATCCGACAGAGGCGTTCCGGCGAACGCGCCAGCAGGCCGCACGCGGGAAGTTGCAGCCCTGGTTCCAAGAGGACGGCCTCGGCTTTTTCTTCTGTTGGGGCCCGTGCAGCGTCGGAGAGATCGAAATCGGGTGGGGGCTATTCAAAGATGTAGGCGCTCCTAATAAGTACTGGCCGCCCGAGAAATACATCGCCCTGGCGGACAAGTTCGACCCGCAGAACTATGATCCCGACAAGTGGCTGGCGGCAGCGGCAAAGGCGGGCGTCAAGTATACCGTCTTTCTGGTTCGCCATCATGACGGATACGCACTCTGGCCCAGCGACTACGGCCATTTCGGCACCAAGCAGCACTTGAAGGGGCGGGACCTTGTGCGGCCGTTCGTGGACGCCTGCCGGAAGAACGGAATCAAGGTAGGTTTCTACTACTCTCCGAACGACTGGCTGTTCAACCCCAAGGGCTGGCCGTACCTCGGATTTCCGCTTCGCGATCCGAAGTTCACATACCGGCGCCCGGAGAAGTCTCAAGGCCTGCCGCGATATACGGACATGCCGATCCCGAAAATACAGGAGTATTTCGAGATCCTCTATGCCTACTGCAAGGGCCAAGTCAAGGAGTTGATGACCCGTTACGGCAAGATCGACCTGCTCTGGTGGGACGGTTACGATTGGCCGATCGGAATCGACCATCACGGTCAAGAGATGGAGGATTTTGTCCGCAAACTCCAGCCCCACATCGTGATGAACGACCGCAACATGATCTGGGACAAAGGCCTGACGGGCGGAGATTACAGCACGGCGTTCGAAAACCGCAATCCCAAAGAACGGCCGGAGGGCGCCTGGGAGCAATGCGAGGCGTTGTGCGGAGGCTGGAGCTACAAGGGTGCGAAGGCTCCCTGTAAGCCCGCGTCGTACGTGATCGAGAGG
>JBDKSR010000682.1:0-6304 GCA_039680545.1 Bryobacteraceae bacterium | reverse complement strand
CCGGCCCCTTAAATGGATCTCCCTGAATCTCCTGGGCGAATTTCTCACCAAAGCCGGTCGATCCCGTGTAATTCGTGAGCAGCACCACGTATCCCGGCTGGGCGAGCATGTGATAGTTCCAGCGAATGATGAACTGGTCTTTCCACATGCTCTGCGGACCGCCGTGCATCAGGACAACCAGCGGATACTTCCGGTTCTTATCGAAAGCCGGCGGAAGAACGATCATGTTGTGAATCTGTTTGCCGCGCTTGCTCTTGAACCAGAAGTGCTCGGGCGGTTGCCAGTCGATGCTGGCCGCCTCCGCGACCGTGAATTCGCTCAGCGGCACGTGCTTCGCCGCGCCTGGGTCGATGCGCACGATCTCGGGCGGATTCACCGAGCTCTGCCACACGGCGAACAGAGCAGTTTGTGCCGATTTCGAAGGCATGGAGACACCTGTATAGCCTCCCAGCGGCACGTCCAGCAGCGGTTTCACGGCGCCCCCGGCGGACGGAATGGCGAAAAGCTTGTCGTGCCCGTGCTCCTCGGCCTCAATGAAGATCGTCCGGCCGTCGGGCGCAATCGAGAACGCACTGGCAGAGCGGTCAAATCCGCAGGCGACAATCGACGGGCTCCCGGCTGCGGGCCAGGCAAACCGTGCGATCCGGTCGATCACGTAGATCTTGTTTGATTTCGGCGTGAAAGCCGCATATAGCGCTGTACCTTCCGGGCTGAACACCGGCTTTCCGTAGCTGCCTTCATCTCCAGTGAGCTTTACCGGCTCTCCTCCCTCAATCGAAACGCGGAACAGGTGAGTGAACACCTCGGCGCGAGCGGCCTCATTGCGGTTGAGCGTCGCGACGAAGACAATTGACCGTCCGTCAGGGGCCCAGATCGGCGCCAAATTTTCTCCGGAGCTTGTCAGTTCACCGCTGAAGCCGGTCTCGGAGGCAAGTTTCGTCCCTGCAAGCAGGTCACGCGCGGTCGCGCCTGCCTCGGCTTTTTGTACGAAAGGATGCGAGCGCTTGTCATCGAGCCAGCGATCCCAACGCCGAATGGGGAACTCGTTGTAAATCAGTGCGTTATATTTCCTGTTTTTCCGCTCGTCCGCAATCTTCTTGTTTTCTTCCTCGGTCTTCGCGCCTGGGTATACCGTGCTGGTGAAAAGCAGCATGGCGCCGTCCGGGCTCCAGCGCGGGCCTCCGGCGCCGGCCGAAAGGGAAGTCACGCGCACAGCCTCGCCGCCAGTGATATCCAGCACGTAGACCTGAGATGCCTCGTCGCCCTCACGCTTGGCCGAAAACGCGATTTTGCGGCTGTCCGGGCTCCAGGCAACGCCGCCTTCGCCACCTTTTGTGAAGGTTAAACGGCGGGGTTTCGCGCTCCCGTCGCCAGGAACAATCCAGAGGTCCGAAACCTGTTTATCAGGATCGTAGGAAGGCTCGGTGACGGGGAAAACCACCCACTTTCCGTCCGGACTGGCGACGGGATTGCCGACCCGCTTCATGAGCCACATCGCCTCGTGGGTGATGGGCTTTTGTGCCTCAGAATGAGCGCAAAACAGCGCAAAAATGATCAAAAAGAGACGAAAACGCACCATATTTGACACGATATCACGTGTCTTGCGATGTATAGGCGTCAGTCCATCTCGGTTGCGGCGTCGCGGCTCGCTCCGCCCTGGTCCCGGGCCATGCGCCGCCCGATCCGCTCTGATAGACCGAATATGTCTCCCACGCGGACCAGTCCGCCAAGTTTGTATCGCCCGATGGCCGTCATCCCTGCCGTGGCCAGGCAGCCGCACTCACTGCACACCGGGCTGCCGCCAATCTGACAAGGCGTAATGGGCGTTTGAAAATCGGCGGAAAGGCAGGATGTTGTGCGCGCGAAGATGCAATCTTCCGGACGCTCGGGCGGATGGAGCATGGCGTTGAATACACGATTCGGGAGGTAAATCTTCGGAAACAGCTTCCGGATTCGGGCAAGTTCTTTGAGAACGTCGATCCGCTCGTGAGGGCTAAGGCGCTGCTCGCCGTCTTCTCCTTGTTGCGGAGTGTAAAGGCTGAACCAAACCCCGTGGACCTCGGGACGCGCGGACCAGAACCGGGCAAACTCCTCAAGATCGCGAACGGGAATGTGTCTTGTAACGGTGCAGTGTGTGATGATCTTGTGGCCCGCGATGTTTTCGAGGATGCGGGCGTATGTGGCGGGAGCGCGCCGCTTGTCATGTTCCGGCGGCAGACCGTCCACCGAGACGGCCACGTGCAGGTTCTCCAACTTGCTCCATGTAACGGGAATCGGAATGACGGCGCTTGTCACCAACTGAACTTCAACGTTCATCCGGTTCAACCTTGGCAGCAACTCGTCGAGTTCCCTCCAGCGCACCATCGGCTCGCCCCCGATGATCGACACATGAAGCGGCCGATACTCCTGCACGGTGCGCAGAACGGCGTCCACGAGTTCCTTGCCCCGAAGATCGGTGAGTTGCCGCAAGCCTACTTCGCCGCCCAGGTGACCCTCCTGGTATGCGTAACAGCCGGGACATCGCAGAGGACACTCCTTCGTGATCTCCAGTGCAAGAAATGGCCTATAGCCCTGGAGAATGCGGGCCCAGGCAGGAAAGATACTCTGTATCTTCAACTCTGCTCCGTTCGACTGACCGAGGTGAAGTGAACCGCCGGTCGGCACCGCACTCGCCTTCCGAAACGGGGCCGATATACAACCGACGTCTCCAGGCCTCGAACAGTTTCAGCCACTGCCCGGCTTTCACCGTGCAAAGTGACGGTCGAAGAAATTCACGGCGGCCTCGAAAGCTTCGATCCAATGGGCATGCACGAGAAAGCCGTGACTCTCGTCGGGAAATACGAGTTGCTCGAATTCTACTCCCTGCTTTCGTAAACGTTCGGCAAGATTCAGCGTTTGACGAAATTCGACGTCGGGATCATCGTCACCGTGCACAAGGAGGACCGGCGAATGCCATGTGCCGACGTACGCAGCGGGAGACGAATCGAATGCCAGGCGCAGCGCACGTTGCTGCGTCTCCAGGTCGTCCGAAGGAACGAACACGCGGGTTTCGGTCCGCCAGTCGTGAACGCCGTGGAAGTCAACTCCGGCGGCAAACAGGTCCGATGCGCGTGCAAGTCCCAGCGCCGTGAGATACCCGCCGTACGAACCACCCCAGAGCCCGATACGCGCGGGGTCCACATCAGTCCGGTTGCGCAGGTAGATACCCGCGCCGAGTACATCCTGAAACTCGCTGCCGCCGGTCGCTCCATAATTCAGGGCTTCCCTGAACTCCATGCCGTAGCCTGTCCCACTGCGATAGTTGACCGACAGGACGATGTAGCCGCGGCTCACGAGGTATTGATTAAAGGCGTAAGCGTTGTGGTAGTAGTCCATGGGGTTCCAGCCGAGAAGCATTTGGCGGCGCGAACCTCCGTGGAAGAAGACGACAGCGGGACGGCGATCTCCGGTGCGAATTCCCGGGGGCAAGAAGATCTGGCCGCGAAGCTCCATCCCATCGGCGGCGGAAAATCGAACCGCTTCAGGCTTGATGAGAGATGTAGGGAAGTTGGCAGGGATGGCTCCCGGGGCGAGGTCCCGCTGTCCTCTTGCGTTCAGAATCGCCGGGCGCGCGGGCCGGCTTGCGTCGGAGCGAAGAAACGCGAGCGAGTCCCCGCCGCTTGCGATGGCCGGTGACCATTCGATACCGGCGCCATTTGTCTGGGGGGTGGGACGGCCACCCGTGACCGGGACACGCCAAATATGACGCCGGTCGATGTCGCCCTCGTTTGAGGAATAGACGATCTCTTTTCGGGCTGGGCTGAGGACGGCGTGCTCGATTTCGAACTTGCCGGGCGTAAGCAGTGTGGCCTCGCCGCCCGAAAGCGCGACCGAGTACAAGTGTGTCCAGCCATCGGCTTCCCATGGAAAGACAAGCCGGTCGCTCGCAGCCCAGAGGATCTGATTGGCGGCCGACATCGCTCGAAAGACGCTACCCGGCCCCGGCTTGGCGCGCCAGACCTCGCGCCCACGGCCTGTTGTAGCATCCGCTACCCGAATGGACCAAGGATCGGCGCTGCGCTTTGCGCCGAAAACGGTGAGCACACGGGCATCCGGGACGCGGAGAAAAGCGACGGACTTGCCGTCGGGGGACCAGACCGGTTCGCGGTCGTGGAACAAGCCCGGATCGAGGTAGCGAACGCTCTTGTCCGCAACGTCATACACGCCGACAAAGTCGTGATCACCACGAAAACTGACGAAAGCGAGCTTCGTTCCGTCCGGCGACCATCGCAGTGATCCGCACTCGCCGCGGGCATGGATCAATTGGGACGGCTTGTCATCCGCACCCAGAGGCGCCCACCACACCTGCCCGCTCTTGATGTACGCGATGCCGTCGCCCTTTGGTGACACTGCAGGTGCCGAGCCTTCGTCGAGACGGCGGGGTTCGCCACCCGCAGTGGAGACGATCCAAACGGCCTGTTCCGTGCCGGCAGGCGAACTGAGCGGGTTCGGTATCTCTCCTTTCACGTTGGCGTCACCGCCACGCACGTAGACGATCGACCCGGCGCCGGGAGTCCATGCAAGGCCGGTCAGATCCTGCCCGTCGTCGGCCGCATAGGAAGTGACCTGCCTGCCCTGGTAAGCGGGTGGCTCCGCTACCCAAATGTTGCGAACGCCGCGTGCGTTAAAGACCCAGGCGAACTTGCCACCCGAGGGCGCGGCCTTGAGCTCCGAAGGAAACGGCGACCCCATGATCGCATCGAGAGTGAAGCGGGGCTGAGCAAGAACGGCAGCGGGGGAGAGAAGGATCAGAACGAGTATGGTGCGAAACACCGAGCCCTCCTACATTCGACAGTGTATATCGAATTTTGGTAGATCCAGCCGCGCGGGGACTTCAGCTACAATCACGTGTGGAGACGACTTTGATGACAGACCGGCAAGAAGCAATTCTCGCGAAAGCGCTGGATTCATTCCAGATTGAGATTCCATCCTGGGGATTTGCGAACACAGGCACACGGTTCGGCAAGTTCGTGCAGGCGGCGGCAGCGACAAGCATCGAAGAGAAACTGAGCGATGCGGGCCAGGTTAACAAGTACACCGGCTGTTGTCCAAGTGTCGCCGTACACGTGCTCTGGGATTTTCCGGAGGGACGTAAGAGCGTCCCCGAGGCCACGAAATTGGCCGCGAAGTATGGGGTTCGTATCGGCGCGATCAACCCCAACGTGTTCCAGGACCAGATTTACAAGTACGGCTCGTTGGGCAGCCCCGATCCCGAGGCGCGGAAGGCTGCGCTCGATCACATGCTGGACTGTGTGGAGATCGCCAAGGAGACGGGCAGCCGCGACCTTTCGCTATGGTTCATCGATGGTTCAAGCTATCCCGGCACGGCGAACATCCGGCAGCGGAAGATGTGGTTTGAGGAAGGTTTCCGCGCCCTGCACGAGCGGTTGACGCCAACTCAGCGGATGCTCATCGAGTACAAGCCATTCGAGCCGGCCGTCTATCACACTGACATCGCCGACTGGGGCATGGCGTTACTGTTTGCCCGCGCGGCGGGGCCAAAGGCGCGTGTGCTCGTGGACACCGGGCACCATTACCTGTCGCAGAACATCGAGCAGATCGTGGCGTGGCTGTTGAGCGAGAACATGCTCGGTGGGTTCCACTTCAACGACCGCCGTTACGCGGACGATGACCTGACGATCGGGTCGATTGATCCGTACCAGGTGTTCCGCATCTTCCATGAGATTCAATTCCACAAGTGGGAGACAGGGGCCTCGACCGATATCGCTTACATGATCGACCAGAGCCACAATCTGAAGGAAAAGATCGAGGAAATGATCCAGACCGTCTGCATGGCACAAGAATTGTGGGCCAAGGCAGCGCTGGTCGACCACGAAGCTCTGGCCGGCTATCAGGCGAAGTGCGAATTGATCGATTCCGAAGAGTGCCTGAAATCGGCATTTGCCACGGATGTGCGGCCCGCGCTGCAGGCGTGGCGGAAGTCGAAGGGGCTGGCCGAAGATCCGCTAAAGGCTTTCCGCGCAAGCGGTTACCTCGCGCAGGCGGCTCGCGAGCGCGGCGAGAAGAACCGGGGCTCGGTTTCGAGCTACGCATAGACTTTAATCGAGCTTCAGAATAAACAGCGGGGAAGGGCAGCGCTAACGCGGCTTTTCCCCGCGAGTAGGGCAGGCGAAGACACCGCGAATGTGGGATAGACGGCGTTAATCCTACCGTTAACATCAACAGTTATTACACCCCGTCAACCGTTAATGTTCCGGCAACGCTAACGACAGCATTCCGAATACACCGGTGATACGTCCGGTAG
>JBDKSR010000681.1:0-5694 GCA_039680545.1 Bryobacteraceae bacterium | reverse complement strand
CTGCACCAGAAATCGGGATTCCCTGCGGTCACGATTCGCCCGCCATACATTTACGGTCCCGGGAATCCGTTTTACCGGGAAGCGTTCTTCTGGGACCGCCTGCGTGACGGCCGCCCGATCATCATCCCCGAAGACGGTTCGCGTCTCATGCACTTCGTCTACGTGAAGGATCTTGTACGCGCGCTGCTTCGGGCGATGGAGGAGCCCGCGGCGGTGGGCCAGGCGTTCAATGTTGCGAACACCGAGCCGGTTACTCAGGTAGAAACTGTCCGCGCGTTTGCCGAAGCGGCAGGCGAAGACGCGCAGCTCGTTTACATCCCCAGAGAGAGAATCATCACGGCAGGGGGTGACCCGATGGTGCCGCCACTCTACTTCGCCGTCTACTTCGACATGCCGCCGATCACAGAGGTCATCGGCAAGGCGCGGAGGGTGCTCGGGTTCGAGCCCACCGATTTCCGCACCGGGCTGCGCGAGACTTTCGAATGGTACTCGCGGCAACCGGCGCATCGGCCAGACTATGGCTTCGAGGACCGGCTGCTGGCGCTCCATGAGACGGCCAGAGCCCCTGGCGGACTCTGACCGCCAAAACCGGCCGTGAACGCCGAACGGCGGAAGGCGGGTTGCGTTTGCTCCGATGTGACTGCTAGAATTAGGTTTCCCATTATTTTGAGGAGAATCCCCGTCGATGGCTAAAGTATGTGAAATTTGCGGCCGCGGTCCTCAGTTCGGTCACCGGGTGAGTCATGCCCACAACGTGACGAATCGTCGCTGGAACATCAATTTGCAGATGGTTCACGCAATCGTCAACGGTGTCACCAAGAGGATCCGGGTCTGCACGAGTTGCCTGCGGAACGGTAAGGTTCAGAAGGCCGCCTGAGGCAGTAACACCGTCTTGGTCTTGCTCGCGCAGGCAGTTCCGCGCGACGTCAGGTTCTTCCCACCCGCTCTATGAAACTTGTCACCTTCTGCCGCGCCTCTGGCGCGCCGGAGGCTGGTGTTGTCTCTGAACGTGGAATCATCAGCCTCGCGGGCGCGGGTTTCCCGGATGTCCTGTCGGTAGTCTCCGGCGGGGACAAAGCGCGTGCCCACATTGAGACATTCCTGGCGAATCCGCCAGCAGACGCAATTGTGGATCCCGGCGCCGCCACGCTGAAAGCGCCCATCCCACGTCCGACGAAGATTATTTGTGTCGGACTGAACTGGGCTGACCATGCGAAAGAATCCGGGCTGGCCATTCCCGAGACGCCAACGATCTTCACTAAATTCCCGACATCGGTGATCGGCACGGGCGAGAGCATTGTGCTGCCGCGCTCCTCCCTTAAGCCTGACTACGAGGCTGAGTTTGCTTTCGTGATTGGCAAGGGCGGCCGCTATATCCCGCCGTTCCGCTGGCGCGAGCATGTATACGGTTACATGAACCTCAACGACGTGAGCGCGCGCGACTATCAGATGGCCACTTCACAGTGGACCATCGGGAAGTCCTTCGACACGTTTGCACCCATGGGGCCATACCTGGTCACCGCCGACGAGATCCACGATCCGCACGATCTCGAAATCAAGCTCACCATCAACGGTGAGGAGTTTCAACATTCCAATACGAAACACCTGATTTTCCGGATCCCGGACCTTATCACGTTCCTCTCGGGCGTGTTCACCCTGGAACCCGGCGATGTCATCTCGACCGGGACGCCGGCGGGTGTGGGCGTTGCCCGCAAGCCACCCCGGTTCCTCCAGGCCGGCGACGAAGTCGTGGTGAGCGTCGAGGGACTCGGCGAACTGCGTAACCCTGTCGTATCCGAACTCGCGTAACGCGACGGCGACTCGTTTTCGTAATGAGCCTCCCGTGTGTATAATGACAACGTACTATTCACGCTGGAGGAGCCCACTCGATGAGTCAGCCTTGGAAGACGGACCAGTGGTTTACCAGTCCGTGGAACTACTTACCGGAGGTTCGTGAGAGCCTCCATTTCCCCGAAAAGATCAAAATCCACGACGTAACATTGCGCGACGGCGAGCAGCAAACCGGTGTAATGTTCCGCCGGGACGAGAAGGTCGCCATCGCCAAAAAGCTGGCGGCGGCCGGCGTCCACCGGATTGAAGCGGGCATGCCGGCCGTGTCGGCCGAAGATGAAGCCGCTATTAAGGACATCGTTGCGCTTGGCCTGCCGTCGGAGATCTTCTCCTTCGCCCGGTGCATGCCATCTGACGTCAAGATGGCGAAGGATTGCGGCGTCAAGGGCATCATTACAGAGATTCCGTCGAGCGATCACATCATTAAGAACGCTTACGGAAAGACGATGGACTGGGCCATCAAATCGTCGATCGAGACCACGCTGGCGGCCAAGGAAGCGGGCCTGTATACGGTCTTTTTCACGATCGACAGCACGCGTAGCGACCCTGAGCGGCTGATGGACCTCGTCGAGAAGGTCGCGACCGAGGGCCACATGGATGCGATGACGTTGGCCGACTCGTTTGGCGGCTGCACGCCTCAAGCGATCGCGGCCGTGGTCCGCAAGCTCCGCGCCCGATTCAAGCAACCCATCGAAATCCACGGTCATGAGGACTTCGGGCTGGGTGTTGCAAACACAATCGCGGCTCTCTCGAACGGGGCCACGGTAGCGCACGTCACGGTATCGGCGATGGGAGAGCGGGCCGGCAACGTGCCGCTCGAAGACACCGTGATGTCGTTGCGTTTGCTGTATGGAATCGATACGGGCATACACCTCGAGGAGTTGTACAGCCTGTCGAAGCTGGTCCAGAAGCTGGCGGGATTCACGTTGCCGCCGAATCGTCCGATTGTCGGCGATATGTTGTACGAGATCGAATCCGGCATCGTCACGATGTTCCACCGCCGCTGCCGCAAGGTAGAGCCACTGGAATACGTGCCTTTCGCGGCGGACCTGATCGGACGGCCCGGAATCAAGATCGCGCTGGGCAAGGGTAGCGGGCTCGCGAACGTCGAGGAGTACCTCGAAAAGCGCGGCCGCACAGTCACCCCGGAACAAGGCGATGCCATCGTGGCCCGCATCAAAAAGCTGTCTATCGAAAAGAAGGCGCTTCTGACCGACGCCGAGTTCGATGGTATCCTGGATGCCGTTCTGAAAGGATGATTATCCTGTGTTTCGAAGTTTCGATGCGCTGGTAGACGCAGCAAGGCGCAAGGGCCCTGTCCGGATCGCGGTCGCCGCAGGCCACGATCCGGACGTACTTGAGGCCCTGAAACAAGCGCGCGATATGGGTCTGGCCGACGGAATCTTCGTCGGCAACTCGGAGAAAATTCAGGCGCTCGCCAAGAGCGTCTGGTATGACATACAACCCGGTCAAATCATTCACGAGCCCGATGACGCGACGGCGGCACGCAAGGCGATCGGTCTGGTGCGGGACGGCAAAGCCCAACTCCTGATGAAGGGGAAGATCGCGACCGCCTCTCTGATCCGCGCCGTTCTCGATAAGGAAGCCGGGCTGCGGACGGGCCGGTTGCTGAGCCAGGTGATCGTGTTCCAGGTCCCGGGTGAGTACCGGTTGCGCATCATGACGGACGCGGCGATCAACATTGCTCCCACGATCGACCAGAAAGCCGAAATCTGCCGCAATGCGATCCAGGTGGCGCACGCCATCGGAATCGAGAAACCGAATGTAGCGCTGCTCTGCGCGCTCGAATTCGTTAATCCGGAGATGCAAGCGACCGTAGACGCCGCAGGCCTCACATTGATGAACCGGCGTGGGCAGATCACGGGCGCATACCTGGAAGGGCCGATCGCCCTTGACGTGCCGCTGAGCCGTTTCGCGGCGGAGCGCAAAGGGATCGATAGCCCGCTCGTTGATAACACCGACGTGTTCATCGCGCCCGACATCGAAGCGGGCAACATTCTGTACCGCTCCATCCTCTATTTCGCCCACGGCGAATCGGGCGGCATCGTTGTCGGAGCCAAGGTGCCTTTGATCCTGCTATCGCGCGCTGAACCTCCGGAAACGAAGATTCGCTCGATCGCTATCGGTATTCTCACCGCGACATCTGCCGCCTGACAACCGGCACAAACTGGCGACCGGCCGGTCATCCGCTCAGGAACCGGCCGATATAATGTATGGCCATGCGGATCTTTCTCATTGGGGCGCTTGGCGCTTCTCTTCTGGCACAGATTCCCCCGGCGGATATCCGGGACACGTACACCCCGAATACCGATACGCACTTCACCATGCCTGCGTACCAGACTCTGGCGGAGTGGCAGACGCGGCGCGAGGCCTTACGAGCACAGATCCTTTCGGCTGCCGGTCTCAATCCTCTGCCCGAAAGGACGCCGCTGCACGCACAGGTTTTCGGACGGATCGAGCACACGGACTATACCATCGAGAAGGTCCTGCTTGAGACCCTGCCTGGCTACTACCTGGCCGGGAATCTGTACCGCCCGCGCAATCCAAACGGCAAAGTCCCGGCAGTATTGACCCCGCACGGCCACTGGACTTACGGGCGGCTTGAAAGCCAGCCTAATTTCTCTGGGCAGGCGCTTGGGATCAGCCTCGCGCGGCAGGGCTACGTGGCCTTCGCCTATGACATGGTGGGCTACAACGATACGATCCAGACGCCGCACGACTTTGCGAAACCGCTTGAACAGTTGTGGTCGTTTGGTCCACTCGGGCTGCAGCTCTGGAATTCGATTCGGGCGGTGGACTTCGTCCAATCCCTCCCCGAGGTCGATCCGAAGCGTATCGGCGCTACGGGCGCATCGGGCGGGGGTACACAGACGTTTCTGCTCGCGGCTGTCGATGACCGCATCGCGTTTTCGGCGCCGGTGAACATGGTTTCCGGCATCATGCAGGGCGGGTGCGTTTGCGAGAACGCCCCTGGGCTACGCGCCGGCACCTTCAACGTGGAGATCGCCGCGTTGATGGCTCCGCGCCCCATGTTGGCTGTCGCGGCCACCGGGGACTGGACGAAAAACGTTCCCAGGGAGGAGTATCCTGCCCTCCGGCACATTTATGAGCTTTACGGTAAACCGGAGAACGTAGAGGTCGTCCAGTTCGACGCCGGCCACAACTACAACCAGGACAGCCGGGAAGCGGTCTACAAGTTCTTCGCAAAACATGCGCTGGGGTCACCCCAAAGTGAGCCTTTCAAGGAGAAAAATGTCACTATCGAGCAGCTTCAGAACATGCTGGCGCTGCACAATAGAACACTCCCCGAGGGCGCTCTGAGCTACGCCGCTCTATTCGAATCCTGGCGAACGATGTCCGATCGGCAGACCAAGGCGATCCGCGACCATGCCGCCATGCGGGAGCGTCTGAAGCTCGTTTTAGGTGCAGAGTGGCCTCGGGGAGTCATGGCTGTGACCGAGCATGGCAAGATTACGCTGAGCCGCGCGCACAAGAGCGATCGCATACCCGGTATCTGGATGGAGGGCCACGGACCGGCGGCGCTCGTTGTCCATCCGGACGGGGCCGAGGCAGCACGATCGAGCGAGCAGGTTCGGAAGCTGACGGCTGCCGGACGGGCAGTGCTGTTAGTTGATGCGTTCCAGACAGGATCCGCCAAGACGGCCCGTGACCTTTCGCATCGCTATTTTCTGACGTTCAATCTGACCGACGACGCCAACCGTGTGCAGGACATCCTGACGGCTCTGGCCTACCTGGGATCGAAAATTCACGGGAAAGTGGAACTGATTGGGCTGGATAGGGCTGCGGTGTGGGCTGTTTTTG
>JBDKSR010000680.1:0-6418 GCA_039680545.1 Bryobacteraceae bacterium | reverse complement strand
CCCGGAGCGGCAAAGGCGGTTCTGGAATGGTTCCCGAAAAAAGAACGCGCGATGGCGATGGGCTTTGCGACCGCGGGCGGTTCGGCCATTGGAGCGGTGCTCGCGCCGCCGGTCATTGTATGGGCATCAATTCACATCGGTTGGCGGGGAGCGTTCCTGGTCACGGGATTCCTGGGGGCATGCTGGCTGGTCTTTTGGCTGTTGACGTATTCGCGGCCCGAGAATTCCAGGTTCCTTTCCGGCGAGGAGAGACGCCACATCGAACAGGACGGGAGAGAACAGGCGCAAGGCGACGTTCAACGCGGGCTATCGAATCCCATAAAAGCCTGGGGAGGCCTTCTCAAGCTGAGAGAGGTGCAAGGGCTGGTCGTTGCGCGCTTTCTTTTCGATCCGGTGTTCTACCTGTACATGTTCTGGATCCCGCGCTATCTCAACCAGGAGAGGGGCGCGTCGCTGGAGCGGATCGGCCAGTTGACCTGGATTCCATTTCTGACGCTGGGGATTTCATCCGTGCTCGGAGGTTGGGTATCCGACCGGCTGGTTGCGCGAGGCCTCTCCATCAACAAGGCGCGGAAGACCATGCTGGTGGCCTCCGCACTGCTGACTCCGGTTTCGATCCTCTCCGTGTTCGTGAGTGACGCGGAAACAGCCGTGTTTCTGATGAGCGTCCTGATGTTCGCGCACGGTTTCTGGATCACGAATTACATGACGATGATCGGGGACATGTTCCCGGGCCGGGTGGTGGCGACCGTCGTGGGGCTGACGGGAACGGCCGGCGGCATCGGCGGATTCCTGACGAGCCCATTGATCGGGCGCATCGTTCAAAATTTCTCATTCGCCCCCGTCTTCATTGCGGCCGGTTTAATCTATCCGATCAGCGCGCTGATCATTCTGGCCCTGGTAAGGGAGATCAAGCGCCTCGACGCCGCCGCGCCGCGGTTACAAGTTCACAGTGGAGTATAGATTGATGACTCGCTCGAACAGATCCATCACGAAAGTAGAGAAAGCAAGACGCCTTCGTATTCAGAGGAGGAAGCCTCTCGGAGCGAATGTGTGCATCTTCGCCATCGGGCACAAGGACTATTGGGCCCAGTTCGATGGCCTGCTTGACGAGCTGATGGGTTATCACCGGGAGTTGATCCGGAAGATCGAAGCACAAGGCGTCACGGTGACGGATTTCGGCATGGTGGATGACGCTGAGAAAGCGTACCGGAAGGTGAAGGAGATACAGGCCTGTCACCCCGACCTGGTCTTCGTCAACATGGTGACCTATGGAAACAGTTCGACCTGGGGCATCATGGCGCGGGAACTGGCGGACCCGGTCGTGCTGGTCGGGCTGCAGCCGCTTCGGGCGATGGACTACGCGAACGGGTCCACGTACATGCAGCTTTGCAACGACAGCATCTGCGCGATTCCGGAGTTTGCAAACACGGCCGTCCGCATGGGGCGGAGAGTACCGGAGATCGTCATCGGCCACTTGCACGGGGACGAGAAAGCAGAGAAGGAACTCGCCGAGTGGTGCCAGATCGCGAAGGTTCTGCATGACGTCAGGGGCGCGCGGATCGGTCACTTCGGTCATCCAATCGAGGCGATGCTCGACATGCACGCCGATCAGACGGCATTCACGGCGCAGTTCGGCCTTCACGTGGTACAGACGGAGATCGACGACCTGCTGCAGGCGCAAGCGGAGGTAAAGAAGGCCGAAGTCGAAGCGAAAATCCAGGAGATCCTCGACTTTTTCGATCTTCCGAACCCCAAGAGCGACCCGATCACGCGCAAGGCGAATCATGAAGATCTTCGTCCCGTGGCGCGCGCGGCCGCGGCGCTCGACCGGTTCATCAAGCGGTTCTCGCTGGACGGGCTGGCGTATTACTATGCCGGCCGGCCAGGATCCGAGACGCGCGAACTGGCGACGAATCTCATCGTCGGCAACTCACTGTTGACCGCGGCTGGATTTCCGATGTGCGGCGAGTCCGATCTCAAGACCTGTGCCGGCATGCTGATTATGGACCGTCTCGAGATCGGGGGTTCCTTCGCCGAGTTCCACCCGATGGACTTCGAAGAAGACTTCATTCTGGTAGGACACGACGGCCCTCATCATCTGAACATCGCAGAAGGACGCCCGGTGCTTCGCTACCTCGCCAAGTTCCACGGCAAGCCGGGATCGGGCGTGTCTGTCGAATTCAAGCTGCGTGAAGGGCCGATCACGATGCTCGGCGTCACGCAGAAGTTCGATGGCCGATTCAAGTTCGTGATCGCCGAGGGAGAGTCCGTGCGCGGGCCCATCCCACCGACTGGAAATACGAATACGCGGGGCTATTTCAAACCCGATGCACGCACGTTCTTCAAAGCGTGGGTGGCGGAGGGACCGACGCACCACTTCTCGCTGGGCATCGGACACCACGCGGCCACATTGAAGAAGGTCGGCGACGCGCTGGGTATCGAATCCGTAATCGTGCGGTGAGAGGGATTTGAAGTTGAGGTGGGGACCAGCGGGAGAACCGGCCCCCACGGGATCATCTACAGCGTTGCAACGATGCGGACCGGCCCGAGCAGACCGGATTCGAGAAGCGGCGTGTCGGGCTTCCAGCGAAGATTGAAGTCGGTGTACTTCTTCCCACCCAGAACAGCGTCGCCCGTGAGACGATTCGCCCACGTATTTGCCACTTCAATCTCCACTTCATTGACGCCCGGCCGCGCGACCCCCGTGACATCCAGACGGTACGGCGTCGTCCAGGCGATGCCGGCGGGTTTACCGTTGAACCGTGCCCGCGCGATCATGCGCACATCGCCGAGATCGAGGTACAACCGCGCGCCCTTCGCGAAGAGATCCTTGGGAAGGTCGAACTTCTTCCGGTACGTCGCGATACCCGAGAAATACTTGATGCCGGGGTCTTCGTCCTCAGTCCACGAAGAGAGCTTCGTGAACGGCTTCGAGGACGGCGCGCCCAATCCCGGGGCGAAACTGACCTCCCAAGCGCCTGTAATCTCCTGCGGTGCGGGCATACGCCGCGCCCGAGCCGGCTTCGTCCGCTGGCGCGTGGCGCCGGGCCGGAACAACACGAACGTCGAGCCGAACGGCGGAAACTTCAGTGAGAGGCTTGTCACGCCTGCCTTGGATTCGAATGCATCCGGCTGATGCGTTTCACCGGTGACGGGGTCCCAGATCTCCGGCGCCCAGCCAGCCGCACGGAACGAGCACTCCGCCTCGGCCCAGGCGTTCTGCTTGTTGCGAACGAAATAAATGTCGGCGCTTTGGTCACGCCGGTGGATGAAGTCGAGATCCGCTTCTCCGCTTCTGCCTGTGAACGCAAAGTCCGGACCGACGCCGCGCCGCTTCAGGATCTCCTTGAGCGGCACGCCCCAGAAGACCTTCCCTTTGCCATAGGTAGCTTCCAGAACTTTCTGGCCATCGCAGGGCCCCCAAATGCGGTCCGCGAGCGCCTGCACACTTTTGTCGCAGGCGGGATAGTCCTTCAATCCCGTCGCACGGGTCGGCTTGCGTCCGGAAACGGTCGCGCCATCCTGGACCAGTTGCCCGATGCGCTCAATCACCTCCGGTTCCAGGTCGGGGATGTCCGGCAGGACCAGCACTTCATAGCTCATGCCGTCCGGCAGAACGATCCGGCCATCCTTTACGCTCATGCGTTGCAGGATCGCCCTCGAGTTCACGTAGTCGTAGTCGAATCCGAAGCCGAGCGACGGATCGACACGCCTTTCCGTCACGAAATTGAACCCGCGCTGACCGTAGAAGTAGCAGACGTCGGCGATGAACAATCCCTGCTGGAGCAAATGGGAGCAGCGTCCGATGTACTCCGTGAACGGCTTCTCCATCGTCCACCACGTGTCGTTGGGAGTGATATGCGTTCCGGCATGATATGCCCACCCCGGACGCCCTGTCTGAGGCGGCTGGTGGGGCATCGTGTGCCAGACGAAGTGATTTGCGCCCTCGCAGAATGCACGGTCAGCCGTGGGCTTCAGGTCGCGTGGGCCGTCCAGCCAGTGACGCGAGCTCGTGAGGGCTTCCATCTGGACGATCTTCTTACCAAAGACGTGCGCCGCTGCGGCGGTTTCTTTGACGACGAAGACGCGGCCCTCCTGCCAGAACTCGCCACGCGCAATGTCCATTACGGAGAGCGCGTCCAGCGCATCCACGGGAACATGATGGAGCGGCCAGCCCGGTCCGCCGGCCTCACCGACAGCCTGCAACCCGTAGCTGTTTGCGATAATCCGGGAGGTATTGTAGAAGTTCTCCGTGAAAACCTCAGCCACGGTTTTTCGGAAGTCGACGAGGAACCGCTGTGAGAGATCCTCGCTTTCGACCAACACGCCGGCAAGCACGGGCAGGTACGGCGTCATGTCGTAACCACGACGTTTGCGGAATTCCTGATCGAGTCCCGGCGTCCAGATGGACCCACGGGCCTCATAACTACAGGCATAGTAGTATTTGAATGCCGTGTTCTTGAAGTCTGGGACCTCGGACTGAATACGGTCGAGGACAACCTTCGTGTGCATGCGGGTAGCCGCTGCGCTGAAGTGGTCGATAATCAGGCCCTGGGACTTCGGACTCGGGTGGACCAACTCCTGCCCAGTCCCCGCACATACGAAACGAAGGACGATCCACTTTCCGGGGGGTGCTTCCCAGCTCAGATTTCCCTTCCCGTCGGTTTTGGATGTCAAGTCAATAATGGCCGAACGGTCCGGTATGAGCGGCAGCGGCGCGCCGTCAGGTCCGATGAGCGGCGGCACTCCACCACCCGGAGCTCCGACGAACCGCGGCCCTTCACCTCGCCGCCGCGTCGGACGGCGAGCCTCGGTCGGGAACGCGTATCCGCTCATCGCCCCGGTCTCGGGCACGGCAAGGACGGCCACCGTGGACAGGAACGCCGGTGAGCCATCACTATTCTTAGGCGCCTTCTCCGGCAGAACAGGAAGGGGAAGTTGGCCCGAGTATCGAGAAGGCCCTTCCACGCTGACATGGGAACAGTAGAGCCCCTTGCTGGCGTGCTCCGGCGTAACCCAGGGGCCTCCGGAGTTCCAACTGCTGGCGTTGGCGATGCCGATATCCAAGCCGAGCCGGGTCGCTTCCCGGACCACGTGGGCAATCGTCTTCACTGATTCAGGCCCCAGAAACGGCGGACCCGCCGGCACGCTATCACCATACGCGCCGATCTCGAGGATCCACGCTCCGGTAAACCCGTTCTTCTTGAGTTCTTCCAGTTCGAACGTGAGCCGGCGATTGTCGGTAAACCCGTTCAGCCACACCCAGTAAGCGGCAGGGCGTGCCGAATGCGGAGGGCTCACGAAAGCGCTCTTGAGGGAATCGGAGGACACGGAAGGTGCGGCATACAGCACCGCACCCGCGCCCGCCGCCGCCACGAACTGCCGACGCGTTAGTGGAACCATTTTCATGATGACCTCAGAATGTGGTGTCTCGATCCGCGAATTCGATCGTGACCGGACCCATCAGACCGGACCTCACAAGGGGATCCGTGGCTAAGTACCCGCGCAGGTTCGGCCGGGGATACTGCACTCCTGGCTCCCGCCGGACGTGGGTTTTGGTGAACCGCTTCGCCTCGGGGAGACCCGCGTCTCCGATCAGGCGATTGACCCAAACATTCGTCACATCAATTTCGAGTACGTTCTCTCCAGCCTTCGCAGCGCCGGCAAGATTCACGGTCCAGGGCGTGGTCCACACGATCCCGAGCGATTTCCCGTTCAGCCGGACGCTCGCGATGTGTTTCACCTCTCCGAGACTCAGAATCAGAGCAGGTTTTCGGACCTGGGCGGCGGTCAGAGTCACGGTCTTGCGATAGGTCGCAGTGCCGGAGAAATACTTGATGCCGTCGAGCGCATTCTCATTCCACGGTGTCAATGTGGCAAACGTCTCGCTCTCCGGGGCTCCCCATCCCGGCGCGAAGCGGACGTTCCAGGGACCGGTCAGTTCGAGAGGAGTGACCGGCTGCTTCGGCTCGGCAAGCGGCCGCCTTTGCGCGGGAAGCGCGCGCTTACGGAATACGACAAAGACAGAGCCATATTTCGGCAGGCTGACGGTTGTTACCATCCGGCCGTCTGCCGTCTTGCGATAGGACTCTGCCCGGTGGAAGCGCCCGGTGACAGGATTCCAGAACTCAGGCTCAAGGCCACGAACGCGGAAGGTGCACTCGGCTGTGCCTTCGCCCGCAACGAAATAGATGTCCGTGCCGGCGGCACGGCGATGCGTGTACTGGAAGGGTCCCTCGAAGTCAGGTGCGATCCCCTCTTTCTTCAGGACCTCGTCCATCGCAACGCCGCCGATCACAACTCCCCGCCCGACCGTCTTGCGGAAAGGCCGGCCGTCGCCGTCCCCCCAAAGCTGCGAGGCGAGTTGGCGCACTTTCGCATCTGACGCCGGATAGTCCTTCAAACCGAATGCCTT
>JBDKSR010000679.1:0-9854 GCA_039680545.1 Bryobacteraceae bacterium | reverse complement strand
GCATTTCAGAAGGCTGGTGTGCAAGGCGTCAACGCCTGGGGGCCATGGCTGCCTGGCTGCATCTATCCAGGAATCTGGGTAGGCAAGTGGGACGATTGGGACGTCGTGCGCCATGGCCCCGCTCCCTCGCTTGCGCCGGTTCGCCTGTTCTCCCGTCTGGCGTGGAACCCCCGTCTCGATTCACGTTCGATTGCGTCCGAATGGGCCAGTGAGTACTTTGGCAAGTGCGCAGCCGATATCACCGAGGCTCTCTTTCTCTCGGAAGAGCTTTGGAAAACCACTTATCTGGACGATGATCCACACAGCGGGCTTGCGTTCAAATGGACGATGCTCTTCCTGGCCCGTCCGGACACGGTGCGCAAGTATGGCGCCGCGTGGACCCTTGACAGCATTCGTGAGTTGAACCGTAAGGGGATAGCGCTGGCGCGCCGCGTTCGAAATCTCGTCATGAATGCCGGTGTGTGCGACGCGGACCCCCAAGCACTCGCCGGCATTCAGCGGGCTGCTGATCTTACATTGCTTTACTTCGAGACATTTACACGCTGGCGTGAACTCGTGTACCTGATGAGCCGCGCCACGCCCGTAGCAGCCACCGACCGGGAGGCTGCACTCGGTGTCATCACAGAAATCGAGGCGATTCTTCCTTCCTGGCGCCGTTACCCGCGTGAAGCCAGGAACTGGTTGGTTCTCGAATTCGATCCCGACCTCGTAACCGCTCCAGGCTGGCTGGAACGTACGTGCGTGGTCGAAACCCTTAAGAAATGCAGACGAGAACTCGGTATCACGCAAGGAGCGAAGCCGTGAACGCTGCCCGAGGAAGTTGTCTCTCGTCGAGAGCTATACCGTCACCTGATAGGTTCAATTGCCGTGCATAACGGCTAAACAACGAAAGGAGTCTCAATGAGGCTATATTGCCGCTGTGTTTCATTGCTGTTGTTGTTCATATTCCTCGCCTGTACTCAGGCGACAGCCCAGTCGACGTTCGGCTCAATTGTCGGGACCGTGGTTGATGCCACTGGTGCCGGGGTTCCCAGCGCCTCTGTTCAGGTAGTGAACGAAGGCACAGGAATTACGCGCGACATGACGACTAATGATCGGGGCGGTTATGAGGTCACCCACCTGATCGGTGGCCGCTACTCTGTCACTGTGACGGCTGCGGGATTCAAAAAGTATGAAAACCGTGGAGTTACACTCGAAAACCTCCGTACCTTGCGTATCGATATCAAACTTGATCTCGGTACGATTCAAGAGCAGGTAACCGTATCGGGCGCGGCGCCCGTTGTCGAAACCGAATCCGCGACAATCTCTTCCGTGCGCACCACTAAGCAACTGCAAGACATGCCGCTGAACTTGCGCACTATGGCCGGCAACCTTGGAGACACCGGAGCCTGGGCTTATGTGAATACGATCCCCACGGGATCGGGCCGCGGGGTCACGATGTCAATGGGCGGCAGCCGCGCCAGCATGTTCGATGTGAATGTCGACGGCATCAGCACGCGCTCCTCGATGTACGGCAACCTTACTCCGACGTCACCCTCGTTGGAAACGGTGCAGGAAGTGCGCCTGGACTACGTCAACAACCGTGCCGAGTTCAGCGAAGTGGCTAACATGACATTGATCACTCGATCCGGGGAGAACCAGTTTCATGGGCGCGCGTCGTGGGATATGGGCAATAAGGCGTTGAACTCTCGCGGCTATTTCGACACAGCGACGGCCAAAGCGAATCGCAACGATATCGGTGGCGTGATCAGCGGCCCCATAAAACGCAACAAGGCGTTCTTCGTGGCGGACTACGAAGCGCAGCGGCGGCGATATGAAACTTCAGTAATAAAGAGCGTCCCCACATCGAAGATGCGCGATGGAGACTTTTCGGAGTTGCTGGCTCAGTCAACACCGATCACACTGAAGGACCCGTCCACTGGTTCACCATTCTCAGGAAACATAATCCCGAGTACCCGGCTCTACGCGGGTTCCGTCAACTATACGGACCACTACATCGTGGCGCCGAACTATGGCTCCGCCGCCAGCTACACGTCGAACTACCGTGATCTTTTCGGCTTTGCCCCTCGCCAGGATCACATTACGTCCCGCGTTGACTATCAGTTTTCATCTTCGAATATGGCCTATGTCAGGGTCACGTATCAACGCTCCTATTATCCCGCCGTTGAATCTGTGACGCCAGATTACGGCGTTGGATACCGCGAGCAAGTACGCAACAACCGAAATGTGGCATTTTCAGATACCTGGACATTGACGCCAAACGTAATCAACGAGTTCAAGGTCGGTTTTTCGCGAAACTACAACCCACGCGAGGGATCGTTGTCAGGTCAAGAAATGGTGTCTTTGTTGGGAATTCAAGGACTCCCAGCCCAAGCGGAACGGCCTCGCAACATTCCGGGCGTTTCCATCGGCAACGTCTCGGCCGTTCAGTCACGAGAGGGTCTTTATCCCGCAGAGAATGTCTATCAGGCCTCGGATCAAGTCACCTATATCGTGGGGCGTCACACCCTGAAAGGCGGCGTTGGCTTTTCCCCGCAACAGGCGAATCAGAGGCCCGCGACGAC
The DNA here is from genome assembly GCA_039680545.1 of Bryobacteraceae bacterium. Taxonomy (GTDB): domain Bacteria; phylum Acidobacteriota; class Terriglobia; order Bryobacterales; family Bryobacteraceae; genus JAEHDI01. The sequence goes on along the minus strand of JBDKSR010000679.1, from coordinate 7,290 downwards.
CTTTGGATCGTACTCCTTCTCCAACCGCTTTACCGGTTTCGGATATGCCGATTTCCTGCTCGGACTTCCGGGTTCGACCTCGCGATCGTTCACGCCTCAGCCAATTACCACTTCGTACTATTTCCTGAATGGTTTTCTGCAAGATGATTTCAGGGTGAACTCCAAGTTGACCTTGAGCTACGGGTTACGGTACGAGTACAACAGTCCACCAACTGATCGCTTTGATGTTGTTTACAACTTCGATCCGGCCACGGGCAGTCTTGTGGTCTCCAACGAGAAGGCTGCCGGTAAAGTCATGTCGCTCCTTCCAACGGTCTACACTCCGTTGCTCGCGAGCGAAGCCGGTTTTCCGGAGAGATCGCTTCGCAATGCCGACAAGAACAACTTCCTGCCACGCTTTGGCTTTGCCTACCGCCCGTTTGGGCATAATCGCAGTGTCGTCCGAGGCGGCTACGGTATTTTCAGTGATAGCCTGACAGGCCATCACTTTACCCGGCTGTACGGTGGCCCATTTTCGGGTTCAGAGGGCTTTACGAACTCCATCAGCAGTGGGGTCACAGCACTGACACTCCAGTATCCGTTCCTCGACAGAGGCACGGGGAGCATCACGGCGGGAAACCTGAGTGTCGCCGGTGAGTCGGTCAACCTGCGCAACGCATACGCCCAACAATGGAACTTGACGTTGGAGCAGGACTTGGGGCAGAACTTCGGATTGCGCATGTCCTACATCGGTACGAAGAGCAACCAGCTGCTATACATGCGCAATATCACCCAGCCACGCGCGAGCACCACAGCGTTCACGACGAGTCGAAGAGTCTACCCTAATTATTCTGGTGTCAGCATGCTCGAAAACGGGGGTAACGCCAGTTACCACGCCCTTTCGACGGAGATTGAACGCAAGTGGGCAAACGGGGTGTACTTTCAGGCTGCATGGACTTGGCAGAAGAGTCTCACTGATGTAGACGAGTGGTCCGGCGCGGCAGAAACCGGACTGCAAATTGAAGATGCGTACGACCGTTCCAGGGAGCGCGGGGACTCAACCTACCTGCCACGTCAACGCTTCATCAGCAACCTTGTATGGGAGTTGCCGTTTGGCCCTGGCAAATCCATGCTGAACGGGAAGGGCGTGGTCCCGTACATATTTGGCGGCTGGGAGTTGAGCACAAGTGTAATGCTGCAGACCGGGAACTACTTCACGCCGTCTTTCTCAGGAGTGGATCCGTCTAACACCAACTCTTACGGCGGCAGGCCTGACCGAATTGCAGATGGGAACCTGCCGTCGGGCGAGCGAACGACGAGCAAGTGGTTTGATGCCTCGGCGTTCACGGCCCCGGCCTCCGGACGCGGCAGTTTCGGAAACTGTGGAAAGAGTGTCCTTATCGGTCCGGGACGGCAATCAGTGAACCTCGCTGCGTTCAAGGACTTTCGTCTTGCCGAGCGCCTGAAGCTGCGATTCCAAGGCAGCTTCACGAACGCGTTCAATCACCCGTCTTTCGGTACACCGAATTCGAGTATTTCCTCCCCTGCTACAGTCGGTACGATCACGTCAGTCTTCTCGGCTGATTCCGACTACGGCATTTCGGGCCCGCGAACGGGGCTGGTCGGCATCCGTCTGGATTTTTGATCCCTTCCCTCGGGGCACGCTCACGGGCGTGCCCCGTTTCCTCAACAGACAGCGAAGTTGCAGAATGTTAGGTCAAGCAGGAGACTGTTGTATGTCTCATTCACTCCAGACGCTTTTGGAGAGCAGCTTTCGCGGGTACGGAGGATCGCTGCAACGGGCCATGCCGGGAAGAATCTCGAACCGCATGTTGAGAAGATTGATCCTACTTGCACTCGCCGCAACGGCTGCTCTCGGGGGTGGCAGTTCGCCTTCGGTACCTCACCTCAAGCGTCCACGATGGCTTGACGAAGACGGGTTGGTGATCGCTGGATCCTGGGAGTCGGTCGCCTACCGTCAACGCGCCAACGGGCAGGTCAGCCAGCTTGTTGAAAAACTGCACAGGGAACAAAGCCTCGAGACGGCGCTCGAAATCAAGCGTCTGGGTTACAACGTTGCTATCATCCCCCTCTACAAGGGGTGGGGCTTCACCTTTGAGCGCGACGGCATGGAAGCCACCAAACGTTTCAGCGAGGTGTGTCACAAGGCGGGGTTGAAGGTGGGTGTGTACGTCTTTAGTGGCACCGTTAACTACGAAACGATTCTCCAGGAAATTCCTTCGGCCCGTGACTGGTTCGTATTGCGCCCGGACAAAACTCGTGTGTTCTACTCGAACAAGTACTATCGCCAGTGGGTCAATCGCAGTCATCCCGGCGTGCGCGAACATGTGCGTGAACTGGTGCGTTTTGCCATCCAGGAGGCACACGTCGATCTTTTGCACTTTGACAATTACTTCGTTGGCCCTGGCTACGAGCCATCTACGCTGCCACAATTCAAGGAGTATCTGAAACGGCGCTATACAGCCGTGGACCGGAAGCAGCGATTCGGGTTTGAATCCGTTGACTTTATCGAGTTGCCGCCACCGCTTACCAGCGGACGCGACTACCGGACCGATCCGCTCTTCCGTGATTTCGTCGATTTCCGTTGTCAGACTCTTGCCGGAACGTTCGCTGAATTAAGCCGGTATGCGCGGGAACTCAATCCTGAAATCGCTTTGTGCATCAACCTGCATCCTTACCGGGGCAATGTTTGGGTGGACCCGGTAGGATTGCCGTCGGTGGATCACACGCTGTTTCTTGGCAATGCCCACATGTTCTGGGCCGAAGGGTATCCCAGCAAGCTCGACGGGAAAAAGCTCGATACGCGCTTTCTTTCGCACAAACTGGGCCGGCAGTTTGGAGCCTCGGTATTGCAGTACACAAACGAGCCGGTGGCGATGGCCGAATCGCTCGCTCTTGGCCTGAATACGTTAGGCTGCTCGGCTTGGTTCGAAAATGGCGACTTCCGGCAAGCGCCTTTCAGCGAAGGGGGCACGCCACTCGATAAGGATGTGCTCGATCTGATTCGTTTTTATCGGGCCAATATGCCGTTGTACCGGGAGGCGGAGGAGATCGCTGACGTCGCGGTGATACATACCTACGAAAACGATGCGTTCGCAAGCTCCGAATCACGGGCGCGAACACGTGCTTTCGAGCAGTTGCTCTACCAGAGCAGAGTGCCGTTCGCCGTCGTCCCGGGTCGATTCCCCGGCGATCTCAGCCGCTATCGTGTGGTCGCTCTGGCCGGAGTGGATCTGGTCCCGGATACATTGGTCGCGTGCTTGCGGGAATACGTCGCGGGTGGCGGCCGGGTTCTGATCGCCGGTGATGCCGGAGATCTCGACGGCGAATATCACCACCGCGAGACTAAGCTTGCTGCTCAGTTGAGCGCAACCGCGGCACCCGAACCACAATTGAGCGAGGAGGCGTCGCTGCCGCTCAATCGCGCGGACCTGCTGGTGGCACTGAAACGCGCCGTGGGCGGTCCGTATCGGGTAGAAGTGACAGGTCCGGACACGCTGGCGATGGCCGCGTATCAGTTGAAAGACGGCCGCCGGACGGTGCATCTCGTGAACTACGACAGCATGCGTGCAGCCCGCAACGTTGTTGTGCGCGTCGAAGGTGGGAATGTGCGCAAGGTTACGCTTCTGGCGCCAGGGAAGAACACCAACCTCAGGATCCGTACGAATGGAACCCGTACCGAGATGCGCGCTGGTGACATTACTCGCTATGCCGTGCTGGTCATCGAATGAGCGCCAGTCGCTCGCCGACGAAATGACGGACGTGGTTTGTGTCGTCTTACTTCTTCTTACTTCCTTCGACTGGTGGCGGCTGGTTACTGTTGGAGATGTCCCGGTAAACCTTCCATGATCCGTCCGGCTGCCGCTTCAAGATAACAAGGTACTTGAGCGACATCTCCGCCGGCGAGCCGGCTTTGGGGGTAACGGTGATCGTGATGTTGCCACGCTCGTAAGCCCAATCGCCCGTCACCTGAGTTTCCAGCGGAGTGTGTGCCATTTTCACCGCGTTCTCTTTGAAAACCCCTTCCAACCAGTTCTGGATTGCCTGATTGCCTTCGATGGCTGCTTGATTTGGCAACATCTCGACAGCGTCGTCGGTGAAACCGGCAGCCGCAGCTACCGCATCGCCGGCACTATATGCGTTGGCAAACTGGCTGCGCAGTGTGTCAATCGCCTTGGTCTCCACTGCGACATCCCTCTTAGGCTCGGGTGTACGTGCGGGCCGGCACGCGGTGAGCGTCGATATCCAAGTTAGCGCGAACACGCAAAGGAACAGGTTACGTAACGTCATCCTTCCTCCTGTGAACGTCAGATGTATGCCATAACCTTGCTTTTAGGCCCGGGTCTTCCTTCCACCCTCCTGGTCGCCTCAGAGGCAAGCTATCGGAGAATCGGGAATACTCCTGAAGCGATCGTTCATGGAGCGATCCTGAAAATAATGCTCACGGTCCTCTCTGTCAAGGGGCTGCCGCAGCAAAAATTTCGCGTGTGGTCCAGTTCGTCACGCTGTAAGTCGCGATAATTGGCACATCTTCGAGATACTTCTGTAGTGCCTTGATGACCTCCGGGTAGCCGTCGCGGATGTACGGATCGACATCCTGCTTCCGGTCCCAGAAGACTATTCCGACCGCGTGCCTCCCATCGGCAGACATCAGTGTGATCTGGTCCCGAAAACCGGCAAACCTGCGCAGGATTGGAACAACTTCCTGGTCGACCGCCCTGGAAAAACCAGGGCCTTCGTCGGGCTTCAGGCGGACGCTGAAAGTACGAGCGACCATCGCATCCCTCCTCGAAAATCAGATCCGCGCCATAGACTGTATGGCCTCGCCAAACCCCTCAAATCAGATAGGGCAGCCCGCGCGTCGATTGGCCGTCCCACCTGTGCCCCTAATGCAGTGCCGGTATTGTTCGCACACCCGGCCCGCTATCGTTAGTCTTTACGTTACCGCAAACCCCGCTGCCTCCGTCTCCCAGTTGTTAAGCACGTGGAAGCCTCGAGTCCGGAAGTCAGTCATGGCCGTAAACGCGCGGCGGCATCCCCACCAGGCTGTTCTTGCCCTCCAGAGGCTCAACTAGCCGCCGCATCGTCTTATTTCTTCTTCTTCTCCGCTTTGCCCGGAGGAGGATTGCTGGTGTTGTATATGCTCCGGGAGACCTTCCAGGACCCATCCGGCAGCCGCTTCAGGACGTCGAGGTACTTGCCAGTGTCTTCTATCGGCTTGCCAGTCTTTGGGGTCAACGTGATTGTGTAGGTGCCCCGGTCATAGCCCCAATCACCCAATACCTGGGTTTCGAGCGCAGTGAGCCCCATCTTGACCGTGTATTCCTTAAACATGGTCTCGTACGACACCTGGATGGCTTCCTTGCCTTCGACAGCCGGCTCGTATGGCCCCATGTCAATCGCGTCGTCGGTCAGTGTGGCGGCCACGGCTGCCGCATCGCCGGAATTCACTGCGGCGACATACTGGTCGCGGAGGGCATTGAGCGCCTTCATGTCGGCGGCGACGTCCCTCTTTGGCGCTGGTGGCGGCGCGGGTGTGCATGCCGCAAATATCAGAATCAAAGTGAGCGCGAGTGCGCAAAAGAACACGGTGCGTTGTGTCATGGTTCCTCCTGTGGACATCGGCTACAGACCGCAATCTTGCTTCAATGTAAAGGAGTCCCACCTGCCGTCCCAGTTGGCTTGCTAGCAGATGGTCAGGGAACTCGAAGACACTCCTGAAAGGGCCCTTTAAGCGGGAGGGAGTTCATCTGCCCCGTGTCAAAGTGTGCCGCGCGTCGTGCAGTTCTATTGCCACTCACGAGGCGATTCTGAGGGTACTGCTCTTGATTGTCCCTGTCAAGGGAAGCCCCCGATTCCGCCGTCCGGGCTCGCAGGCACGGGACTAAAGGTGGACGCTGGAAGAACAACTATTGTGTGTTTTCAAGACTTCAGATAGACTTTGAGACGTCAAATCAGCTCTCGGGCCCCGTGGGCGGTCTCAGCGCGTCGCACGGTGAGAACATCGAGAAGCCCGGTAGTCATGGCGTGAGGGCCTGGCCGGTGTAGGGACTCGCCCGCGTCTGGAAATGGAGGCAATGATGCCGAGCCTGCTGATCAAAACGCCGGATGGCCGGTCAAGGCCGGTGCAGATGGACAGCCTCCGTTATTCGCTGGGGCGATCGATCGACAACGACCTTTCCTACGTTGATGACGCCGGTCTTTCCCGGCAGCACCTGCTATTTCAGAAAGAAGGCACCGACTGGGTAGTCGCCGACCTGGGCAGCAAGAACGGGTCCTTTGTAAATGGGACTCGGCTGAAGGGAAGTCGCCTTTTGCGGCCAGGTGACCAGATCACCGCAGGGCACTTGGTCATCGAGTACGGCGAGCCCGACGGGCCGCCATCCGGTACGGTCATTTTCGTGGATACCGCGGGGACCAATGAGCCAGTTGCGGCAACCAAGGCAGCAGACTTTGACTCGCTGATGGGGGCAGCCCAAACCAGCCACATACGAGCCCTGGTGAACGCGGGCAGGGAACTGGCTGGTCACCGCCCGTTGGAGGAACTATTCCCGCTCATCCTGAAGCTCTCCATGGAGGCCGTCATGGCTGAACGTGGGTTGCTGCTGACGCTCGAAGGAGACAGCCTCGTGGTGCGGGCCGCCCAGGGAGAGGACTTTTCGATCAGCACCGCAGTGCGGGACCGCGTCCTGCAGAAGATGGAATCCGTCCTGGTGTGGGACGTAATGAGCGACGACGTGCTTCGAGCACGCGAAAGCATTGTGAGCCAGAGCGTTCGAAGCGTTATGGCTGTTCCGCTCCGGACCGACGATCGCGTTATCGGGCTGATTTACGTTGATTCCCCCCACATCGTGCGAAGTTTCAGCCGTTCTGACCTGGATCTGCTCACCGTCATGTCCAATGTCGCCGCGGTTCGGATCGAGCACGCGCGGCTGGCCGAGGTGGAGCAGGTCGAGCGCATGTTGGGCCGGGAACTTGAGCAGGCTGCCGAGATCCAGAAGCGTCTGCTTCCATCAGGGGCGCCCTGTCTGGATGGGTGCGATCTGGCGGGTTACCACATGGCTTGCCGGGGGGTGGGTGGCGATTACTACGATTACTTCCCATATCCGGACGGAAAGCTTGGGGTTGTGGTGGCCGATGTGGCGGGGAAAGGTATGCCCGCCGCGCTGCTAATGTCCTGCCTGCAAGCCAAAGTGCAGGTTTTGGCCGAGGATGTCGGCGATATAGGGGCTTGGATGGGGCGGCTGAACCGCTTGATGACGGCGAACTGCCCCAGCAATCGTTTCATCA
>JBDKSR010000678.1:0-3194 GCA_039680545.1 Bryobacteraceae bacterium | reverse complement strand
GAGCCGACTTCTTTGCCATCGTAGCGCACCAGCGTGGACAGGCTTGCGGCACCGGGCACCACCGTGGTGAGGCTGAAGACACGGTCAGTACTGCACACCAGCGCGTCACGTCTATCGCCGGCGTCGTGGCCGTTGAGAGGATTCGCCGTGAACCGCTCGGTCACCGACACCAACGCTTCTCCGGTAGCCCGAATACCCGCAAATTCGCCGGGCCCGCGCGCCCACGACACGTCGCCGGAAAGCATGGTTCGTAGTTCCGCAGTCGAGAATCCATCAGCGACTTTACCGGCCAGCACCACGCCGCATGCCCACCGCAGGTTGATTTCCGGCCGCGCTGGTTATTACACCCGGCGAAATGAGCGACGCGGTGGCCACGACAAATCCGCGCCGTGTTGTCTTGATGTCCATGGGTATTGGCGTAACTTTCCACAGCGCCTGGCTATTCGGCCAGATGGCATTGCTACGACAGTAGCACGGGATGATTCTTTCGGCGTGCAGATAATAGCTGTACCAAACAAAGGAGAAGCGCAGGATGAGGAGGAACACCACATCACGGGCGATGAACGACACCTCACCGGCAAGACACAGCCTCTTTAAGAGCGTTCCTAAGACTAGCCGTTCATGGCCATTCGGAATTCCGGCTCACTTGCTCTGGAAGATCAGCATCTCGGACCCCATGGGATTCTCAATACGGACCGGAATACCCTCCTGCAAGAGGCGGGTGCCATCGATTTCGACGATGTTTCCGCTGTTCATGAGTCTCACCCGATAGGTTTTGGAGAAGTCCAATCCTCTCGGCCGGAATATGTAATTATTGTTCCCGACGGTTGACGTTCGGAACAACGTCGCTACCGCGCGCCCGCAATCCTGTGTCGCGTACTCCAATACCAGCCATGGGTCTGGTTCCCTATAATCCAGTAACGGCGTGTGGTGGTAGACGCGGCTGCCAACCATGATCGGTCGCACCTCGTCCTTGAACAACTGAACGGCATCCCGGATAACTTGGCGCGATATGGGATTGAAATCCTCGCTCGTCGGGCTGATCCCGCGGAAGATCGGGCGACAGATCATTGCGATGCGCAACTGCTCGTTGATATCGCCATCGGTCGCGTGTTCCCCAACTTCGGTGCCGAAGGTGCGTAGCAGGATCTCAGGCGGAAGGATCCAAGTCATCCCGTTCAGGATCTTCAGATTTCGAGGTCCGCGCATCCAGTCTGAAAGCTCCGTATTGTGAAAACGGCGCATTATTCCGAGGTCGAGGCGACCGCCTCCACCTGCACAATTCTGAAGAATCACTTTCGGAAAGCGCTTGTGGATACGGTCGAAGATTCCATAGAATGCATCAACATAACGCCAGGTCAGATTCTCGGTGAAGCCGTCTTTGATCCGGTTACCACCTTCCTCGACGCTGTGGTTGTAATCGATGCGGAACATGTCGAGATCGTACTTCTGGATGATTCGTGCAATCTCGGACTCAACCCACGCCGCTACCTCGGGTTTGGTCAGATCGAGCTGGCGTCCATTAGCGACGGGCCTTCCATTGCGCGTCATCGACCACTCCGGGTGCTTTTTACGCAGTTCGCTGGCAGCTCCGGAGCTTTCGATTTCCACCCAGAGGCCAAATAGCATGCCCTTCTTGCGGGTGTATTCACGCACTGGGGTTATATCGTTGGGCAACCAGGAGCCAGCATGCCAGTCCCCAACATTGGCCCCCCACCTGTTCGGATCAGGACCGAACCAGCCAGCATCGATGAGGAATTCTTCCGCGCCTACATCGTGCGCCAGGTCGACCTCCCGCAGGAGTCCTGGCTCGTCCTCGTGGTCCACGATGTAACCGCGGTGATTCGACTCCACTTGGTACTCTCGACCGGGGATCGGAGGCAGAATCACGTCTCCCCGTACGTGATCGTGCAAAGCCTGAATGACGTGATCGAGATCCGATGCCATGAGCAGCATATGGGTCTCTGGCGTCTTGACGGTCTCCTGCGGATCTAGTACGCGCAGCACCTGATCTACGGTGTCGGGACCCAACGAGAAGGTCAGGTTAGCCCGGTCCCGCACTTCGTCTGCGTTCCCGGTAGTGCTGGCCTTCCAGTTTCCGCTGTAACCGAGTGAACTGACAAACCACTCACCTGTAACCCTGTTGTGCGCAAAGAACGTCGGGTGGCCCCAACCCGACTTGCCGCGGGTGCCCGCGATGCTCCTTGTGTCGTTTTCGACCGGGAAAAATTTCCATGCTCCCTCAGTGCCCCAATCCTGATATTGGGCGTACGCCACCTCAAAGGGCGCGGTCCCCTTCTCAATACGTTCCCGGTAGTTCGCCGTGCTCCACAACCTGCCTGACCACGGAGATACCCGGGTTATGGCCGTCGCTTTGCTACTTCGGTTCGTGATTTCCAGCCAACGAACAAGAACCGGACCGCCGCCAAGAAGCGTCCTTACCTTGACGCTCACAGGCCGCGCGGTGCTCTCGAGTTCAACGGTCACAAGGAGGCCTTCGGATGGGGTCCGGGTCTGCTCCTGGTAGGCTTTAACCCATTTCCAGGTCCCTCCCAGATTTTGGCCCTCTAACGAGAGCTCAAATGCATCAGGAGGGGCAGCGGCGCGGGAGCGACTCTCCCGTTCAAGATGAAACTCAGGCTTGATCATTCCGGTGGCCAACCAGTAACGATTGACCCAATGGCCCTCTCGAAGAGCCTCGTCGCAGACAGTCAGCCCGGAGCTGTACCGAACCCCCGGCTCACCTTCAGTGCGGATGACAGCCCGCTTGTATTTCTCCAGAGGAGCCGCATGGAGAACAGCCATGCAGCAAAGGGTGGTAACAGAGAGAAGAGAAGGCGAGAATCGTATTATGGTCATGGCTCATGCCTCACTGATGTTCACAATCGAGATGACAACTCAGATTATCTGAAGAGAGAGCGTTTGTCAATATTCTAGGTTGACAAGTATGTTGACAACTTGATCATATGAGCGTTATACAGGGTCATCGGGATGACGAATCGAGAACGAATCCCGCCGGCAACGCCGCACAAAAAGTGCAATCGTCACGCCGTGAAGTTCGGCGATTGCCGGACCACTGGGGTCGCGGTTTCGTCCCATAGGCCGATCTGCCAGTATCTTGGTGTCGACAGGCGTGTTGGCCAAATGTCCCCTGTTCGGTCGCTCGATGTGGGCGCCCCTGATGACCGGCTGAT
>JBDKSR010000677.1:0-5050 GCA_039680545.1 Bryobacteraceae bacterium | reverse complement strand
CCCTTGTTCCCCTCGGCCTCCCGCGAGAACGCACCCTGGATTGTCACGCTCGCAATCGTCGGCATCATCTATGGCGCTCTGGTGGCGATGGTTCAGCCCAACATGAAGAAACTGGTAGCGTACTCCTCGGTGAGCCACCTCGGCTTTGTCGTGCTCGGCATCTTTTCCTTCACGCAAATGGGGCTCGATGGAGCCGTCTACCAGATGTTGAACCACGGCATCTCAACAGGAGCGCTCTTTATTTTGGTCGGCTATCTTTACGAGCGGCGCCACTCGCTTGAGATCAAAGATTATGGCGGGGTTGCGACGCCCGCGCCCAACTTGGCCGCCGTTTTCATGATTACGACGCTGGCGAGCATCGGTCTGCCGATGCTCAACAACTTCGTTGGAGAGTTTCTCGTTCTGCAGGGCACCGCGCAGGCGAACTTCAGATGGACAGTCGCTGCGGCAATCGGCATTATCTTGTCGGCCTGCTATATGCTCTGGCTCTATCAGCGCACCTTCTTGGGAGAAGTCGCGGAGGCAGTCAAATCGAATCTCCACGATTTGACGCCGCGCGAGTGGGCAGCCATTGTTCCGCTGCTTGTCCTCATGGTCTGGATGGGCACGGCAACGAAGACGTTCCTACCGGCCATTAGTACCGCCAACAATCGGATCCTGGACCTGACTGAACAGAACGTGGAGTTCCACGTCAAGACAGCCCCCGCGTCGCACTTTTCGATGGCGGCACTGGCGGGTTCACCCGAAAGAGGAAGCGGACATGCCCGTTAACTTCATCCCCTCGTCCGCCGAGATCCTCCGGATGCTTCCTGAGATCATCCTGTCGCTCGCCGGCACGCTGATCATGGTACTGACGCCGCTCATGAAGAGCGGCCGCGCGCAGAGACTCGGGTATGTCTCGTTCTCCGCTCTCGCCGCCGCAGCGGTGGCCGCTGTGGTCGCCAACACAAATCCAGGTGAAGCGTTTCAGGATATGATCTGGGTCGATGGCTTCAGCACGTTCTTCCGAGTCCTGGTAATCACTGTCGGAGCACTGACGGTTCTCAGTTCTTTTCAGTACCTGCGGCGAGAGAGAGTAGAACCGGGCGAATTCCACGCATTGTTGCTGTTCTCGGTCGCGGGCCAGTGCGTGATGGTGGCCGCCAATGAACTCATTGTCATGTTCATCGGGCTTGAGATTTCTTCGATCTCGAGCTACATACTCGCCGGATATGTACGCGACGACCGGCGTGCCAACGAATCCGCGCTGAAGTACTTTCTCCTTGGATCTTTCGCAACCGCCTTCCTGCTGTATGGTGTGGCCTGGACGTATGGATTGACTGGTTCGACGAATTTTGGCGAGATTCATTCTGCCCTTGCCGCACTCGACTCACTCCGGGGCGAGGTGCTGGTCGCTGCCGCCGCAGCCCTGATCTTCGTCGGCCTTGCGTTCAAAGTTTCGGCGTGGCCTTTCCAGATTTGGGCTCCGGACGTTTATCAAGGCGCCCCCGCTCCAGTAGCCGGATTCCTTTCAGCGGGTCCGAAGGCGGCCGCCTTTGCCGTCCTCATCCGGGTGTTCGAGGGCGCGTTGGATCCGATCAGCATACGTTGGCAACCCTTTATCTGGGCCTCGGCGTTGCTAACGATGACCATTGGCAATTTCGCCGCGCTATCTCAGTCGAACATCAAGCGCTTGCTGGCATACAGCTCAATCGCGCACGCGGGCTACGTTCTCGTCGCCGTCACGGCCCACTCAGAGCTCGGAATCGCTGCCGCGATGTTCTATCTGGCGTCGTATGCGCTGATGAACATTGGTGCATTCGCCGTGGTGGTTCATGTATCGCGTCAGGGCGAACGATACGTGGAGGTCGGGGATTTCGCCGGCTTGGGTGCCCGGCATCCTGCCACGGCAGCCCTGCTGGCCATCTTTCTTCTTTCGCTGATAGGAGTGCCGTTAACCGGTGGTTTCTTTGGCAAGTTTTACGTTTTCAAGGCCGCTCTGGATGCGAACATGGTCTGGCTCACCGTGCTGGGATTGCTGAATAGCGCGGTTGCGGCATACTACTACCTGCGAATTCTGGTCGTAATGTATATGCACGATGCCGGGGACTCGATGAAGGATCTGTCAGCGCCCGGAACCGGCCTCAAGGTGGCGTTATGGTCATCTGCGCTGGGAACCCTTGTGCTAGGGATCTACCCCTCCGTCGTGCTCGACTTCGCTTCGCGATCCGCGGCGTTACTGAGATAGAGGCTCGCTTACCCGGAGGGTGCGGGGCAAATCGAGTACAGCATGCCGTGCCGGCTCTGAATCAGCGCACACAGAGGAGAAGCCGCAGTACCGAACCGAAGCAGAGAGATGAATTGCCTTTTCAGAATCCTAACCAGTTTCGCAATGTCTGAAGGTGTTCCGAAAGCAGGAAGAAGACAATCAATATCGCAACTACCAACGGAACGTTGCACGCCATGCGCCAGAGAAACGACGGGCTCATGTACCTGGAATTGGGCAAGGACTCATCCAGCGGCCCTTTCTTGGGGATCATAGAGACCGGGGATTTGTACTTCCCAGCCTTCGTCGACATACACCGTTACCGCAACACGATACAGATTGGATTGAGCTTACTCCTTCGGGATTATCAAGTGAATAGGAAGATAGTCATCTAACTTGCGTGAGTACTGGTACGTGCCTATAGACTACTTACACCACTAAAAATGATCTCTGAGTTCTTCGAAGCTCTTCAGCACGAGGAGACGCCCATTGCCGGAAGGAATCTCCTGCCGCTCTAGCGTCCACGTGTGCGCGTGCGGGATATACACGGCGCCCAAGCCTGCTTCGAGAGCCGGATTAATGTCGGACTTCGGAGAATTGCCGATCATCCATGTGCGCGTTGCATCCAGGCCACGCTCGCTGACGAGGGCTCGATACGCTTCGGCGTCCTTCTCCTTCACGATCGCCGTGTGCGCAAAGTATTTCCCGAGTCCTGAGCGGTCGAGTTTCAACTTCTGCTCGTCCGGGTGGCCCTTTGTAAAGAGGGTTAAGTCATAGTTCCCGGCAAGGTACTCCAGCGTCTCCGGCACACCATCGATCACCGCCATCGGGTGATGGCGCAGACTCTCGCCGAATCGCATAACGCGATCAAGATCGCTGCGTTCGATGTGTCTCTCAGACAAACGCACGAAACACTCGCGCAGGTTTCGCGCAAAGTTCGCCGATCCGTACCCGTGGATCTTGTTGTTGACCACTTCTATCTCGTCGAGCACAGCGCGAATCTCGACTGCACCCAAGGTTGAGTGTCCGAGGAATTCGACAAATTCCTCGAAGGCCCGCTCGAAATAGATGTTGTTCTCCCACAGTGTGTCGTCGGCGTCGACGATCAGGAATTGCGCATTCATGACTCGATTGGATACTCCTGCGGGCACTCCACCGTCTTCATGTTCGTGGCCCCATGCATGCTACCATTATGGCTACCGTACACTCGGTGGGTCGAGTTCCGTCAGGAGCGTACGCTATCGTTGGCGCCTTCACCGGAACCGGGCAGCCAGGTGTCTGAAGCTGGTCCGATGATCCTCAAGCTGAAGCGCACACCCGGCATCTATCTCGTCGGCTTCATGGCCTGCGGGAAGAGCATGGTCGGACGCGCCTTGGCGGAGAACATCGGCTGGGCCTTCGCTGACATTGACGAAGAGATCGAGGCGGAGCAGAAGACGACGATTCTCGAGATCTTCGACACTCGCGGCGAAGAGGAATTCCGGCGGCTTGAGACGGACGCCATCTGGCGCCACGTCCAATTGGTTCGGAGCGGTCATCCCCTGGTCGTCGCACTCGGCGGCGGAGCGTTCGCACGCCAGGTTAACTACGAACTCATAGAGAACAACGGGGTGACGGTCTGGCTCGACTGCCCTCTTACGCTGATTCGCCATCGCGCCGGGCTTTCCGGTCACCGTCCACTTGCTCGGGATCCAGTTAAGCTCGAGATTCTTTACTACGCAAGGCGTGAGAGCTATGCACGCGCCGACTACCGCATTGAGGTGACCGGCGACGATCCTGTGGCCACGCTCAACGCCATCCTGAAGCTTCCCATTTTCTGAGGAGAACACCGAATGTCTCATGCAGCGTTGCGCCGCGGTGCGCTTTCGATATTTCGTGCGGCCCTCTCCGCAGCTGATCCCGTGGAAGCGGTCCTCCGCTGCATGCGCCTCGAAGGTGACGTCCTGACCATCGGCGGCGGGCGCTACCGGCTTAAGTCCTTCCGGCGCATCCTTGTGACCGGAGCTGGAAAGGCCGGCGCCGCCATGGCGCAAGCCGTCGAGCGTGTTTTGGGAAGCCGCATCGACCGTGGACTTGTCAACGTCAAGTACGGGCACGTCGCCAAGCTTCGGCGCGTCGAACTGAATGAGTGCGGACATCCGGTCCCCGATGAGGCGGGCGTTTCAGGCTCCAGCCGCATCGCCGATCTCGTCGGGAGCGCCACCGAAGACGACCTCGTTATCTGTCTCATCTCCGGGGGCGCGTCGGCCCTGCTGCCATGTCCCGCGGCTCCGGTAACACTCGCCGAAAAGCAGGAAACGACCCGGCTCCTGCTCGCCTGCGGGGCGAATATCCACGAGATCAACGCGGTTCGCAAACACATCTCGCTTCTAAAGGGTGGACAACTGGCCCGGTTGGGACAGCCCGCAACGG
Source organism: Bryobacteraceae bacterium (assembly GCA_039680545.1). Taxonomy (GTDB): domain Bacteria; phylum Acidobacteriota; class Terriglobia; order Bryobacterales; family Bryobacteraceae; genus JAEHDI01. The sequence goes on along the minus strand of JBDKSR010000677.1, from coordinate 393 downwards.
TAGTTTCCCTCCTGCTATCGGATGTGATTGGCGATGACCTCGACGTGATCGGCTCGGGACCGACCGCACCCGATGCCTCTAGATTCGAGACCGCGGCCACCGTATTACGAAAGTACGGTATTGAAGACCGTGTCCCCGAAGCCGTCCGGCGTCGGATCAAGGAAGGCGTCTGGGGCGCGATCGAGGAGACGCCGAAACCTGGTGACGACGTCTTCAAGCGGGTACGGAACGTGATCGTTGGCAGCAACCTCCTGGCGGTCAACGCTGCCGCCGGGAAGGCCCGCCAGCTTGGGTTTAAGCCCCTCGTGCTTTCCACCTTCATCGAAGGCGAGACGCGTGACGTCGCCCGGATGCACGCCGCCATTGCGCGGGAAGTAGTCGCATCCGGCCGTC
>JBDKSR010000676.1:0-8106 GCA_039680545.1 Bryobacteraceae bacterium | reverse complement strand
CAGACCCTGCTCGCCAAGCGCTCAACGCTCTACCCCCGCCGCATGAGCCGCGCTTACATCTACGGAGGCTCCAGCCCCAACTTCACTCCTCATTAACTGTGCCGCACAGACACTCCCGGGCGCGGCTCACTGCCCGCGTCGCGATTCTTCAGGCATGTCGAATCCGCATATAGAAGACCTGCCATGCCGCAGTTACTCAAACGGTGCTCTATGTTTTTCGATTCCGCCGTTCACCGTCTTGTCGCTGCTGGGCTGTTCGTGCAGTGTTCCACCAGCTATCGCAGGTAACACTTATCGGCATGAACATTCTTTAATTCGCCAGGATTAGTTATTTCCTTGGGACCTTACTCTGCGCGCAGATTCCAAGATGCGACTTAAGATATTTCCTATAGTTGATTCTATGTTGTTTCACGTTAACCTGTGTGACGTTAGGTTAAGTTAAAGTTTGTCTTGTACAGACCGGTTCGAAATGAGGTTGCGTTAAACACGCCATGCCATTGCGAATTGTTCTTGTAACTCTGAGCTTCCTGCTCCCCGCCGCACTCGCCCAAGATTTGCAGAACCCGCCAGTTCAATCGCGCGAGGTCCGCGTCTTGGCCGCCAATAACAACGAAGTAATTCTGTTCCGGCGCGACCGCACAGGCGGCGCGGCCGAAGGCCGGCTGTCCGCAACGATCCTTATGGCCGCCGTGGAGGGTCAGCTGCGCGTTCAGGTAAAAGCTCCACGGATCGGGGCTGAAAAGCAATTGAGATTAGCTCTCATACTTTGGGATGACGGAGCGCCGCCTTATCCGCAACCAAGTGTGCTTTAGGCAACAGCCCGGGCGGATGAGACTCCGTTTCTTGGCGGCCGTGTATTCCTCGGCGCCGCTGAGGGAACCCCGCGTTTCGTTCGTTCTGCGGACGTGTGGAAGTCCCTTGGAGTCAGTGCTGAGATGGCCGGTGCCTCCTTGGTGATTAGCATTCCCCTGGATGTCATCGGCGGCCTCTGCCCGAATGGCGTGTTGCTCGACGCGCGTCTTCAAACAGGCGGCGCAATCTACAGCTATGGGGCCGCTGCAAGCTGGTTCGAACCGCCGGAGCCAACCCGTGCCTTGCAGGTCAAATGGGAGTCCGCTGTGGGCGATTCCGGCAGCACAAGCACACCGGTAAAGGCGTTGGCGGACTCTCTCGATGCACTTCCCGTCCAACGTGGCCCTCAGCTTTGGGCGTACTCGCGCAAGCCTCTTCCACTCGATCAAGGTTCCTGCAGCGGATGCGTGGAGGTAGCCCAGATCACAAAGTTGGTTGGGCGGAGCGACGCTCCCGGACTCATCAGCCAGCTTGAGCCGCTTGCCTCGTCACTGGATCAGGCGGATCTCGCCTGGCAGCAGGCGATGCTTGGACTCCAGTCAGCTTACCTCGAGGCAGGCCGCTTGGACGATTCCATTGAGGCGGGACTACGGATTCTGGAGGAGGATGGAACCTGGGAAGACCCGGCGATTCGGTCTCTTCGCATGTTGGCGATGGCACTCATGAAAGCGAAAGTGCGGCTGGCGGGAAGCGATACGCGGTCAACCGCGCTGAAGGCCCGTTTTCTCAAGTCCGTCAGCGACCGCAATTTCAGGGCGGCCTACGGGGCCGACCTCTTGATGTTGCAACAATTGTTCGAGGATGCCTCCGTCCTGCTGGAGAGCGTCCGCACTAGTGGCTCCGCTCGTCCCCCCGTCCGTGCTCACGCCATGTTTCGCTTGCAGCAACTCAGTGCCAGATCCCTGGATTGGCCGCAAGCGTTGAATCTGGCCGAACAGATCCAGGCCGAGGTCCCGTTCGATATCGTCTTGCGCGGATCGAGCGTTACATTGCTGAGCCCTTGGATGACGCAAGCCCGCGCGAGCGGCGGTGATCTATCGGCAAGACTGGATGAGTTGCAAGCGAACCTGAAAGCTAGTAGCCAATCAGTTTGCCAACGGCATTTTCCCGCCGGGTCGACCCCGTCGGGCTCCTGTCCCGTCTGCCTCTCCAAGGAGGAACAGTAGACATGTCCGCCAACGTACTGTTGTCTTTAGCACTCTGTGTCGCAATCGGAAGTATCCCCCGCGCCGCGTTGGCGGCGGATGTCGAGAGTCCAAAGGACATAACAAAGGCGAAAGCGATGGCGCTCCATGTTTGCGCCGTGTTGCAGGAACAAGCCGAACGGCGGGAGAGCAGCGGACACTCCGCGGGTTCGGCCGCCCGTGCCTTCGCGGTGAAAGCAGGCTTGAGTGATACCGAAACAGAGGCGATGCTCGGCGTTGCTGCACGTATGCGGAGCCGCGTGCAGCCTCTCGATGACCGCGCACGCGCGATTATTCAGGCCGCAAAGCAGAAGTATCCCGGAGGGCTGCTTCCGCCGGGGACTTCGCCGCCTCCTCTGCCTCCCGAACTCGTGGAACTCCAGCGGCAGCGGGACAGCATCGTGGCGGAAGCCGTCCGCGAGTTGGATGGTGAACTCAAACCGGCTGGACTGGCAAAGCTCCACACCTATCTATCTGAGAAGATGCTCCAGAAAAGGCTGCGAACGCTTCCGGTTCAGACGCCAAACGAGATTGGCCCTCCGGGAGAGCCGGCACAGGTTGATTCCCGACGAAAGGAGACCGCCCGATGACGGACAGCACGAGGTTGATCGCGCGAGTTACGGTTGTATTCGCGATACTGATCGCCACGAGCATTTGCGCCCGCGCTCAGTCTGTGTCGGGCTATTCCGACGTCTATTACGACGCCCAATTTGACTGGATAGCAGGCATCGGCGTCACTTTGCCGGATTACAGTACACTGTACTATTACGACCCCAAGGTACACCTCGCACTTTCGGGAACCGATGGGTTCTTCGATTCCTTCTATTGTGCGGCTGCGACCCCATGCAACTATGGTGATTACGCTTGGGCAGGAAGAGACGCGCCACCGACACCCGGTGCGACTTACACTGTCACGGCCTATCACTACGTCGATGTTTATTACACATACGGCATCCTCGATCCAGGATGCATTGGCGGATGCTTCGACTGGTACGATGCTTATGGCTACACTATGGACCTGTGCAGCCCGGAGTGCAAAGCTGATCCGAACTGTTTTTGCGTGGACGTGTGGGGTACACCCATCCATTGGCACTGGTATCCTCCGATGATCACAGTGTTCGCTTACGGAGGGGAGAAGTATCTCGGTGAGAGCACTGATAACACGCAGGCGGAGTACCCCGTGCTGGCATGTAATCCCGGTTCGGTTCCTCGCGGCAGTGATGTGACTTGTACTGTCTCTGGACCTGCCTCACACTCGGCCAGTTGGAGTTTCTCTGGCGGGGGTGCCACGGTGAGCGGCCCGTCCGCCGTAGACACTTGGAGTGGTCAGATGGTGGTGAGCGGGACTGTAACGGCCACCGTCACTGGAAACAATTCGCTTCAGGCCGGGGTCACCGTTACCGCCCGAACGGGGTGGGCAACTCCTGCTACGGGTCCCCAGAACGGCACAGTATCGCGTTGTGCATTCATCTCGCCTCCACCCGATACTACCGCCACGCTCGGTTGCTCGAGTTACCTCGGCGACGTCGTAGGGCAGTTTTCGGCGACCACCGTACCGAACGGTCCGAACTCAGGGTTCGCGTACTACACATCGAACGTCAATATCAGCCAGTCCTTCCCATGGCAGATCCATCCAGATGTAAACAACACGCAATCAGACTTTGCGCAGCACCAATATGTAAACTGCGGATATATTTCGGCGGCGAATTTGAAAACTAACGTGATTTGGCACGAGTCGAGTTCCACGCCGCGAAGTCATTACGCTCAGTATTTGGCTTCGCTCGAATCTAACAATTTCGGCTCGTATTTCGAGGCGCGGGTGGCCACTCCGCAGGAAGAAAAGGAGTTGTTTAACCAAGCCACAAGGGCTGAACTTTATAATAAAGGCAACAAGATTTGGTTCGACGCCGGCATTGAGCCGACTCTGTATGATCCAAACTACAACCAATCCACCGGGCAATTCCAGGGATTCATCAACTACCCGCCATATGCGACGTGTCAGTAAGACCCGAATCGTTTGGACCCGCGTTCTGGCCCTCGCTGCTATCCTTTCAGGGGGCACGCTCCTCGCGCAGGAACCACCCCTTATCGACTTGGTTTCCGAACCCGCCAGAGCGGGACAGCAGCGTCCGGTCACCTTCACTTTCGGCGGGGTGGCTTTCCACAACCCCAAACCTATCCCGGAACTGCCCCTTCAGGTCCTCCTCGAATCCATTGCACCAAGCAAAGAGATCCCGAACGTCAAAGTGGTTCAGGTCCTGATCAAGAACATCGGTACGGAACCCTATCCGCTCCCGGTCGGCCGGGACGGCGACGCAGCACTTCGACCGGCTAACCGTGGGCGGCATGAATTCTGGTTCGGCCTGAAGGCCCCACGTGAGCGCCAGCCTTACCTGCCAGGTAAGCAAACATATAGTTCAGCGGACCTGCCAGGTTCGGTGATGCTGATCCCGCCCAACGGGACCGTGCGAGTGCGGTATAGCGTTTATGTGAATCCCAGTGGCCGCGACTGGAAAGGCGATGACCAGGGGCATGTAGTGGTTAAGGCAAGCTGTGAGGACCTGTCCTACGACGATAGCCCCAGTAAATACGTGGTTCACACTCCCAACCCGAAGGCGGTTTCCGGCAATGAGATGACAATATCACTCAAGTAACTGGAACGAGCCGGAGACAGCCCCAGAGGCTGTGCCGGGAAAGGCACGGCATATGATTGGGCTTGTTGGGAACCGGACTACGATGTACGCGTCTACTAAAAGAGTCAAATCATGAGCGGATTCCACAAGCACGCCATTGGGGAACATAAATCATGCACCTCAGGCTAACTGCCCATAGTTGTGTGGTCACGTCGCTGTTGTTAGTCTTCACCGCGAGCGTATTGTCGGCGCAACAGAAGTCGGAGCCAATCAAAGTGCTGGATCTGACCGCACCCGTACCGCAACAAGCGGCCGGCCGAATCCCAGGGGGTTCGATCGGGTGGGTAGAGGGGCAGCCAGAGCCAACACCGTACCCCTTGCTCCTGGAGGGGACAATCCACTCGGTCTCGCCGAAGGCAGTAACCATCGCTCAGAAGCTGACGTTCGAAATCATAGTTCGCAATACGGCCTCCCAGCCATACTACCTTCCGGTATCAAGATCCTCCGAAGTGGTGCATGCAGACGGACAGCAGGGGCGGCGATGCCTTGCCTTCAGCGCGCGCGTGCCCGGTCTTGAACGGGGGTGGCCGCGCGAGTCACCGGTGGGAGTGACCTTCTCCTCTGCCACAACCCCGGACTCCATGTTGGCGTTGCAACCTGGAGACAGCATCCTAATTCGTACCGCTGGCAGCTTACGTTACGCTTTTCCCAAACCGCCAGAGAGCCCTCAGGAAATGTCGCTGACGCTAGTTGCTTCCGAATGGACCAGCATTGACGAAAAGTACCTCATCAGGGAGGAAGGGCGGTCAGAAGAGGTCAAATCCAAGAACCAGGTTGTCATTACTGTGCTGCCGGAGTGAGGGACTAAGATGCGTTTTATTTTCCCGGTCGTCCTTATGCTTCTCCAGTCCCATGTCCCACTGATCGACCTTGTAGCCGAGCCTTCCAGGCGCACGGAGTCTCCCGGCAGCATTACTTCCAGCGGAGGAGGGGTGATCGAGGGGCAGCAGCCACCCAAGCCAATACCTCCACTGTCTTTGAAACTGGAGTCTATTTCTCCCTCGACAACCCAGCCCGAGGTCAGGATAGTGGAGATTCTCATTACGAACATCAGCGGGACGCCGTATTCGTTGCCGGTTGGGCGAGACGGCAACGCAGCGATGAAACCCGGCAACCGGGGACGGCGAGAGATCGGCTTTTGGCTAAGGGCTCCCAGAAGACCGGACAACCTCCTTGGAACTCTGGGTGGGAGTATTGCCTACGGATCAGAGGACACCAATGGTTCGTTTTTGACCTTGCCTCCCGGAGGGTCAGCGCGGGTTCGGTTTCCCCTGAATCTCAAGATCTCGCGCGAGATCTATAAGCTGAAACAAGCCGGATTCACCAGTGTTTCGGTCCACGCCGCGCTGACAGACGCGTGGATGGACGACTCCCGAATCGACACGGACTTCATTTCGCGTGAGGTAAGAGTGAGTTCAGAGAACACCCAGACGCTCCCAATCCAATGAATGGCCATGTGCTCTTCGGTTCCTCACCCGGTAAGCCCACCGTTACCGCGCCCGCATCCAGGCACAGGCCGTAGCAAAAGCGTTTCAGCGCGGCATTGTTCAGATCGACTGAAGCTGGTTCCGATGTTCGGAGGTCCAACCGGACACAATCCTCCCGCGAGATTGCATGAGCACACTGCGAATGCCTTACTTCGGCAGCTTCGCGATGCGAATGTTGCGGAAGTCCAGGTTCGTCGTCGGGTCGTGTGCCTGCAGACTGATGGTGCCGGGCGTGAGCCTCGCCGTCTTTCGTGCGTTCTCACCAACCGGACGCGGATCGTCCCAATCCGTCACCTGAAAGCCGTTCACCCACACAGAGAGGTGGAGGCCATTTGCGAGGATCGTCTTCGTGAAATACTTTCCGTCATCGGCAACCACGCGGCGCGCGGCTATCCGGTTGTAGATGGCGCCCGTTCCGAAATCCACTGGCTGCGTCCTGTCCCCGTCCTTGTATTCGTTCCGTATCTGCGATTCGTAACCGGTCCAGTATCCGTTGGCGTCGCCACGGAAGAAGACGCCGCTGTTCGGATGGTGGTTGGCATCCTTCGGGTTGGTCCGTATGTCCATCTGCAGGAGGAAATCGCCGTACGTGCCTTCGGTCTCCAACTGTCCCCCGCCGTGCTCAACGTGAATCGCGCCGTCCTTCACCGTCCATACGGCCGGTTCCTTGGCGGGTTTGGTGGGCACCACTTCGCGCCAACCGCTCAAATCTTTCCCATTAAAAATCGGAGCCAGTCCGAGCGGCTTCAACTTCAGGCTGCGAAAGACGATCTCTTGCCCCTTGTTATGCTGCAGGCCGACATAGCCAATCGCGCTCTTCTGATCGCGGCCGTCGAGGATCGGCTTGCCGTTCAGGGTCACGGTAAAGTGACTGCCCTCGGCGCGTATCACCATCGTGTTCCATTCGTTGGCCTTGAACTTGGGTTTCTTTGAACGTATGTGATTCACCAGGCTGCCGGTCGGAAATCTCGGATTCTTGTCCCAGATCTGGACCTCGTAGCCGGTCTCGTGCGGTGCGCCTTCCTTCGCCGATCGGATGAAAATTCCGCTGTTTGCACCCTTCGGCGCGCGAAACTCGCAAGCCAGTTCGAAATCGGCGAACGGGCTGTTGGATCGTAACCATCCCGACTCGCCTTCCGCTTTCAGCACGCCTCCGGCAACATTCCAGCGAGCCTCTCCCTCCGGAGACCAGCCGAAGAGTGATTCGCCGTCGTACAGCATAATCCAGCCGTCCGAAATTTCTTGCGGTGTCAGTGAAGCGGTTTGCGCGGTAAGAAGCGGCAGGCAAAGAAGCAATAAGGACAGGAGTCGCATGGCCGTTTTATCGTATCGCAAAACGCCCCTACGCGATCAAAGCACGCCCAGGCGATCCACCGCCGCAAGCGCCCGTGCGAGTACGGTTTCGGGATCACACTCGTCAACCCGAACGACCTCGATCGGGCCTTTGCCCGTCGGACGCCATCTCTCGAACATTCGCAGCGACGGATAACCGGCGAAAACGCTCACAAGCGGCGTGCCGCACGCCGCAGCCGCGTGCTGTCCGGCGGAATCATACCCTACATACAGACGACTGCGGGAAATGAGCGATGCGAAATCCGCAAACGCCCCTTCCCACGTCCGTATTTCGTTCGCCCCCGCGCCCGCCCGTGCCACGGCCCCCTCGACGCGTTCCGCCTCTTCGTTCCCCGCCCCCTTATCGACCAGGACAGTCGCTCCGCGCTCGCGCAGCGCGGCCAGCAGACGCTCTTCGAACGGATCGGGAATTCTCTTCGCCGCGTTGTCGCCGACACCTAGGCTGACGGTGACCACAGGCCCTTCGGGAATCTCCTTGGGCGGTTCCAGCGCGACGTACGGGGCTGCGTCATCGATTCCGAACACGTTCCCAAGCCA
>JBDKSR010000675.1:0-1917 GCA_039680545.1 Bryobacteraceae bacterium | reverse complement strand
ACCTGCCGATCCCGCAGTACATGGTCGCTCCGTCCATCGATCCCCTCAGCGACAAGAATCGCGAGCTCGATCCGAGCTTCGTCGCAAGTGTCCTGGAAAAGTACGGCCTCGATCCAGAGCGTCCGATCATCACTCAGATTTCCAGGTTTGACCGATTGAAAGACCCGCTCGGCGTGATTGCGGCTTACCGGATGGTGAAGAAGCGCGTCGACTGCCAGCTTGTCCTGGCCGGGGGTGGCGCGCCTGACGACCCGGAAGGAGATATGGTTCTCCGTGAGGTTCATGAACAAGCGGCCGGGAATCCGGACATCCACATCCTCCTGCTTCCGCCGTTCAGCGACCTGGAGATCAACGCTCTGGTGCGGGGATCAACGGTCGTGATGCAGAAGTCGATCCGGGAAGGATTCGGCCTGACCGTCAGTGAGGCGTTGTGGAAGAAGAAGCCGGTCATTGGCGGCGCTGTCGGAGGGATCAGGCTGCAAATCATCAATGGAGTCACCGGCTTTCTGGTTCACTCGCCGGAAGGTGCAGCCCAGAGGGCCGTCCAGCTACTCCGTGATGCGGACCTTTGCCGAAAGCTCGGGGAGAACGGGCACTATCACGTCAAACAAAACTTCCTGCTGACCAGACAACTGAAGGACCACATGTTAATTATGCTCGCCCTCGACCATCTCGGTGAGCGGATCGTCTCTCTGGGGTAGGCGTCAAAGTCAGGCGTTTTCGCCTGTGGCGCCGTTTTGTGTCTTGAAAGAGAAGAAACCCGAAACATTCTCCCAAAGGAGCCGGGGGAACGACTTATCAAGGTACGAGCGGATCGAGACGTAACACTCGTCGCACTTGTTGTTCGCCGTGAACTCCCGGACCATGCGGGCTTGCTCGTTGAGCGGATACCGTTTGAATTGCATCGAACAGGGCTGAAGCTGTCCATCGGCGGTGACAACGAGGAATCGCAATCCAGCCTTACAGCCGGGCGTTCCGTGATTCTTGAAGTATTGCCGCGTCTGCTCCAACGTCGTGGTGGAGTTCACGATCCAATTGGTCGCGTCCCGGCGTGATTCAACCACGTCAAGCTGACGATTCAGGATCTCCAGTTCCTCCGGCGTGTTGAGGAAATAGTCCGGGCATCCGGTGCGTCTTTGCGAGTACGCGCTATAGCAGATATTGACGCCCCACTCCCGCGCCTTGTCCGCCATGGCCACGATCTCGCGTACATTCTGGCTTGTGATGCATGAGTTCAGCACGATGTCATCGTTGCCGTACTTTGCCAGGCGTGGAACCACGTCGCACAGGTGCGAGTACAAGCCGGGATAGCCCCGGAAATCGTCGTGCCGGTCATCCGGAAAATCGAGGCTGACAGAGAACTGATCGATACCGGCTTCCCTGAGTTTGAGGTACTTATCCTCGGTCATCTCGGACCAGTTGGAAACCAGGATCGTATACGGAATCCCTTGGCCGCCCTTGATGTTTTGGACGATCTCAACGATATCCGGCCGCATGAGCGGCTCGCCGCCGGACACCTGCACGACGCAGGGCCGCAAGGTCTCCACATAGTGCCGGTAATCAGAGGCCTTCAGGTTTCGGGACTCGTCTCTGGGGCCGCCGTGATCACAGTGCTTGCAGTAGCACGTGCAAGCATCCGTCACTTCAAACGACACGACGATCGGACGCTCAGCAATCCAATTTAGTGAGCCGCGTCCGATGATCCGAAGGGATTCTGCCAGGGGAACTTTACGCATACTAGAGCAGGCACTTTTGTCTTTGTCGCGCCGGAATCCGTCTCAGCAAACGAGTTCTGCGGACATTACGCGACTGTGCCGTATCGGAAAATGCGATGGTATCAACTTAAGCCACTGCGATGCAACCACATAGACGGAAGTGCTTGCATCTAAACGAAAACCCCGGTTCCGTGTGACGGAG
>JBDKSR010000674.1:0-4052 GCA_039680545.1 Bryobacteraceae bacterium | reverse complement strand
AGCGAACTGGCCCACCTGATGCTGACACAGAAGGCGTGCTTCAATTCGCCGGTCTGGTTTAACGTGGGCGTGAAAGAAGGCCGGGGGTACGGCTGGTATTACGACGAAGCGGCTGATTCGATCCGGAAACTGGCCGCGGATCAGACGCGCCCACAATGTTCGGCGTGCTTCATCAACTCGGTGAAAGATTCCCTCGAGTCGATTCTTGACCTGGCCAAGACCGAAGGCATGCTCTTCAAATGGGGCTCGGGTACGGGCACGAATCTCTCTGCGTTGCGCGAAGAGAACGCCATCCTGTCGGGTGGCGGGCGCGCCTCCGGGCCACTGAGCTTCATGAAGGGATTCGACGCGTTCGCCGGCGTCATCAAATCGGGCGGGAAGACCCGTCGCGCGGCGAAGATGGTGATCCTCAATATCGATCACCCGGACGTCGAGAAATTCGTCTGGTGCAAGGCGAAAGAGGAGAAGAAAGCTCATTCCCTCGTTGATGCGGGATACGACTCATCGCTCGATGGTGAGGCCTACAGCTCGGTTTTCTTCCAGAATGCGAACAATTCGGTTCGCGTGACCGACGAGTTCATGTACGCCGTCCAGGAGGACCGCGATTGGTGGACCCGTTCCGTGATCTCGGGACAACCCGTTAAGCACTACAAGGCAAAGGATCTGATGCGGGCGATCGCCGAAGCGACCCACCAGTGCGGCGACCCCGGCCTGCAGTTCGACTCGACGGTGAACCGTTGGCACACGTGCAAGAACAGCGGCCGCATTAACGCGTCAAACCCGTGCTCCGAGTACATGTTTGTGGACGATTCGGCGTGCAACCTGGCCTCGCTGAACCTTATGAAGTTCCTCTCGCCAGACGGGCAGTTCGACGTCGAAGCGTTCCGGCACGCGGTCGATACGGTGGTGCTGGCACAGGAAATCCTGGTTGACAGCGCCAGTTATCCGACCGAGAAGATCGCGCGTAATTCACACGATTTTCGCCCGCTTGGGCTCGGTTTTGCCAACTTGGGCGCACTTTTGATGGCGCTTGGCCTCCCGTATGACAGCGAATCCGGACGCGACTACGCCGGCGCGGTTTCAGCAGTCATGTGCGGCCAGTCTTATCTGACCAGCGCGCGCATCTCTGAGGCGGTCGGCCCCTTCGCCCGTTATACGGAGAACGAAGGGCCATTCCTTGAAGTCATTCGCATGCATGGGGAGTCGGTGGGCAGGATCCACCAGGAGAACGTTCCGGCATCGCTTTACGAGAACGCCAAATTGGTTTGGAATGAAGCCTATGAGATGGGCCGCCGCTGCGGTGTGCGAAACGCTCAGACGACCGTGATCGCTCCGACCGGGACCATCGGTTTCATGATGGATTGCGACACCACCGGGATTGAGCCCGAGCTTGGGCTTGTGAAATACAAGAAATTGGTCGGCGGCGGCGTCATCAAGATCGTGAACAATACGGTGCCACAGACGCTCATCCGCCTTGGCTACACGCCGGAACAGGTGGAGCAGATTGTCAGCCACATCGACGCAACCGGCACGATCGAAGGCGCGAGCCAACTGAAGCCGGAACACCTTCCGGTCTTCGATTGCAGTCTGCGCCCGGCCAACGGTACACGGTTCATCCACCATTTGGGCCATCTCAGGATGATGTCGGCCGTTCAACCCTTCGTCTCGGGCGCCATCTCGAAGACCATCAACATGCCCGAGGAATCGACCATTGAAGACATCACAGATGCGTACATGGAAGGCTGGCGCCTCGGCTTGAAGGCAGTGGCGATCTACCGGGATAGCTCGAAGCGGGTGCAACCACTGACCACCGGCAAGACCGAGCAGAAGGGCGCTGCGGGCCCCGAGACCCAGAAGATCATCTACCGCCCCACACGGCATAAGTTGTCGGATGAACGTGTATCCATCACACACAAGTTCTCGATCGGCGGGCATGAGGGGTATATCACCGCCGGATTATATGAGGACGGGCAGCCGGGCGAAGTCTTTATCACGATGGCCAAGGAAGGCTCGACCATCTCCGGGTTGATGGATGGCTTTGCCACGGCGATCAGCTTCGCGCTTCAATATGGTGTGCCTCTGAGGTTTCTGGTGGATAAGTTCAGCCACGTGCGGTTTGAACCAAGCGGTTGGACGGGTAACCAGCAGATACCATACGCGAAGTCAATCTTGGATTACATTTTCCGTTGGATGGGAGCCAAGTTCCTCGGTCCGGAATACGCCACGACCGAGGCAGGCGAAACTCCGAAACTAAGGCCTACCGAGCCGGAACCGCAGCAGTCGCTTCCATTCGGCCCTGTCGTTGGTGACGCCCCGGTGTGCAGCGAGTGCGGAGGGCTGATGACACGCAACGGAAGCTGCTACAAGTGCGAAAACTGCGGCGGCACAAGCGGCTGCAGTTAGCCGCTGCGCCTCGCGAGACTCGCATCCAGGTGGGGACAAAAAGCCCGATCGCAAACGATCGGGCTTTTTGCATGATTGCGACACCCAGTTACCCTCAATTGCGGGTAATAAGTCCTAGTTAAGAGGGGCAAATCCGGTTACAAATCTTGAAAAACCGCTAGTAATAAAGAAACCCCGCGTCTGGGTCCGCGGGGTTTCACTCAGAGGGGCTGGCGACGAGCTGGGCCTCGTCGCCGGGGATGCTAAAGTAATAGCACTTTGTTGTCCCGATTATAAGGAGAATCGGACCTGAGTGTCCAGAGTCTTAACAAAATTTTTGCAATATATTTCGCCTATCACCTTCCAGGCAGAGACCTTAGTACTTTCGCTCTCCCATAGTCACGAAGTAGTTGGCGAGCGATTCGGTCGGCCACTTCGGCGCTAGCGCCGCGGAATTTTCCACCCTTACTTTCCTGCGTTGTCGACCACAAAACATCACCATCTTTGCCGACCAAACGGACTGCCGCGACGGCTTCATGTTTGCGTTCCGCGACGCGCAGCGCTTCGTTTTCGCCGATACTAACCCCGTGAGAACGGCTGCGCCGGTCCGATTCCGAAGTGTCGGGATCTGTCCCCATCCGCGACGAAACACGGGCGTTCAAACCTTCCGATGAATAAAGCGTATCCGTGAAGACAAGGTCTTCGGCAGACCCGCGGAGGAAGGCGTCCGCGCGCGCCTCGTTTTCGGTGATTACGAACAAACCCGTCGCCTGGAGGCTGCTAATGACCATGTCGCGAATCTGGCGCGCCGTCTCGCCCCCACCTAGCTGATCGACGAAGATCCGGCGCACATCCAGGATGCGCACGAGCATCTCTCGCTGCTCGGCCGGGACGGACGGCTGCGCGGACACAGACACCTGTTGCTGGGCGCACACCGCTGCGGATAGCGCCAGGATTGCCAAGAGCAGCCGTCGCCTCATTGCCTACTCAGCCCTTCCCCTTTCGAGCCTCGACGTCCTGGTACTGTACTTTCAGCCCCGTTCTGGCCTCGAGTCCCGCCAGCACGGCGCGAACATCGTCCTTGTCCAACCGGAAAACCAAGGCCTGCTGGCGGTTATTCTCGTCGGTAAACCCGACTGTCAGGAAGTGATTCCGCTTCGAACTGAGCAGCAGGATCGGCGAGACCAGGATCGCCAGGGCGTACCTGCGGCTGGCCTTCTGGCCGTATTCGAGCAGGTTAATGTTCCCGTAGGGCACCTGCACGTTCAAGGCCTTGGATTTAAAGAGGAAATGGTCGCTATCAGACGTGCGAATGCGGCCCTCGGCCTGCCCCTCAACTCCTTCGATAGTCCCCCCGACGTAGATGGCGCGTCCACCCGGCTCACCGCCCCAAACAAGCGAGGTAAGCGATAAGAGCAAGGCTACGACCGAGAGACGCACGGATATCATCCTGGCGTTCGTTATTGCTGGCACTTCGATTGGATAGTGGAAAAATACCGGCAAGTTTCTCAGGGGTGACACGGGGGGAGGGGTCTCGGACGGCTGTCATTAGCACGTCAACTTGTCCGCTTTTATTAGCACGTGGTTTGTCCGGTTTTGCCTTTTGACGTGTTGGGGGGTGGAGACGTACGGAGCCCGTAGGGCGACTGGAGTCACCGCCCCCCAACATG
>JBDKSR010000673.1:0-31971 GCA_039680545.1 Bryobacteraceae bacterium | reverse complement strand
TTCCCAAGAACGCTCTGCGTCTCATAGAATTATGATTGCACCTATACCACATTGAGGAGGCACCTGTGAAACAGAATCGTAGAAGCTTGCTGAAGGTGGCGGCGGGCGTTGTCGCGGCAGCCGGGGTAACCAAGGCCGCCGAGGGTCCGGTTAAGAAGGTTCACCACCGGGATGGCCGGAAGCCGAAATCCACGCCGCTATTTTCCGGCGCCGTTTCTTACGGAAACCTGCTCTTTATCGCGGGGAAAGGCGCCCACTTCGAGGGTGACATCAAGGCGCACACCAAGCACGTGCTCGACGAGGTCCAGAAGGAACTGGAGAACGCCGGGTCGTCGATGGAGAAGGTGCTGAAGTGCAACGTGTACCTTAATGATTTGAAAGACTATGACGGGATGAACGAGGTCTTCCGGGGCCGGTTTGGAAGCGAACCGCCGGTGCGGACGACCATCGCCGCCGCGGGGGGGATCCCCGGCAAATCCCTGGTTGAAATCGACGTCATCGCTTATATTTGAGCCCGGGACCCGGGCAAACGGGGTCAGCGGAGGAGCACATGAAATCTGGGGAGGAAGTGTCCACGCCCGACCCTAGAGCCGAGTACACGAAACGCAAGCAGGCCAGGCTCGACGTGGCCGAGCGATATCAGCGCCTGCATATTCGTCTGGGCAACGCACGGCTGCTGACCATCTTTGCTTTCCTTGTGCTCGGATGGCTAACCTTCTTTCGAGGCGCCATTTCGCCCTTGT
This sequence comes from Bryobacteraceae bacterium, assembly GCA_039680545.1. Lineage (GTDB taxonomy): Bacteria > Acidobacteriota > Terriglobia > Bryobacterales > Bryobacteraceae > JAEHDI01. Next base: position 31,228 of record JBDKSR010000673.1, on the reverse strand, counting down.
GGCTGCTGATTCCGGCCGGTATCTTCGCAACCCTTGTTGGAGTCCACGACCGGGTATTCCGCGCGCGTGACCGCCAACGCCGTGCCGCGGCGTTTTACGAACAGGGGCTCGCGCGACTGGAGGATCGTTGGGCGGGCACGGGCGAAAGCGGCGACCGTTTTCTCAAAAAAGATCATCTTTACGCCGACGATCTCGATCTGTTTGGTAACGGAGGGCTGTTTGAACTCCTTTCGACCGCACGGACACGATCCGGAGAGGAAACGCTGGCGCGCTGGCTGCTCGCCCCGGCCCAGATCGAGACGCTGGCGCAACGGCATGCCGCGATAGATGAACTGCGTCCGCTACTCAGCCTGCGCGAGGACCTCGCCGTTCTGGGCGAAGAGATCCGCACGGGGCTACGGTCGGAACCACTTGCCGTGTGGAGCGAGAAACCGCCGATCCTCGATTCGCCGTGGGCGCGAATCTTCGCCGTCCTTCTGGTAGCGATGACCCTCTTGGCGCTAGGGCTGTCGATATACACCGGCTACGCGGCGCTTTTCTTCACCTTCCTCGCGGCAGAAGCGGTCTTTGGGTTGTACTTTCACACGCGAGTGGAAAGGGTCGTAAACCTCGTCGAACTGCCTTCCCACGATCTTGCTTTACTCGCGCTGGTGCTTGCACGGATCGAACGCGAGCGATTCACGTCACCGCTGCTCGCGGAGTTGCGTGAGCGACTCGACACAAGAGGCTTAAGACCCTCGCAGTCTATCGCGCGGCTGCACCGGCTAATGGATTTGCTCGACTCCCGCGAGAATTTGTTCATGCGCGTCATCGGTCCTGTGCTGCTGTGGACGACGCAGTTGGCGTTCGCCATCGAGCATTGGCGGCTGGTACATGGCCGTGCAGTCCGGCTTTGGCTGGAAACGGTGGGTGAAATAGAGGCGCTGTCTTCGCTGGCCAGCTACGCCTGGGAACACCCGGCCGATCCTTTCCCGGAGTTCGCCACCACCGGACCTCTGTTCGAAAGCGAAGGGCTGGGCCATCCCTTGATTCCCGAAGCGCGCTCGGTGAAGAACGACATAATGTTGGGGCGCGGCACGAGGTTGATTGTGGTCAGCGGCTCGAACATGTCCGGCAAGAGCACGCTTCTCCGGACTGTGGGGGTCAACGCAGTGCTCGCGATGGCGGGCGCACCGGTTCGCGCGCGGAGGCTGCGGCTATCCGCAATCGCGGTAGGCGCGTCGATACGGGTGACAGATTCGCTGAAAGGCGGGACCTCCCGCTTCTATGCCGAGATTACGCGTCTGAAACACCTGATGGAATTGGCTGCCGGCGAAATGCCTGTTCTGTTTTTGCTCGACGAGTTGCTGCACGGCACGAATTCGCACGACCGGCGCTTGGGCGCCGAAGGGGTGGTGCGAGGCTTGGTCCGGCTCGGCGCCGCCGGGCTTGTTACGACACACGACCTCGCCCTGGCGCACGTCGCCGACGCGCTCGCGCCACAAGGCATGAACGTTCACTTCCAGGATCATCTCGAGAACGGCAAGATCAGTTTCGACTACATCCTTCGAAGCGGCGTTGTGCGGAAGAGTAACGCCCTCGAACTGATGCGCTCAATAGGCTTGGATGTCTGAGCAGATTTACGCGGGAATCCCGGCGGATCCATTCCAGCCGTAAAGGCGATTCTCGCGTATGTACGCCATCACAGGCGCAGGAAGCTCGGCAGTGGCTTCACCCGCAGCAAGTTTCGCGCGAATCTCGGAAGAGGAGACAGGTAAGGCCAGCGTCTTCAAGCGCTGGACGGTCGCGCCGGGTGGAACCACGATGTTGTGGCCGGGGCGCGTCACGACGATGAATTCGACGGAGCGGATGACGTCCCCCCAGCGATACCAGCTCCGTAACTCGGAAAAAGCGTCAGATCCGATCAGAAAGAAGAGCTTCGCCTCGGGTCCCAGCATGTTCATCATCTTCTCGATGGTTGTGATCGAGTAGCTGATTTCCTCTGATTCCTCAATGCGGGAAGGCACAAACTCCGGAATGCCCTCGCACGCCAACTCCACCATTCGCATACGGTGCTTGTATGGCGTCGACACGCCGGTCTTATGCGGAGGATTCCCGGCAACGACAAACTGGACCTGAGAGAGACCGAACTGCGTCAGCGCCTCTCTGGCTACAGTGAGATGAGCGGTATGAATCGGATCGAAGGTGCCGCCGAAGATCGCGACCCTCGAACGGATTATGGGGATTTCCTCAGTTGTGCGCCGCCGGCGCCGGATCTTCCAGATCATTACGACCTCTCTCGCACGGCGGGCAGTCCGCTCAGAATGTAACTCCGATCAGAAACTCCGCCTGGTTGGACTGCGAGAGCAATCCACCCGCCGCAGACTTGAAACTCGTCGTGCCCCATCGGGTGTATCTTAACTCAGGCGAGACACGCAGCATCAGCAAGTGCAGTTCGAGACCGCCGCTGAAAACGATGCCCGTCGTCCATGAGTTGTCTAGTTCCGTTGGGGAATCGGTCTCCGTGCGGCCTAGCAGCCCCACAGTCTGTCCCGTGGTTATGGCAACCTGCTTTAACCCGCCGACGCGCCGCCACGAGAGCCCTGCCCCGATGTACGGTTTCACGGGTCCATCCCAAGCGTGATATTTGAGGAGCAACGGAAACTCCAACGAGCGGCCGGTCGTGGACATGCTTGTGAACTCGACGTTCGGCGACTCGCCGGTAGTTGTTTCGGAGCCGTACTCCAGGGGCTTATACAAAGCGTCAAGCTCGACCGACAGACGGAATGGCAGATGCAGTTCGGCCATCGGTCCCACCGTATAGGATTGTCTGTCCGCAAAATAGCCGAACGAACTCCTTGTACGGAACGCGTTGTTCAGTGGCGTCCCTGCCTTCACCCCAAGAGAAAGTGGTTGGCCCGACGCGCACACAGCGCAAAGAGCGGCCAACATTGCTAGTCTCATCTCGGCACCTCCCGCGCGGCCTGGGTCGCCAGTTCGTCGGCGCGATTATTGTCCGCGTGTCCGGCGTGCCCCTTGGTCCACGTCCATCTCGTTGTATGACGCTGTACCTGTTCGTCCAGTTGCATCCAAAGATCCTGGTTCTTCACAGCCTGCTTGCCTGCAGTCCTCCAACCATTGCGCTTCCAACGCGGGAGCCATTCGGTGATCCCGTTTTTGAGATACGAAGAATCCGTGACAATTTCGACCTCACACGGCTCCCTCAGCGCAGCGAGTCCTTGCACCGCCGCGGTCAGTTCCATGCGATTGTTGGTGGTCTGCGGCTCGGCTCCAACCAATTCGCGCTTCTGTAAGCCATAGCGGAGGATCGCGGCCCAGCCCCCGGGTCCAGGGTTGCCGAGACAAGCCCCATCCGTAATGAGTTGAACGTTTTTCATTCGATCAGACCGGGAGGGAATCGAATTCGGCGGCGAAAAAACGATCCATGCGATCCATGATCTCGCCGACCTCCCGGGACAGGTGAATCTCTTTCCGAAGACGCGCACCGTTCCGCACACCGTGTGTGAAACTGGTGGCAAATTGTTTCATTTTCCCGACCAGGCTGTGTTCCCCGCGCTCAATCAGCCTGGAATAATACGCGCGCATCATGTTGTAGCGATCGCGCTCGGTGGGGATGTCATAGGAGCCGGTCTCACGATACTGTTCGATTTGCCGGAAGATCCAGGGGTTGAAGGAGGCCGCCCGGCCAATCATCACCGCGTCACAGCCGGTCTCATGAACCATGCGCATGGCGTCCTCCGGCATCATCACATCGCCGTTGCCGATTACCGGAATGCGGACTGCTGCTTTCACCTCGGCGATCCGGCTCCAGTCAGCCTTGCCGCTGTAACCCTGCTCGCGAGTGCGCGGGTGAAGCGCAATCGCGTCCAGGCCGCAATCTTCGGCCACGCGGGCCATCTGGACATCCACCAACTCCTTCTGATTCCAGCCGCACCGGAACTTCATCGTCAAAGGAATTGTGATGGCCTGCCGGATGGCGCGCAAGATTTCCCCGACGAGCGGCACATTGCGCAACAGCCCCGAGCCTCCATTGCACCGAACTACCTTCTTCACGGGACAACCAAAGTTGACGTCAACGATGTCGAAGCCCATGTCCTGGCAGGCTCGAGCCGCGTCAGACATGACGATAGGGTCGGCACCGAAAAGCTGCGCGGAGATTGGATGCTCATCCGGTTCGAACGCGAGGTAGTTAAAGGTCCGCGTGGGCTTCCGGCGGCGCGCCGTGGCGACCACGCCGTGCGAGCTGGTGAACTCCGTCATGATGAGGCCGCATCCGCCCAAGTCCCTGATAAACCGCCGGAAAACCGTATCGGTGACGCCCGCCATGGGCGCCAGTACCGTCGCGGGCGCAACCTCGACGGAACCGATGCGCAGGCTTGGCGGGAAGTCCCTCATTCTAAAACCATTGTAACGGGCATTGACTCGAAACGTAATTCACGCGAAACTCGTCGCATAATTGTGATTGAGGAGACCCACGCATGAAATTTGTTCAGATTGGAATTCTGATCGCTCTCGTCGTCTGTGGCGCTCTGCTGTTCATGGTATGGAAGGGGCGTACGCCCGAGCCCGCCGCGGAGACGATCCCGACTGCAACCGAACAGGCCCCGGTCCCGAGTGAACCTGCTGCTGCAGCTCCGGCAACTGAAGCCGCGCCTGCGGCACAGGAGCAGTCGAAACCTGCGCCCACGACCAAGCGCAGCTCGGCTCCGGCGGCAGCTACCAAGACTGCTCCGGCGATGGGGACCAAATCCGAGCCGGCCCCGGTCGTAACGGAGACTACCCCCCAACCGGAGCAGAGAGTCGCCGAGACACGAACCCCGGCCGCCCCAGTGACACCGCCCGCTCCACCGCCACCGCGCAAGGTGACCGTGCAGGCAGGCACGCTAATTCCCGTCCGCGTCGGTGAGACGTTGGATAGCAGCAAGATGCAAGTGGGCGACACCTTTACCGCGACTCTCGATCAACCGCTGAGCGTCGACGGGCTGGTCATCGCCGAGCGTGGCGCACGTGTGGAGGGCAAGGTCAGCGAGATCGAGCAATCCGGACGTGTGAAGGGTGTGGCCGCAATGGCCATTCACCTCACAAAGCTGCGGACGAATGACGGGCAGTCGGTACTCATTGAGACCGACGTCTACCGCAAGCTGGCCCCGCAGACTCGTGGCAAGGATGCCAAGAAAGTCGGCATCGGCGCGGGCCTTGGCGCAGTGATCGGCGCGATCGCGGGCGGAGGCAAGGGCGCGGCAATCGGAGCCGGTGTGGGCGGCGCGGCTGGTGCGGGCACTGCCGCTGCAACCCGTGGGGATCCTGCCGTCATTCCGGTGGAAACACGGCTCGAGTTCCGATTGAATTCGCCTGTAACAGTCACCGAAAAGGTGAAATAGCTCGACGGCCCACGGCCTCAGCACCGTGGGCCTTTACCAACCTGGTGAGAATTGACTAATCCCGATGGCCGACCGTCTCTATCTCTCGTACTGGATTCGCGGATACACGGAGAGCAACATGCTCCGCCACTTCGAAAAACTACTGCGCGCCTTTCCGTTCTCCACAAACGCTCCCGCCCCGTTGGACGTGCGGGTTTACGCAATACGGTTCGCGGAACCACCCTATGCGGAGCGTATGTTTGATGAAGCGGGGTCACAACTGGACAAGGTGATGGCAACGTGCCGGGAGTTCAGTGGAGCCGACTGCGCTTGTAGCGTGGAAGGATATTGGGACATCTGGCGATTCGATGACGGTTGGAAACTGGCGCGCGCTCCGGTCACGCTCCTTTGTTTTGGTCCGCTGTTCGACAACGACAGCGGCGACAATCTTCGCATCGAGTTGGGCATCGAAGCGGATTTCCTCCCCCAACCCACGATTCCCGAAAGCGCCCGCAAGGTGGAATCAAACATACGGGGCCTCCTCCGGCTCGCACACGAACTCGACGATGCACTCCCGATCGCAAACCGCAGTCTCTGGTCGGAATCCGGCGAGAATTTTGCGGACCGGCTGACCGAGACTCTGGCGTCGATCTCCCAAGGCGACCGATAGACGATATCGGGCGGCACGGGCGAATCAGCTATCATTGATTTCGCCATGAAAATTGCCGTCCTTCTTCCTTTCCTCGCGCTCGCAGGGGTGGTGTCCGCCCAAACCGATGCACTCACTCCGCTTAACGTACGGCAGGTGAAGGTGCGTGGCGAGATCGGACGGCGGATCGACATCACAATTCACAACAACCTGATGGTGCTCGATGCCGACAAAGACTTTCTACGCCCCTTCGAGGTGCGCGACCAAAAGGGCGGCTACATCGGCCTCGGGAAACTGATCCTCGCAGCGGTTCGCTTCGCGGCATATTCGAATGAACCGAACGTAACTGCGTTGAAGGACCGGCTGGTCACGAGACTCATAGCGACGCAGGAACCGGACGGTTACATCGGCATCTGCGCGCGCGGAAGCCGCATGAACACGCTCTGGGACGTCCACGAGATGGGGTATCTCATCGCGGGGTTGCTCTCGGATTACGAGTTCTTCGGCAAGCGCGAATCCATGGCCGCAGCCCGCAAAGCAGCGGACTACATGATTGGCCACTGGAGTGAGATCCCGGCGGGATGGGGCGAGCAAACCGGGGTGGCAACGCATGTCGCCGTGACCGGCATCGAGCGAACCATGCTGGCGCTCAGCCGCGTTAGCGGTGACGCGAAGTACCGGGAATTTGTCGTCAAACAACGTGCTCTCGCCGAATGGAGCCTGCCGATTGTGATCGGGCGCCGTCCCGGCATTGAGGGACATATCTATGCGTATACCGCCCGATCGCTGGCGCAACTCGAGCTCTACCGGACGGACCCGCAGCCGGGTCTGCTCACTCAACCCGACGGGATTATTGACTTTCTGACACGGCGCGGCGGTATGGCGATCACCGGAGCCACCGGTCAGTGGGAGATCTGGACTGACGATCAGGACGGCAGGGGGCAACTTGGTGAAACATGCGCTACGGCGTACCAGATTCGCCTCTATGACAGTCTGCTGCGCCTTCGTGGGGACGCCCGCTTCGGGGATCTGCTGGAACGCACCATCTTCAATACGCTGTTTGCCGCGCAATCACCGGACGGCCGCCGCATCCGTTACTACTCGCCTTTTGAAGGACCGCGGGAGTACCATCCTGGAGACACCTACTGCTGCCCGTGCAACTATAGGCGCATCGTCGCGGAGTTGCCCGAATTAATTTATTACCGGTCGGGATCGGGGGTTGCGGTCAATCTCTATACAGCATCTGATGCAAAGTTCGATGTGAACGGAGTTCCACTTTCGATCCGGCAGGAGACCGCTTTTCCATCGAGTGGCGATGTCACCGTGCAGATCAGCCCCGAGCACCCCACACGGTTCCCTGTGCGCCTCAGGATTCCGGCCTGGGCGTCCGGCACGCGAGTCAGCGTGAACGGTGCGGCAGCGTCGGAAGCGAGTTCAGGCTCGTTCTTCGAGATCGACCGCCAGTGGCGGAGCGGCGACACGATTCGCCTGACCATGCCAATGCAAGTGCGTTTGGTCCAAGGCCGGAAAAGGCAGTCCGGACGCGCTGCGCTGATGCGCGGACCGTTGGTGTTTTGCTTGAATCCGGCACAGGAGAAGTCTCTCGCCAATATTGATGGCGCCGACCTCGGCCGGTTCACGATCGATCCCAGTTCACTCGAAGCCGTGCAAGACGATTCCGTCAGGCCGGGCGGCATCGCCTGCCGGGTGGGCGTATGGAGGCCGGGCTACCCGACATCGGACAAGCCGGACCTCGTACTTAGGTTTGGTGAGTTTGCGGATCCGGGCGGGCTGGCCACGTACTTCCGCTTGCGCGACTTGCGAGTTGCCGTCAACGACGAACTGATCCACTAAAGGCCAGGATGGCGCGTCAGGCAACCATACCTTCGCCCCGCGCGCCTGACCGGCCGATAACCGCAGAGATGCGGCCCCCGGATTCGGCTAGACGTCGCTCTGCCTCGGCACGATCGACCCCCAGCAGTCCCATGACGATCGCCGTGCGCACGCTGCCGCCGGCCGAAAGCAGTTCATCTGCGCGCTCCAGATCGACTTCGACCACTTCCGAGACGATGCGTTTCGCCCGTTCCTTCAGCTTCCGATTTGTCGGATGCACGTTTACCATCAGGTTGCGGTAAACATAACCCAATCGAACCATCGTGGCCGTGCTGAGCATGTTGAGCACGAGTTTGGTTGCGGTGCCGGCTTTCAGGCGGGTCGACCCCGCGATCACTTCCGACCCCGTATCGGGTGCAATCAGGCAATCCGCCACCGCAGCCAGCGGGGAATCCTTGTTGCAGGTGAGACCGAGCACGGCCGCGCCGATGGCACGGGCTGCCCTCCCAGCCGCCAGGACGTATTCCGAATAGCCGCCCGCGGACACGCAGACAAGTACATCTTTTGGACCAAAGCTGCGTTGCTGTAGATCGCGCCATCCCGCAGCCGAATCGTCCTCCACCGCCTCCTGGGCATGCACCAACGAGCGTTCCCCGCCTGCGATGACGGCTTGGATCTGCTCGGGCGAGACATTGAATGTCGGTGGACACTCGGCAGCATCCAGCGCAGCAAGGCGGCCGCTGCTACCGGCTCCTATAAGAAACACCCTGCCCCCACGTTGGATGGCCTCGACCATAAGATCGACTGCCCTGGCAATGTGTGGGATTTCTAGCGAAACGGCGGGCGCTACCTTGGAGTCCTCAGTGTTCATAATCGTGAGGACTTCCCCGGTTGTCAGCGTGTCGATCTCCCGAGAATTCACATTGGCCTGTTCGGTAATCGGCGGGACTGGCATGGCCCACTCCTTTTTGGGGATTAGATCACAATGCTAAGAAAATGTAAACACCCAGTCTAGTTGTATATATAAATGGTCATCTCTCCGTCTGTGGCCGTCTTGCCGGTATCCAGGAAGCGAGCAAGCCGACGCAAAATGTCGTAATTGTTCCGATCGGGACATACCAGGTCCACGCCACGTGAGTCCCGAACTTCACGAAGATCATGATCCCGAGACCGGCAATCATGCCCGCGGTCGCCGCCCCTTCTTTTACTCGCCGGGTCCCGATTCCCAGGAGAAAGACGCCAAGAAGACCTCCGTAGGCAATCGAAGCGATCGTGAGACCCGCTTCAAGCACCGGTCCCCAGTGCCGCGCTACGGTGCCGATGGCGAGCAGGACGACTCCCCAAACGATAGTGATCCACCGAGCCAGTTTCAAATGGCTCCCGTCCGTGGAGCGGCCTGTCTCACCTCGAAGAGGACGGTAGAAGTCCATCACAGTGGTCGAAGCCAGCGAATTGAGGGCTGCACTGAGGTTTGACATGGCGGCGGCCAGGATAGCAGCAATCACCAGGCCGGACACGATTGGAGGCAGACTGTTCCAGACAAATTCCGGATACAGGCGGTCCGCCGGCTGAGGCGCTGGCAGACCCAAGTCCTGGTAGTGGACGTATAAGATCGCACCAATTACCAGGAACAGAGTGAATAGCGTCAGGATCACGAGCCAACTGCCGAGCAGTGCCCTCCGGCTCTCCTTCTCAGACCGCGCGGCAAGGAGACGTTGGACCATCAACTGTTCGGTTCCATGACTGGCCGTGGCAGCGAAGCATCCTCCAATGAGCCCGGCCCAAATGTTGTACGGCTGGGAGAAGAATTCCCGTGTCAAATTGAAGTGAGTATCGAAGACCTGAAACTTGCCGGCAGCTTCGGCGACAGCACTCACGTGTGCCCAGCCCCCCGGCACCTGATGCAAGATGACCCACAAACTCACGACTGCACCACAAACATACAGAAACATCTGCACAACGTCGGTCCAGATGACCGCGGTCATGCCACCCTCGAATGTATATAGCAGGGTGAGGCCGACGATCAGGAAAATGGACACTATCTCGCCCGTGCCCAGAACAATCGAAATCACAATCGAGATCGCGAACACACGCACGCCCTCGGCCAAAGCACGGATCACCAAGAACGTACCGGCCGTCAACTTTCGAATGCGCCCTCCAAACCGGATCTGCATCAACTCGTAAGCCGTGTATAGCTCGCCACGGAAATAGTGGGGCAAAAGAAGATAAGAAATCACGATCCGGCCCAACAAATAGCCGAACACGACCTGGAGAAAGCAGAAATTACCCCCGAAAGCCATTGTCGGGGTGCCGATGATGGTAAGCGTGCTGGTTTCGGCCGATACAATTGACAGACCGATAGCCCACCAGGGAGCCGAACGCCCACCAAGGAAGTAATCTTTCAGGCCCTTCTGCGATCGGCGGAATCGTGTACCAAACCAAGTGATTCCAACTAAATAGAGCAGAATCACGCCGAAATCTAACAGGCGCATAAGAAAGTCCTTGACAAGGAAAATCAAGTGTAATATAAATTGCTTGTCTATACAACTAGAAACCTATGCCGCTGACTCTTGTTGCCGGTTGCAGCATCGAAGACCTTGTAGCCGCCCGTGTGACACAGGATGCTCCCATCCCTGTTTACATTCAGATAAGCGAAGCGATTCGGCATCTCGTGAGAGAGATCCCATTGCCCGCCGGCACCCCCTTCCCCCCAGAGAGAGTTATGTGCGAGCGCGTCGGAGTAAGCAAGATGACGCTGCGCCAGGCGTACGGGCTACTCGAGCACGAGGGTCTGATTCGCTGCCGGCGCGGTGTCGGCACGTTCGTCGCTCCTTCTCAAGTCGAAAAGAAACTACCGGAGATGCGCAGTTTCACTGAAGAGATGACGGCGCGAGGCAAGGTTGCGTCGTCCCGGATACTCTCCCTTCGTCACGTGAGGCCTTCCCCGGAGGCGCAAGAGTTCTTCGGTTTTTCAACAGATCAACTGGTTTATGAAATCCAGAGGCTCCGTCTGGGTGATGACGTCCCGGTGGCTCTGGAAAACGTGATTTTGCCTATGCACCTTTTCCCCAATCTCGAGCGCTTCGACCTGTCCAGCCAATCCGTGTACAAGGTCTTTGAGGACCACTACAGGATTCAGTTGGGCTGGTGCGACCAGGAAGTCTCCGCTGTGGCTCCAGACAAGATACACCGCAGGCTGCTCGAGATCAACACACCAGTCGCCCTTCTTGTCATCAAGAGGAGGAGCTACGCAGTCACTGAGATTCCAATAGAACTGGCGACCACAGCGTACCGCGGAGACATCTACACCGCGAGTATCCATGCGGACAGGGTGCATTGAGGTACTGCCTGTTATGTAAAGGCGATGGTGGGATATGAGAGGACATAACATGACTGTTTTGGTGCATTTGCAGGAGAGAAACAAGCTGGCGTCGGCGAGCGCCTGGCGGATTTTCGCTGCACTCTCGACCTTGCTATTGGTCTTTGGGATTGTGGCGTGGGCACAGGAGTCTCGTGCCACGCTTGTCGGGCGGGTCGTTGACCCGTCGAACGCGGCCGTAATCGGGGCTAAGGTCGTGGCCACCGAGATGAACACCAACTCACGGCGCTCGGTGACCACGACGGAGAGCGGCGACTACACGATCCCGTTCCTCGCTCCAGGACAGTACCGCATCGAAGTCGAGCAAACGGGATTCCGCAAGTTCGTGCGAGAGGGGATCGTCCTGCGCGTTCAAGACCGTCTTACCGTGGACGTCAAGCTTGAAATCGGCGCACAGACAGAGAGCGTGACGGTAACCGGCGCTCCTCCCCTGCTCGAGACAAGCAGCGCATCCACTGGACAGGTTGTAGCCGGACAAACGATTCAGGACTTGCCGCTCAACGGCCGTGCCGCATTTGTCCTGATGACCACTACTCCCGGCGTCACGATTACGACGAAGGACAACACGGTTTCCTTCATGCGCTACAGCGCAGCCGGCGAGACGGGAGGCATCGCGTTGATGAGCATCTCGGGTGCGCCCAGTGCGTACAACGAGTACCTCGTCGACGGTGTTCCAATCACCAGCGACAACAATGCTGTCGATTGGGTACCTTCCGTTGAAGCAACGCAGGAATTCAAGTTACAGACGAATTCCTTCGACGCCGAATTTGGCCGGTTCCTTGGTGGAGTCGTCAACACGTCTCTACGGTCCGGCACGAACGAAGTACACGGTACGGCTTTCGATTTCATACGAAACTCGTACTGGAATTCGAAAGACTTCTTTGCGACCCGCAAACCGAAGTTCTCTTACAACCAGTTCGGAGGCGCCCTGGGCGCACCTGCTTACATCCCTGGGGTATACAACGGCAAGAACCGGACGTTCTTCTTCGTGATGTACGACGGCTCCCGGGAAGGCGTGGCCAGGTCCTTTGTCAGCTCGGTGCCCACTGCACTTGAGCGCGCCGGCGATTACTCGCAAACCTTTGTTAAGGTAAGCGGCCAAGCACAACTGGCAACGATATACGATCCGGACACGACCCAACTGGTAGGCGGCGCGTATGTGCGCACACCGTTTGCGGAGAACAAGATTCCGGCGGCGCGACTGAACACGGTGGCCAAGAACCTTCTGAATTTCTTTCCGCTACCCTCTGCAACAGGTGACTCCATCACCCACAACAGCAACTACCCGTTTTCGTACACAGATCCGGTACTCGACAACGGCGTTGTTTTCAAGGTAGACCACCAGTTTAGCGATCGTCACCAGATGTTTGTACGGTATTTCTGGCGGCACTTCGCGGTGCGAGGTGGAGGCAATTTCATGAGCACAGACCCGAACAGGGCCTCCACCACCGGCCATGTGAATCGTTACACCCCTGGCGCAGCAATCGGTGACACGTACACTCTGAACCCGACGACCGTCCTCGACTTCCGCTATGGGTACTCACGGTACAGAGCTGTAATTATCTCGGACAGCTATGGCATCGACCTTACCGGTCTTGGCTTTCCCGAGTCCTTTACCAAGTCGATCGACGTACCCGTGATTCCTAATGTGACGGCAACCAACTACACCGGTTACGGAAGCTATACCTTAGCCAAGTCGGTCGGCGACACACATTTCTTCCATGTGGGCGTGGCCAAACAGAAGGACATTCACTCTGTTCGTTTCGGCTTCAACGCACGCGTCTACCGGCACAATAGTGGGCCGGGTGGAGCCAGCACGGGAAGCTACGCATTTACCAATGGATGGACACTCGGCCCCAATCCTCAGGTGGCCAGTACAACTACCGGCAACGCGATTGCTTCCATGCTGCTGGGCCTCGGAGGCAGTGGGTCGGTGACGTACTTCTCCTCGCTCGCTCGCCAGATGCCGTACTACGAAATGTACCTGCAGGACGACATCCGCCTGACGTCGAAGCTGAGCGTAAATGTGGGCATCCGCTATGAATGGGAAGGGGCATTTACGGAGCGCTACAACCGGCTCAACCGGGGATACGATTTCAGCGCGGCGAGCCCCATTGAGAGCGCCGCAGTGGCAGCCTACGCTCTGAACCCCATCGACCAGGTTTCTGCCGCAAACTTCAAGGTGAAGGGTGGCCTTCTGTTCACCGGAGTGGGAGGAGCACCCCGCGGCCTGCAGGATATTGACCGCAACAACGTATCACCTCGAATCGGAGTCGTCTATACGCTCACTCCCAAAACCGTGCTGCGAGGCGGCTATGGGCACTTCTTCGGTGGAAGCACGCCCCAATACTATACCGGTCAAGCGTGTGCGTCATGCGACACGACACCCAACTACGGCTTCTCTCAGACGACGCCCTGGGTGACGGCCATCGGTCTGACGCCGGTAAATACGTTGAGCAACCCGTTCCCGAACGGCATCACCCTCCCCGCGGGATCAACGGGTGGCCTAAGCACCGGGCTTGGCACAAGTATCGGATTTGTCAACCTCAAGCAACAGCAGCCGTGGACCCAACAGTTCAGCTTTGGGATTCAGCAACAGCTTCCGGGAGAATTGGTTATCGAAGCCGCTTACGCCGGGACGCGCACCAAGGACTACCCGATCACGACGGCGCTGAATTTCACGCCGCGGGATATTCAGTTAGCAGCTCGCCAGACCTACATCAGCACAAAGCGAAACATCCTGAGTGACACGGTCAAGAACCCCTTCTATGGCCTGATCTCAACAGGAAGCCTGAGCCTTGCAAACACCACGCGAGGCCAACTGGTTCTGCAGTATCCTCACTTCACGGGACTCAGTGAGCTGGGATTGAACGATGGATCGATGAGCTACGATTCCCTGCAACTGAAGGTCAACAAGCGCTTCGGAGGCGGGCTCACATTCCTGGCCGCGTATACGCTGAGCAAGATGATTGGGGCTACCGGGCGTCTGAATTCGAGTGACCCCGAGCCCACTCGTTCGCTTACATCCTATGATTCGCCCCAGCGCCTGGTGCTGACCGGTAGCTACCAGATGCCGTTCGGAAAGGGCCGAAGGTACCTTTCGGGTTCGAACGCCTTTGTTCAGAAGTTCGTGGAAGGCTGGCAGGCAAACATGATCTATACGGCACAAAGTGGTGTCCCCATCACCCTCGCTTCCGGCGAGAGCACGGGGCAGAGCGCCTACCTGCCCAATGGCGAGAGAACACTCGATCGCTGGTTTAACACTACCCCATTCCGGCTTCGCGAGACGTTGGAGTTCGTTGGCACAAGCGTCTTGCCCGATGTCCGAACGCACGGGTTCAACAACATCGACCTGTCCTTCTTCAAGGACACGGCCATCTATGAGCGGCTTAAGCTTCAGTTCCGTGCCGAGGCGTTCAACCTTGCCAACCGCGTGGCATTTGGTACGCCCAATGCCACGGTTGGTAGCACCAGCTTCGGGAAGATCACTACGCAAGTGAACTTCTCGCGACAACTGCAGTTCAGCCTGAAGCTACTCTGGTAACGCCATGCGGTGGTTCCTGACACTGCTCGCGTTGGCGTGCGTAGCTTAGACAGAGGACCCTGCCGCCGGTCACCGGCGGCAGGGTTTCCATATCAAGAGCCTGGGTAAATGGTGGCTATCCGCCGAACCCATTAGGCGGTAAGCGAGCGACTCATAACTCAGTTTCTCGTAGTCGATCCAGCTTACCGTAACGCTTCTCTGGGAGGAGAGAGATGCGAATAATTCTGTCACTACTTTTCCTTGCGGGTGCGGCCTTCGGCGAAGATCTTCTCATCGGCTACAGACAGCAGGGATTGAGTTACCAGGGCCCGGGTGAGTGGCGCCAATCCGCTGAACCGATCTGGGTCTGGGACTATCACACGCTTCGCTTGCAATATCGGGCATCGGGCTTCCCCAAGTCCGACGGGCCGGTCCTGACACTGCGCCCAGGTAGCGTCGGCCCCGTCACACCAGGAGCAACTAATCCCGAGAATCCATTTGTAGCCGGTGCTCCCGTGGTTGTAGTCATGGCCAGGGATCTCGTGGCAGACAACGCGCCCCACTCGCTGGAACTCGAACTGCGTGGGAAAATGCGCACAGCGCAGGTGGACCAGTTGATTTTTGCGTTGCCGGCCGGTGCGCGGTTACACATTGAGGATCTCCAGTTCGTAGGCGATCCCGATGTCTTCCCATGTCGCGCCGGCGGCCCCGGGTTACCGGAAGGCGTAAAGAAACTGGCGGCACACGGCCCGTCGACGTGCGCCGGATCACCTTCCACCTCTCTTCGTGGTAGGGAAGAAATCCAAATCGAAACGGGAGGGCACAAAGGCGGCACGCTCTACCTGAGTCTGATGGCGCATTTCGCCAACGCGTCCGCCTTTGCGGGAGTGGCACACTACACCTCAGATAAGGATGCCGAACGCTGGCGAGTCAAAGAGAGCACCGAGACGGCGGACTTCCTGGCTCGCGTGGAGTACACCGATGGATCGGTGGAAGATCAGTTCCCGTTGTTGACCGCGGAGAGGCGCCACACGCTTCTCAACCGGAAGCCCTCGCTCTACGCGCTCTCACTGGACCCCTCGCGTGGAGTCCGGTCGGTTGCGTTACTGGACCGTAGCCCGCATGCCCAAGTGGTTCTCTACGGGGCCGGTCTATCGAAGGCAGCCCAGCCTGAGGCGCTCGACCAAGCGGATGTTCCACCTGGCCCAGCCGCCAACCGTCCGGCGAAAGAACCCAATCTCGATGGCTCGCAGTGGTTCACAGTCACTGCGTCCAAGGACGTCGTACAACCTGAGTATCACAGCACTCCGGGACCGGGCCGCCGCGACCTTTCTCTGACGCTGACGAACGTCAGCAAGGCGGTTCAGGAATTCACAGTCGTCTTCCCGTCCCTGACAGTGCGGCCCACGAGCGACCCGGCTGACGTGTATTATGTGTTTCCCCGTCCGGGTGCTGTAATCAGCAACGCAGATAGGAAACTCGAAGGCGCATATAGCAACGCGTTTCCCCTTCAGTTCATGGAAGTCTTTGCGCCGCGCGAGAACTGTGGTGTCTCCGTAATCGTGCACGACACCGAAGGCCGGGCAAAGAAGTTCCGCTTGAAGAAGAACGGGGCGACTGTCGAAGCCGAAGTGGAATATAAAGTGCGACTGGCTCCCGGTGAAACTTTCCGGCTCCCGGAGGCACACCTCGTGCCGCACGGAGGGAACTGGCGCGAAGGATTCGATGCCTATCGAGACTGGGTTAAGACCTGGTACAAGCCAGCGGGGCCGCGTCCTGCCTGGTTGCACACCGCATTTTGGGCTCGACGGGATTACCCCATCGGCGGGACCGGGCTTCTGTTCGACGAGCACCACAATCGGTACACGTACGATAAATTCATCAAGGATGGCGAGGCGTTCGGCGGCATCGATTTCGTCGATATTTCCGGTTTTTCACTGTCGAAAGCTGTTGGTCGCGTGGGCGACTACGTGATCGAACTTGGGGGGCCCGAAGACCTGCGGCGGAATATTGCAATCGGGATGAAGGCGAACATTCCAACGGGGCTGTACTTCGCGGGTTACCACATCGACAAGAACTCCAATGTGTACCGCGAGCGGGGTAAGAACTGGCAGATCATCAACAAGAACGGTCAAGGATTCTGGTGGTCGGGCGAAGTCGAACTTTGGGTTTGTCCCTATATCCCAGAGTGGCGACAGTTCCTCGGAGGCCGCATGGCTGAAGTCGCTAAAGAGGTTGGGGCACAGGCTGTGTACCTTGACGTCTTCGGCACGGCGACCGACGGGGAGAGATGTTTTTCGACTCAGCACGGCCACGTTCCGGGCGCAGACCCCTTGCCGGGCGAGATCGCCATGGCCAAAGAGGTACGCAGGAACCTGGATGCCAACGGACTGCGCGACACGATCATCTATCTTGAATACAACCCGCCCGATGCCGCAGCTCCTTATTACGATGGGGCCTTCTGCTACGATCTGACATTTGCGGACCGCACGCTTTCACCGCTGAAGCTCAACCTGTGGCGGTTCACGTTTCCCGATGTCCGGCTGTGGGACATGTTGTCCATCGGAATCAACCCGCGAGTACTCTCTGCGGAAGATTTCCGCCTTTCGCTATGGCACGGCAATGGCCTGTGGCTGAAAGGGAACTCCGACACCTGGTACGGAGAGGACCTGCTGGCGTTCATCCGGCGCTCCCACAGTCTGCTTAAGCAGCACGCAACCGCCTTCGCCGGGGTGGCCGATCCTCTCGTGAAATCGCCCCACCCGTCAGTGTTCATCAATCGTTTCCGCGGTGGCGAGGAGACCATCCACACGCTCTTCAACGCGTCGTACCGGACAGCGCGATTCCATTTTCTCGGAAAGGAACGGACACTCGGTCCGCGTGACGTGGATGTCGTCGCGGGCAACAAGTGACAGCACCGGACTTCTGTCCAGATCGACTCCCATGACCGGACGCGAACGCATCGCCGTCACAATGCAGCACCGTGAGCCTGACCGGGTACCTGTTATGTGTCAACTCTCGATCGGGCATTACAACCTGAACGGGGGATACAAGCCACACGAGATTTGGTACGAGACGGAAGCTCTTGTCGACGCGAGTATCCGGCTGGCACGACGGTATGCCTTCGATGGGATCCTCGTGGTGCTGCCCGGGCGTCCGCCGAACTACCTCGATAACGTCGCATCGCGCACGGAGGATGCTGACGGCGAGTGGCTGGTCTGGCGTAACGGCGACCGCACGTTTCTGCCGTGGGACGACATGCCCCATCACTATCCGGCGGATACGGCCAAACCCGCGCGTGCGGATTTCGCGTCTTTCGATCCCGACCGCGACATGGCATTCGTGGATAACTACGTCGGGTACGTCTGGAACATGTTGTTTCACATGCAGGAACTACCAGACAAATCCGATGCAGGCGTGCTGCGGGCGGGCGCCATCCCGGACTATCTGTTTCGTGCCTTCGACATGGTGAAAGCGCGTGCAGGGGCTGACCTTTCCATACATGGATCGGCTTACTCGCCTGTCACGCAATTCTTTGAGTTGTTCGGATACGAAGTAGCCCTGACTGCGTTTCTTGACGACCCGGGTAAAGTCCATGCCATCCTTGATCGCCTGGCGGACGGATCCATCGCATGGGCGACGGTACTCATTGAACGGGGCGCGGATGCGATAGACCTTTCTTCTGCGTTTGTGGCAGCGCCGTTTCTCTCACGCAAGATCTATGCGGAGTTCGTCGTGCCATGCGAGCGGCGTGTAAACGAGGCGATCAAGGCCGCTGGAGGGATCGTTTACACACACAGTTGCGGCCGCATCGGTGACCGTCTTGATTTGCTCGAAGCTACCGGAACACTCGGCATCGACACACTTGACCCGCCGCCGCTTGGCGACTGTGATATCGCCGTGGCGAAGCGGGACTACGGCAACCGTCTCTTCCTCAAAGGCAACATGAACTCCGTGGCGTTGCTGCAATACAAGACGGAGGCGGATGTGCTCGCGGAGGCGCGCCGTCCCCTGGAAATCGGTAAGCCCGGCGGTGGATACATCCTCTCGACGGCATGTTCGGTGGCGCCGCGAGTCGAGTCATGGAAACTCGAATTACTAACTCCGCTTGCGGAGAAGATCGGGCGCTATGCGTGACAGACGGCCGGTACACAACACAGCTGACCGAGTTGGAAAGCGGTCACCGGGCAGTCATATAGATAGGAGCGTTATGCGGATTATTCTTTTGCTACTTAGCCTCGCGTTTACGGCCTTCGGCGATGACCTTCTTGTGGGTTACCGGCAACAAGGTCTAAAGTATCAGGGGCCCGGCGAATGGCGGCAATCTGTTGAACCCATCTGGGTTTGGGACTATCCCACCCTTCGCTTGCAGTACCGGGCTTCCGTCCTGCCCAAAACCGGCGTGCCCGTCCTCACGCTTCGTCCGGGAACAGTCGGACCAGTCACGCCGGGTGCGACCAACATTGAGAATCCCTTTGTTGCCGGCATGCCGGTGGTGGCCGTCACGGCCCAGGATCTCGTGCCGGACGACGCCACGCATACTTTGGATATTCAGCTTCGCGGCAAGATGAAGACCGCCCAGATCGACCAGTTGATCTTCTCGGTACCGGCCGGCGCACAGCTCTTGATCGAGGACATTCAGTTTCTAGGTCCCGCAGACGTTTTCCCATGTGCTACGGGCGGACCCCAGTTACCCGAGAACGCAACGAAACTCGCAACCCGTGGACCATCCACGTGTGCAGGATCGCCCGCCACTTCCTTGCGCGGGCGAGAAAGCCTCCATATCGACGGAGGCGGCCGCAAGGGGGGCACTCTTTATCTCAGCCTCGTGACGAACTTCGCCAGCGTATCGTCTGCAGCGGGGCTGAGTTTCTTCAACGTGAATCAACCCTGGGATCGATGGCGAATCAAGGAGAGTAGCGAGACAGCGGACGTAGTAGCGCGAATCAAGTACGCGGACGGAAGGGAGGAAGACCAATTCCCTGCCCTCGTAACGGAAAGGCGTCACGCCCTGCTCAATCGTAAGGCCGCTTTGTACGCTCTCGCGCTCGATTCGTCGCGTGGCGTCTCGTCTGTGGAGTTGTTGGACCGCAGCCCGCATGTGCAGTTGGCGCTGTTCGGCGCCGGCCTTTCTCCAGAAGCTGCGTCGCGGACCGCCGATGACCTGAACCTGCCCGCGCCGCAACCTCGCGGCCGCAAAGCGGGAGACGCCGACTTGAAGGGCTCGAAGTGGTACCGCATGACGGCTTCGGAAGAGGCTGTGACGGCAAAACTCAATGCGGCTCCTTTCAAAGGCGGCCGCAACCTTTCACTCTCCGTCACAAATGTGAGCCGTGAGCCCCAGGAATTCAAACTGGTCTTTCCCTCTGTCGCGGTTCGCCCCGCTGAGGATCCGAACGACACCTACTACGTATTTCCGCGGCAAGGCGCGGTCATCGGCAACGCCGAGCAGACTCTGGATATGCTTTACAGCGGCCGGTTCCCGGTCCAGTTCGTGGATGTGTTCGCGCCGAAGGCCATGCGTGGCGCTTGTGTAATTGTGCAGGACACTAGCGGACGAGTAAAGCGATTCACTCTCAAGAAGACTGGTGCGAGTGTCCAAGTGGAGGTCGAGTACACGGTGCGTCTCGCGCCGGGTGAGACGTTCCGCCCACCGGATGCCCAGATTGTCTTACACGGCGGCGATTGGCGCGAGGGGTTCGATGCGTATCGGGGCTGGGTAAAGACCTGGTACAAACCCGCGGGGCCTCGTCCTGAGTGGGCGAAAACAGCCTTCTGGGCGCGCCGCGACTACCCGGTTGGTGGCAGCGGCCGGCTGTTCGATGTAGAGAAGAACCGCTACACATACGAGGAACTCATACGGGACGGCGAAGCGTTCGGCGGCATCGACTTCATCGACATATCGGGCTGGGCGATGTCGAACACGGCGGGTCGCGTCGGGGACTATCCCATCGAACTCGGGGGCACGGAGGATTTGCGCCGCAATATCGCGATTGGGGACAAAGCGGGTGTCCCAACCGGCCTCTATTTCGAGGGCTATCTCATTGACAAGAACTCGAAAGTGGGACGCCAGTTCGGCGAAAAGTGGCAGATCATCGACGCGAAAGGGCAAGGACGTTGGTGGAGCGGTGGAAGTCCGGAACTGTTCGCATGCCCGTACGTACCGGAGTGGCAACAATTCCTGTCAAACAGAATGGCGACAGTGGCTCGCGATGTAGGGGCAGCAGCAGTCTACCTGGACGAATACGGCTTCGGACAATCTCGCTGTTTTGCGACCTCGCACGGGCATGTACCCGGCGTCGAAACTCTGGCCGGCGAGATCACAATGACTCAGCACGTGCGCCGGGCTCTCGACGAGTCTGGAATGAGGAAGACCATACTCTATCTGGAGGAGACTCCGCCGGATGTGCTCGCGCCGTATTTTGACGCCGCCCTGTGCTATAACCTGCTCTTCGCGGACCCCAAACTCTCACCTTTGAAACTGAACCTGTGGAGGTTTGCGTTTCCCGATGTCCGGTTGTGGGACATCCTCTCAAGCGGAATCGACCCGAGAGCACTGACAGCGGAAGACTTCCGGCTCTCGCTGTGGCACGGCAACGGGCTTTGGATCAAAGGCCACTCCGACACATGGTACGGAGCGGATCTGCTGGCCTTCATGCGGCGTTCCCACGGCTTGCTGAAGCAGCACGCAGCGGCCTTCGCCGGGGCGGCCGACCCTCTCGTAGAATCGCCCCACCCCGCCGTATTCATGAATCGTTTCCGTGGCGGCCAGGAGACCGTCTACACGCTTTTCAACGCGTCATATCGAACAGCGCGCTTCCAATTCTTGGGAAAAGAACGGACACTTGGTCCGCGTGATGTGGACGTAATCGCCGGCACGAGGTGAGAACCTTGTTTTGATTCATCAGGAGCGATCGTGGTCTCAACCAGACAAGTTCGATATCAGCGCATTTGCGGAATTGAAGGATATACCCGCTTCCCTTCGGGGAGACAGGCAGATGCCATCAATGGCAACCATCAGTTAACTCACTGCCTCGCGGTGGCTGCGGTCCGTCGCGGGGCATTTCTGAGAGGACAAATATGCGAACCATTCTTTCACTACTCATCCTTGCGTCCGCGGCCTTGGGTAATGACCTTCTCATCGGCTACAGACTACAGGGATTAAACTACCAGGGGCCGGGTGAATGGCAGCAGTCAGCCGAACCGATCTGGGTCCGGGATTACCACACGCTTCGGTTGCAGTATCGAGCCTCGGGGCTGCCCAACACCGACGCTCCGATCCTCACTCTGCGTCCGGGCAGCGTCGGGCCCGTAACGCCGGGTGCAACCAATCCCGAGAACCCGTTCGTAGCCGGGATGCCCGTTGTGGTGGTCACGGCCAAGGATCTGGTTGCGGATGATGCTCCGCACACATTGGAGATTGAACTGCGCGGCAAGATGCGCACCTCGCGGATCGACCAACTGCAGTTTTCGTTGCCTCAGGGCGCCCGTCTATCAATCATGGATCTTCAGTTCGCTGGAGAAGCTGACATCTTCCCGTGCAGTGCAGGCGGACCCGCGTTGCCTGCTAATGCAGCGAAGCTGACGACGCGTGGTCCGTACACATGCTCGGGCTCGCCCGCCACTTCACTGCGCGGCCGGGAGAGCATTCAGATTGATGGCGGCGGCCAGAAAGGCGGCACGCTCTACCTGAGTCTGGTGGCGCATCTCGCAGGCGCGGTCGGTTGGGGAGCAGACAACTTGCCGGACCGCGGACGCCCGAGAGAGACCAGTGAGATTGCCAAAGTTCTCGCGCGTATAAAGTATGCCGATGGCTCGGTAGAGGAACAGTTCCCGCTCCTGGTGCAGGAAGGGCGTCACGCCGTGCTCGACCGGAAGGCGGCTCTCTACGCGCTCGCGCTCGACGGCTCGCGCAAGGTCCAGTCGGTTGAGTTGATGGACCGCAGTATGCATTCGCAACTGGCATTGTTTGCATCCGGGATATCGTCGGACGCCGCGCCGAAGGCAATCGATGAACTGCGTCTGCCTGCGGCCGCCGCGCGTAAGCGACCGGCCCAAGAGCCTAGCTTGAAAGGTTCGAAGTGGTATCGAACCACGGCACCCGAAGCGGCGGTGAAAGCAGATCTCAAAGTCACGCCCGGTCCCGGGAAACGTTCCTTGACTCTCTCGCTCACGAATGTGAGCAAAGAGCCCCAAAGTTTCAAGGTATTCTTCCCGTCAGTCGTCGTGCGGGCATCTGAGGTTCCGAGTGACGTCTACTATGTCTTTCCGAGACAAGGGTCCATCATTAGCAACACCGACCAGACGCTTGACGCCGCGTACAGCGGTCAGTTCCCGCTCCAGTTCATTGACATCTTCGCGCCGGCCGCCAATCGCGGTGCTGTGGTAGTCGTGCAGGACACGAGCGGCCAAGGGAAGCAGTTCAGGCTTAAGAAGACCGGCGCATCTGTCGAGATCGAGGTGGAGTACACGGTTCAACTGGCGTCCGGAGAGACATACCGCGCACCTGTGGCGGAGGTAGTTCCGCACGGCGGCGATTGGCACGAGGGTTTGGCGGCCTATCGCGCGTGGATCAAGACGTGGTACAAACCGGCGGGACCGCGACCTGCCTGGGTGCAATCGGCTTTCTGGGCGCGCCGCGATTACCCCGTCGGCGGAACCGGCCAACTCTTCGACGTGCGCCACAACCGTTACACGTTTGACAAGTTCATTCGGGACGGAGAAAACTTCGGCGGCATCGACTTCATCGATATTTCCGGCTGGGCGATGTCAGAAAAGGTGGGGCGAGTCGGCGACTATCCAATCGACTTAGGAGGTCCCGAGGACCTGCGCCGCAACATCACCTTTGGCAACCAGCAACGCATACCGACTGGCTTGTATTTTGAAGGCTACCTCATCGACAAGAACTCGGAAGTCGGCAAGGAGTTCGGCCCGAAATGGCAGATCATCGGCAAGGACGGTAAGGGACAATGGTGGGCCGGAGGCGACCCAACCGAACTGTTTGTCTGCCCGTATCCGGTGGACTGGCAGAATTATCTCTCGGGCAGGACCTCAGCCGTGGCCCGCGAAGTGGGCGCGGCGGGAGTCTACCTGGACGAGTATGGATTTGGACGCCGCCGTTGTTACTCGACAACGCATGGGCATCCACCGGGCGTTGAGACGTTCGCGGGCGAGATCGCGTTGGTCAAGAAGGTCCGAGCGGCGCTCGACGCAGCCGGAATGCGGGATACTATCCTCTACCTGGAGGAGACTCCGCCCGACGCCGCCGCGCCTTACTATGACGCGGCGTTCTGTTACAACTTCCCCAACGCCAACCGGAAGAACTCGCCCCTGAAACTCAACATTTGGCGGTTTGTGTTCTCCGATGTCCGGCTCTGGGACATGGTGTCAATCGGCATCGACCCGCGGGAACTCAACGCGGAAGATTTCCGCTTGTCCCTGTGGCACGGCAACGGCCTGTGGCTGAAGGGCCACTCCGACACGTGGTACGGCGAGGATCTGCTGGCTTTTGTCCGGCGTTCCCATGGCCTGCTGAGGAAGCACGCAGCCGCCTTTTCGGGTCAGGCCGAACCGCTCGTCGAATCGCCCCACCCCGCAGTGTTCATCAATCGCTTCCGTGGCGGCGAGGAGACGGTCTATACGCTCTTCAACGCGTCGTACCGGACCGTGAGATTCCAATGTCATGGGAAGGAACGGACGCTAGGTCCTCGTGACGTGGATGTAATCGTCGACAGTAAGTGATGGCTTGTTAAATGCCTTCGGGTACGCGGGCGGACGGAATCTCCAGTGTTCCGCCCGCGCGCTCCTCGGAGCCTGTCGAGCTTTCGTATTCAATCCGTTGCTGAGCCGCCTGCCTGAACCAGAGCAGGGTGAGTGACAGGAGTCAGACCATGAACGAGAAGCCGGCAACTCAGCGGGAGCGCAGATCCCGCCGTGCATTCCTCAAAACTTCCGGCGCGGGTTTCGCCCTGGGAACCGCCGCTTTTGCAGAGCAGCGGTCACAAGGCAGCAAAGGTACAAGCAACGGTATCCCCTCATCGCAGCGAACCGAATCGGTAGCGTCTGCTGCACCCCGCGCCACCCAACTCAACAAAAGTTTCACCGCCGATTCCTTGCGGCTGGCGCCGGATAGCGGAGAGTTTCTGGCTATCTATCCCGACGCTCTGCAGGTACGGGTACACAGCGAGTGGACGGTCGAATCCGATGGCCAGAGTCGACCTGTACCGGTGAACCGTGCCGGTTCTCCACACGACAAGTCGATCCCCTGCACCGGGCTGGCGTGGAAAGAGACAGCCGTAACCCCGCCTCTGGTCATCGAGTATTCGTGGTGGTCCGGATCGCAACTGGAGTGTTCAATTCGCGTGAGCAACCAGGGGGACACTCCTCAGACCTTGTGCCTGGTGCAGCGCATCTACGGGTTTCCACTCGATGGAGCGTGTTTTGCCCCTTCACTTAAGTCGAGCTACGACCCGAAGAAGTCCCGCTTGGCCTTTGCCTACCGTGGAGCGCCGGATCTGAAAGAAGGCGACAGCGGCGGTGCGGTCTGCATCCCGATGGTCTGTTTCTATGATGAACGACGGGATCTTGGCTTCACCCTGGCGGCGCACATCAGTTCGCCGACTCCACCATTTTTTTGCGAGGAAAAGCCGGCGGCCGATCATGTCGTCGCCCGGCGGCGAATTCGCTTAGGCCCAAACGAATCGACCACCATCCGGCAGCATATTGTGCGTCACGAGGGATGCTGGCGGCCCGGCCTCCGATGGGTCAGGGAAACCTTCCCTGAGTACTTCATGCTTCCGGAAGACAAGGTCAAAGCGACGCACGGTTGTTTCATTTACACCAATACCGCTGACGAAGCCCTATGCGACGAATTTGCGGCTGCGGGCGTGAAGAACGTCGAGGTCCACTATACTGTCCCATTTTTCGGCAAGTCCGTTCCGGAGGAGGAGCCATGGGTAAAGATGCTCGACGACAAGTGGAATACCATCAAGCTGACTACCGATCCGGCGGCCCCTCGCGAAGATGCGCCATATAAAGAGATCGGCAGCTACGTATCGCGGGTGACGAAACCATCCGGCACTCGCGCTGACGTACGCAAGTTCCTCCGCAATCTGAGAGCCCGAAGCATACGATCGTACATGTACCTGAATCCCACTGAGTCGTGGGAGTTTTTCGCGCTTCAGGAGTTTCCCGAGTGCGTCCTCAAGAACGCGGACGGCTCGCCGCGTATGACGTGGTTCGATCATGTGCAGATGGATTGCCGGCCGGAGGCCCGCTGGGGCCAGTACATGTTGGAGGAGGTGCGGCGCCTACTGGACCTATATCCCGAGGCAGACGGAATTTTCGTAGATCAGTCTGCGTCAGATTCGGCCGGCAACAGCATCACGCGACTCACCACAGCCGTCGCCGGACTGGCCCGGGAAAAGGGAAAAGATTGCTACTGGAACGGCCCCTACATGGTCGATCTCATGGAACATGCAGTCGGACTGTTGGGGGAACTTGGACCGGTCGGGGGAGAGCAGATTAAGTGGCTGACGATCGGCAACAGAGTCTGCTGTGGGCTCGGACATTCCGAGGCCCAGTATCAGCGCAATCTCTTGAATGGGCTCTGGCCCCCAGCTCCGAGCCAGATCCACTCTCGCTCATTTCGCGTGAGTGACAATCCCGCCCATTGCAAGCCCATTCCCGAGGAACTGGCTCGTCTGCATCGTAGTTACATGTACCTGTACGAACTCTACCCGGGGAAGACGTGGTTTCTCGGACCTAACCCTCTGGATGTTCCTCCAGGCACACAGGGGAACATCTTCGAGAACCCTCGGGGTGGGTACCTCGTGTCGTTAGTGGTTCCAGGACAGAACATTGCTGATGCCCCGAAGGTGAGACATGCGAGCGTCACGGTCCGGGTCCCGGATGCGGACCGGATTCGTAGCGTCAGCCTGCGGACGGTTGATCTTCCGGGGCGAGCGTTTCGCATTCCTTTTCGTCGGGATGGCGGCAGCCTGCAAGTAGAAATTCCGTGGCTGGGATCCGCTTCCCTGCTCCAACTTGCATACTCCGGCACGCCGGACCGGGCGGAAATGCCGGAACCGGCCGGTAAACCGTCGCAGAACGACGAGACAAGGATCAAGGTGGTCCACGCCAGCATCCGGGCGCAAGGCGTAGTACGTGCCGGAAATCTCGACAGCATCAGAAATGGTCTCGTAACATCGGCGCCTCTGCCGCGCGTGCCCCGCCGCCGGACGTACCTCAACGGGAGAGTAATCGGTGAACTGCAGTCGGTCAATTCCCGGCACTGGCATTCGCATGTGTTCGTGGGGACCCTCAACGGAGTGACGGTCGATGTGACCGATATCCTCCGTCAGAAGAATGAGTTTGTGATTGAACCCGATGGACCCGAGGACTTCTTCAAAATCCGCAACATCGCGATGACTGTTGTCTTTTCGGACGGCAGAATTATTCACTCCACACCCGGGAAGCAGACCTATTCGAGCTGTCCCAATGCCGAGGCGGAGGGCACTATCGGCGCTCCAATTAAGATTCCTATCGAGTTCAGGGCGGAGGACGGCCTGCCCGAGTAGGAAGAAGAGTATTCGTCCGATATCCTCTGCGGGCGCCGCCATGGTTCGCGGCGGGGCCTCTTCGCCGCAGTCTCGAAGGACCGGGCACGTCCGTCAGACGCGCCATATCGGTCACTCCTCGATTTCTGCGCCAAAGCGTAGAAAAAAGGCTTCAACTCCTCTGAACTCTGGTATACCTTATCTGTCGGCGGTTCCACCTTCGGCGGCCTTCAGCACTACGGAGGCAGAAACAGATCCTATGCGAGACCCTGGTTCCCGCCAAAGCCTTGACCGCTTCCTGCGGTGTTGCCTTTCCGCAGACGATCAAGGTTGGATCCAGGCCGCTTCGTTTCACCTACCCGCTTCAGCGGCGGGTCGCATCATGTCGGCACAAAGCACTAATCAGACGCAGCGGAACACCCGTGGAAGAAATCTTGTCTCTGCAAAAATGCTTTTATTCCAACTATCGGAAGGAGCAGCAAGATGACTCTGAACGTCAAGTGGATCAGCGTGTGCGGACCGGCGATTCTGCTCGCTCTCGCGCTCATGCAAGGAACCCCTCCAATCACGGCGGCGCGGGGATCAGCCGCAGTAGGGTCGAGTCTGGCTCAGGCACGGATCACAAATGCCACTCACCTCGTGCCCGTCTACATCAATGGAAAGACGTACCTGTTCGAATTGGGCCGGTGGTGGGTAGTTAACGACGACCCCGCGAAGGGCATTGCACCCGCCCGCCAGGACCCGCTGTGGTCCGCGAATTACCTCGCCCTAAGAACCTTCACGATGAACGATCGCGCCGGTATCTTCGGCCTCCACACGGGCGTGACCCTGCAAGCGGCTCAGGATTCGGGGTTTATGCCGAGCGGCAGCGTCGGAGCGAACGTGTGGCTCCTTGCGGATGATCCGGCGAAAGGTTTCCAACTCTCGCTCAAGGGCGGGAAGATGTCGCGAAACTATCGCCAGGTCGTGACATTCCAGGCCAACAGGAAGCCGTATGTCCTCGGGCTGCACGAGGACGTGGGCGCGAACATCTGGCGGCTGAAGGAGAGCGGCCGGAGCGTGACTATGGAACTGGCGCCGAAAAGGAACCGGATGTCGCGCTACTACAGTCAACTCGAGGTGTTCTACATGGACGGTCACCCCTACCTGTTTGGGTTACACCAAACGCCGTCCTTTAAGCACGAAGCCGAAGCAAACATCTGGCGCGTTAAGGAAGATCCCTTTGACGGGATCGACCTCGTCATGAAGGGAAAGCGATTTCACCCTTACGACTACGTTCGATCATTTCGCGTCAATGACCGCCCCTATCTCCTCACCGTGAACATGCCGATCCCCGACACGAGGTTCGAGTCCGTGGACGCCGCCGCCGCGATCTGGGAGATCATGGGACCGCCCGGGTCCCCTTCACTTCGACGAGCCACGGCGAAGAGCATTCCGATGGGAGAATACTTGAACATCATCACGTTCGAGCAGAACGAAGAAGTTTACGTTCTCGGTGTTCGCCCAGGAGGGTCTGTAAACATCTGGCGGGTGAACGAAAACCCAGACAGCGGGATCACGCTCGTGTACCGCGGCGATACGAACTGACCTTCCTCCGTCTGGCGGCAGGCCGCGACAAGCTGGGTGTCAAGGGCGGAGCGAACAGAAGTCTGCCTGAAATTCTCTGCCCTTCCAGCCGAGGTCGAACAACCAATCTTCTCGCCAACCGCTCTGTTCAGGCCCGTAGCGCACCTATGAGCGTCGCCTTCATGGAAGGAAACCCTGCTACTTCTTAGGCGTCGGCCTCGCTGGCGGGTTCTGCGCCCTTTGGTAGAACTCGTCCCTGGAGATCTGCGTGATCGCCGGCTCCTTACCCGGCTCTATGACAATCCTGACCGTCACGGGATCAACGGAGAAGTGGCAATCAGGGCTCTCGAACATATGGCGTTTGAGCACTGTCTCAGTGCCCCGTTTCACTTCGGCCCAGGCCGACATGGCGCCGCCACAGGCGCCCTGGAGGTTGGCATTGCCCGGCAGCGGGCCGATCGTTATATCGTATGCGCCGTCCGTCAATTCACATCTTCCGCCCACCGTTTTCGTCGACTGGATCCAGTCGTTCTTTGTCTTGATGAGCGACCACGGGTCCCATTCCTGCGGGCCCTTGGTTTCCTTCAGGCTCTTACCGGCCTCGTTGAAGCCGGCCACATAGTGAAGAATAACTGCGTTCGCCTTCGTGTCGCACTCGTAGCCGACTAGTTTGTACAGGAAATCGGCGTGGACGGGCGCAGCCGAGAGAATGATCGCGATTGCGAGCAGTGGTTTCATTGTTGTCCCTCGTCTGAATGCTCTTTCGTCGTGCGGACCAAACAGCAAGATTGTAGCCGAACTGTCGCATTAGTGGAATCATCACAGGCTCTGATGCCGGCCAAGCCCGGGATTTCGGCCGGCTGCGCGGCACCTCACCGACAACGATTGCATTCTTTGTATGCGGGCCGTAATATCGCGTCATGAAGCTGGCATCTGACCAGGACCGGATCCGACGCACGCTGTGGACGCTTTGCGCCGCCATCCTCTTTCTCACTCTCTCGCTTCGTCCCGGAAACGCAGGTTCCATTGGCATCGGCTCCGCAGCTCATACCGGGCAGGAACTTCAATCGGACAGCCCGCTGGAGCGGTATCAGAATTGGCTTTCGAAACTGGACCGTTCCCGAGTCCAGTCCATCCCGGCTGCCCGGAAGCAGTTCATCGAAGAATTCTCTACCGCCAACGCGGAAGCCCAGGTAGATGCCTTCCGCAAGTTTCTCGTGTTCTATCGCAATGTCATTCGCGACAATGACGCTGAGTTTCACGGCAAGAAGGACCTCCAGAAAGTCCTCACTGCGGTAACCGACGAAACCGGCTCGCGCAGCAGCCCCCTTTCCGCGCTTGCGAAGTCCACGAAACCTGGGGCCTCGCGATTGAAGGCGGCTTACCAGCGTGAGCTCGCGGAACTGGCCGAGTACAGGCGCTGCGGCATTGATTTCGCCGAGTCCGAGGGAGACTGGTACTTGCAGGAGGACCTTGACTTCCTGCTGGAGACGGCGGTGCCTCTCAAAGGCGAGTATCACGAGTATCTGGCGTTCTATGCACGGGAACACAGGAAACGTGTGGTCGAAGATGGCGGTCTGATGACGAGCTGGGGAGACTTGGGCAGGCGTATTTCGCGTTGGGAGCGTTTTGCCGCCGGCCATCCATCCCTCGCCGAAACCAGAACCACCATCGAGCCGGAGCTGGGCAGGATGATGTCCTGGTATCTCGTGGGAACAGACAATTCGCCCGCCTATGATTTCTCGAAGAAGGGGGCGATCGTCCCAGAACTCCTCCGGAGCTATGACACCTTCCTCCGCGACAACAAGGAGTCTCGCTATTTCGACCTCATCAACAAGATCCGAGCGTCGCTAAAGACGTCTCGAGGCAGTATCAGTAAGGACGTCCTCGCGCTTCTGACGGGTGCGGGTTATCGAACCGGGCACCTCGAAAGGCAAGCCGCGAAGCTGTTATCCGGTCCTCGCTAAGTCTTCCGGACACCCCGGAAACCGGGAAAAAGGAACGGTGAGATGTCATGGGGGTGGTGTTGGCCGACCGGACCCATCCCAGATCCTGTGCATAAGGTCGCTGTTATGAGGCAAGGCTATCGGCTCCGGTAACCTTAACCGGTAGCCTTGCCATTACCTCACACTTCGATCGGCGAGTCGAAGCTCAGCGGTCAGGATAAATCCTGTATTATTGGTGGCCCATCGGGTTATCTATGGGTGGTACAGCCGGTAGCCCAAAAAAGAGTATGTCATTAGCACGTCAACTTGTCCGCTTTTATTAGCACGTGGTTTGTCCGGTTTTGCCTTTTGACGTGTTGGGGGGTGGAGACGTAAGGAGCCCGTAGGGCGACTGGAGTCACCGCCCCCCAACATG
>JBDKSR010000672.1:0-21717 GCA_039680545.1 Bryobacteraceae bacterium | reverse complement strand
CACGGCGCGCGCAACTTCCACCGGAGAACGGTCGAGGTAAACCCTGATGGGAGCGACGACTTTGGGGGGCGAATCGAGCGGCGCTACGGCTCCCGTCGGCCAGTCCGGTGAGACACGGCCCAGGCCGGTCGCAAGAATCTCCACGCGACCGTTTGAGCGGGCCGGACTCATCGCATCGATCAGGGTGCCGCTGTCGCCGTCGATCAAAAGAGGGGTGCCGTCGCGGTCCACGAAGATCGCGGGAGAGACGTTCCGAAGAGCCACATTCATCGAGTACCGGCCGGCAGAAGTCTCGAACGCCAGCAGCGTGGCCGTCCCACTCGCCTCGAACGGCACCTGAATCTGTGTTTCAAGGTCGGAGGCGTAAAGTACGGGCACATCAACATAGCCGGCCTGCGCGCGAACCAGACGAGCCCCAAGCACGCTCAACAGCGACCCGGGAGCCGCGGGACGCTCGCTGTAATCCGCCGCGCTCACTACATGGATATTCCGGAAGCGGTGAGGCGCCGGAGCAGCATAGACACCGTACCCTTCGAGGGCTACAAACAACTGGCTTCCGGAAGAATCGAGGAGCGCGTCGAGAGAGCGCGCCTGCGGCAGGTTCTCGGTCATCGCCGTCCAGCCTGACGCTGGACCGGCTGCCATCAAATCCGCAAAAGTGAGAAAGAGTCCCCGGTCCGTCGCCGCATATACGGCGCCGGATGCCCTGTCCGCCACTACGGCGTTCACGTTGCCCGAAGGGAGCGTTGCACCGAGTTCATCCCAGAAGAGCCCGCCGTTCACCGTGCGAAGCAGCCGGGACGCAGTTTCCTCCCCGCCGGAATCACCGAACGCCGCAAGAGCGAACCGTGAATCCTCCGTATCGACAAAAAAGTCGAGGACTGGATTGCTGCCAGCCTGACGGGTGAGGCTCCACGTGAGCCCCTGGTCCATGGACACCCAGAGTCTGCCGTCGCGAGCTCCGGCATACGAATAAAGCTGGCCGACAGCGATCGCCGTGATATCCGCGCTCAATCGGGCCGAGGCAGCCTTCCGAGCCAATTCCTGCTTCGCGGCCGCCGTGTCGTCGACCAACCTCCAGGCAGCCTTCTCGCCGGGCGCCCACTCGGCCACGCTGCCGTCTTCGAGCAAGACGCGTGTCCCGTCGCTGCCCGACGGTGTGGCCAGGACCTTCTCGACCGACAGGTTGGGCAGTCCTTCGTTCAGGCCGGTCCAGGACAATCCGCCATCGGCGGAACGCCAGATTCCGCGACGGTTTGCCACCGCAATTTCGCTGGAATCCGCCGGGGAAACGGCCAAATCACGCATTTCCTCGCCGATGATCGACTCGCCACGGAAGCGGGTCAAGTTCGACCAGGTCCGCCCGCCGTCTTCGGAGCGGTAAACATCCTTACCGATGGCGTACGTCTCCCGGGCCGTCCAGCGTACACGCACCATTCCTTCGCTCGACTTGGGCAATGAAGCGGCTAATTCCGTGGCGCCTTTGTCATCCGGAGGCGCCTCGATATCCGTCCGTAGCTTCCAGTTCTGCCGGTCGGACGATTCGAACACCCGGTCGTCATGCGTTCGCACGAAGAGGCTGTTCCCCTCGGACGAGAACCAGACGCGGTCAATCGGTCCGCCCGCAGCCGAAGCCAGGGCCAGATCGACCCCCATGTTGCCGATGCTGCGCCAGTCCGGCAGCAGGGCCGCCGAGCCTACCGGCGTCTGCTGGCCTCGAGCGATCACACAGAGGAGAAAAATCCCCGGCAACATCGCTCGGAGCCACGTCCCAGCGGCAGATGAGGCATCACGACACATCAGTTGAGTCTATTCTATCCTCTTTAATGGTCCTAGTGCTGGCAAATTGTTGATTTCTCTTAATCTTAAAGAAAGAACTTGCAGGCAATCCGATTGCAAAGTATCTTTAGGTGGTAGAGTGAATTTCGGCCGTTGTGCCTCGCGGTGCCGGCCGGAATGAAAGTTGGGTATATGCGGCGGGGGATGAGACTATCGCTGGCCGCCACGTTGGTGTCCGTGGCCGCAGCGTTCGTGTGCTTCGCGCAAACCCCTCCTGCTGGAAGCCTCGCATCTGGTGCTGCCGAAGTAATTTCCCTCACAGGACAGGTTTCCGTGCTGCGCGATTCGCAGCCTTGGGCCCTGGGAATCGGGGACACGGTCGACCTGCAGCAGGTCATCGCGACCGGGCCCGATGGCTATGCGGTTTTCCAGGTTTCTGACGGCAGCACATTTGAAGTCTTCCCAAATTCCGAGGTAGTTTTCCGTAAAACTCCGGGAAATTGGAAAGATCTGCTCGATATCCTGATCGGACGGGTCAAGTTCACCATCCAGAAGTACGGCGGGCAGCCCAACTATAACCGCGTGATCACTCCGACCGCTGTTATCTCGGTTCGCGGGACGGTTTTTGACGTAGAAGTCGAAGATAGCGACGCGACGACCCTGGTGGTCGTCGATGAAGGGCAGGTCGAAGTTCAGCACGCCCGCCATCCTGGTAAAGCTCGCCTGCTCAACGCGGGCGAATGGCTGCGCGTATACAGAGACCAGCCGCTCGCGAAGTCCGTCATGGACAAAGGCTCCCTGTTCAAAGGGACCGTTCGGGCGATTGCCGACGCTCTCTACACTGCCGTATATCGAAACCGGCTTCCTTCCACCGGTGGCGGGACCGGAGGAACCATACCTGGCGCCGGTACCGGAACCGGAGGCTCGACTCCTCTCCCGGGTGACACTGGCGAGACCCCTGCCCCACCTGCACCTGGCAACTAAGCCGTGCGACACTAGGCTTCAGGGAAGGAGATAATCCCAAAGAATGGCTTGCTGGCCGCGCGTGTGTTGTCTGGTTTTGGCGCTTGGAGGCGTCGTGGCGTCCTCTCAGACACCTGATTTGGCTCCGGAGTGGGAAGTACGCAACAACATGAAGGAGCTGGCTAGTCACGTAAGCCGCTTCCAACCGATTCTCAGCCAGGTCAAGCCAGAGGCCTGGACCGCAGCGGGTGCGCCTGATACGTTTCAATCTCAGTTGAAATCGGTACGCAACGAGATCGACTACCTGACCCGGTCGACTACTGAACTGTCCGCCGACCCCGAGCGGTTGACGGTGGCTCTCGAAACGCTGTTTCGGATGCAGTTTCTCGAGTCGATGCTCGATTCGTTGAGCGAAGGCATTCGAAAATACCAGAATCCGGCTCTAGCGGAGCTCTTACGCGGCGAGATGAATCAGGACGCTGTGTATCGGGATAAGCTCCGTCAATACATCGTGGCGCTGGCCTCGACCAAGGAGTTCGAACTCCGGGTCATGAACGAGGAAGCCCAGCGTTGCCGGGGAACGCTGTCACGGCAGGCTCCCCCGAGGCAATCATCTTCGAACAGTCCGGTGGTACCAAAATGAGTGACACTCCGATTTTTGTGTGCAGCATCTGCGGCGAGCCCTCCACCGACATTTGCGTCTGCTGCACCAAAGACACTTGCGCGAACCACCTCTGCGAAAAGTGCCACAGATGTAGCGATTGCTGCTCTTGCGAAGTGCCGGTCGCCGCTGTCGACCGGAAGCCATCCGGCACCGGTGAAGCGTAGTCGCGGCGGGCTATCGTATATCCTAGCTTTTGATGGCTTACAGATTTGTGCTGTTGCTCTCTCTGGTGCCGATGATAGCCGCTGCGGGGCCGAAGATCACTGTCCAGGGACATCGGGGCGCGCACGCCCAGCGTCCCGAGAATACGATCGCCTCCTTTGAACGCGCGATAGACGCCGGCGCGGATCTGGTCGAGATCGATACCTGGGTCACAAAAGATGACATCGTCGTGGTCTCCCACGATCCGAAACCCAAACATTCAATCTGCAAGGCGCCCCCTGAGGTAAACAAGGCCATTCGGGAACTGACGCTCGCCGAGGTGCGCCAATGGGACTGTGGTTCTCTGCAGGATCCCGACTTTCCCGAGCAGAAGACTGTTCCAGGCGCCGGTGTTCCAACCTTTGACGAGGTATTGAACCTTGCCGGCCGGAGTAAGAAGTTCCGGTTCAATATCGAGGTAAAAACCTCGCCAAAGAACCCGGAATTTGCGCCACCCCCCGATGAGTACGCGAAGATGATATTGGTCGGCATCCGGAAGCACAAGCTGGAAAAGCGGGTGGTCGTGCAGTCATTCGATTTCCGGATTCTGCACGCGATGAAGCAGATCGCTCCGGATATCACTCTCGCGGCTCTCTTCAGTGCCGACCGGCGGGAATTTGCCGCGG
The DNA here is from genome assembly GCA_039680545.1 of Bryobacteraceae bacterium. Lineage (GTDB taxonomy): Bacteria > Acidobacteriota > Terriglobia > Bryobacterales > Bryobacteraceae > JAEHDI01. The sequence goes on along the minus strand of JBDKSR010000672.1, from coordinate 17,484 downwards.
TCGCCCGTGAGGCAGGGACGCGAATCGTCGCAGTGCACTACAAACTCGCAACGCCCGAACGCGTGAAGGAAGCGCATGGCGCGGGCCTCAAAGTCTTTGCCTGGACCGCAAATACGCCTGACGTGTGGGATCAACTCATCGCCGCCCGGGTGGACAGCATCATCACGGACGACCCTGACGCATTGATCCGCTACTTGAAACAGAAGGGATTGCGCTGACTCAGCGCTTCTTGGGAGCCGTCTCCCGCGCTTTCTTGACAACTGTTGCGCGATCGCCGGAGTCCCATGCCTTGTGAATCTCGTCTTCGGACAGACCGGCCAGGCGACCCGCCAAAATGAACGCCGGCAGGGCGTGCTCAAGGTGTCTCCACTGGGCCATCTGAAGAAGGGAGTCAAGGCCGTTTTCACGGATCTGCTGAAGGGTGTTCGCGTCACGGCCATCGGTCAACGTCACAAGCGCAAGCGCGGCCTTATTACGGTCACCCCAGATGAGCGAGTTCAGCATCTCGACAAACCAGGTCGGAGAGACTTGGACGCTCATTTCCGGCGATTTCGTCGCGAGGACGGCAACGGCCGTAAGGGACCGCATGGCGTTATAGCGAACGGCGTCGGAAGGGTCGCGCAATGCGTATTGCAGGTCGTCGACGATGAATCGCTTCCTTTCGGCATATCCAACGACATACGCCGCCACGGCCCGCTGCTCGTCATTCGAGCAATTGCGCAGTACGTCCCGCAACAGGCTCACGTTATCCTTGGCAAACTGCTCGAGTTTCAATTGAAGAGCGCGGCACGCAGGGTCTTTCATCAGGGAGTGCCCGTGAGCAAAGCTCTCCCAGTTCTCCCCTTCCCGGACCGCCGCGCCGACCGCCGTCAGAAACTGCCGGTATGTAACCAAAAGATCATCCGGGAGTGCAACCGCGGAACTCGGAGGCACGCGATAATCGAAATGCGGCGCACCCTTCTCTTCGATGCCGACGTATAGAATTGCCTTATCCGCCTCGCAGCACACGGCCTCGAGACGCGCCCGGACGACTCCGCTGACGTTCTCCAAACGGTCTTCAACATCCGCCTTAGAAGGTGGCAGTGGATCGCCTTCGCTCACGCCGATGACCGAACGGAGTTGCGCGGTAGAGACGTGCCTCGCCCCATAGAAATCAATAAGACCGACGCGAGGGACCTGTGCCAGCATCAGCGAAGGCGCCACTAATAACAGCAATAAATGTTTCACATTCACCTGACGTACAAAAAACAAAAACGGCTACGCTTGCTTTTCGGCAATCGGCCCTATCACCGGTAGGACGATCTTCTTGCCCTCATAGGTCTTCCAAATCAGGTAGATCCAGAGAATGATGAACGCCAGGCTCAACAACGGAAGGAGAACCGCTTCGACCGCGAACGGAAGAATGATGCCCAGTGCGATCCAGAACACAATCCATACGCAGTTCAGAATGATGGACTGGAAAGCGTGGAAGCGAATTGCCTTGTTCTGATTGTATGGAGCAATCAGAAGAAAGATGATCCCCGTTATCAACCCGAGCACATAACAAAGCGCTCCTGCCACATTGTCAGTGAGACCCGAAGCCGTGACAGGCTGGGTGGGGGGAACAGCCTCACCACCGATAGAAGCGCCGCACTTGGCACAGAAGTTTCCCTCAACTGCTGACCCGCACTTTGAGCAAAAAGCCATGTTTCCTCCTGAGTCACTTTACAGTAATGGCGACGCGTTGGCAATTGCCGAAGGGTATTGGAATATGGCAATAACGATTTTGAGGTCTGAAAAGGTAGAATGGGTAGAGCCCAGGATAGGCGAAAGTTCGAATTGCGTCATTTCCCAGGCTGCATTAATCGACATTGATTGACAGCCGTGCGCGACTCCGGCGGCGGGCGTTCCGCTTGGCATTTGCCAGTAATTTTCCGGTGCGCGACGTGATTGAGGCAGGCGGCGCAGGTGTGGGTGATTGCACCGACGGCCGATCGCGAGAGATTGGATGGGCGGGTATTTACCGCCTTTGGAGTGCTGGATTACAGACCGGCTGGCGCTCTCCTATCTAGCTGATTTTATGAATGTTAAGTTGCGATGAACGGATACTTTACCGGCTCGCTCGCATTCCAGGATAAGGGGCCGTTTATGGCCTCAAAAATGCTCACCCAACAGGTAATCCGAAGGACTGAAGATGAACAGACCAAAAGTCACAATTGACGGTAATGAAGCTGCGGCTTACTCCGCTCACCAGACAAACGAAGTAATCGCGATTTACCCGATTACCCCGTCCTCGCCGATGGGGGAATGGTCGGATGAATGGTCGGCCAAAGGCAAGAAGAACATCTGGGGCATCGTTCCATCTGTGGTGGAAATGCAGAGCGAGGGCGGAGCGTCCGGCGCACTGCATGGAGCTCTTCAAGGCGGATCGTTGGCGACAACCTTCACCGCGTCCCAGGGCTTGCTGCTGATGATCCCGAACATGTACAAGATCGCCGGCGAACTGAACGCCGCGACGATGCATGTGACAGCCCGTACGCTCGCCACGCACGCGCTGTCGATTTTCGGAGACCACAGCGACGTGATGGCTTGCCGGGCCACCGGTTGGGCGATGTTGTGTTCGAACTCCGTCCAGGAAGCGATGGACTTCGCGTTGATCGCACAGGCGGCCACCCTCGAATCCCGTGTTCCGTTTCTGCACTACTTCGATGGTTTCCGGACCTCGCACGAAGTGGCCAAGATCGAACAACTCAGCGTCGATGACCTGAGGGCCATGATTTCTGACGAACTGGTCCGTGCGCACAGAGAAAGGGCGCTATGCCCGGATCACCCCGTCCTGCGCGGCACCGCACAGAACCCCGATGTGTTCTTCCAGGCGCGCGAAGCGATCAACTCGTTCTATACCGCCTGCCCGGACATCGTCGAGAAGGTGATGGACAAGTTCGCCAAGATCGCCGGCCGGCAATACAAGCTGTTCGATTACGTGGGAGCCCCCGACGCCGAGCGAGTGATCGTCATCAACGGTTCCGGCGCCGAAGTATCACACGAAGCAGTTGAGTATCTCAACGAGCATGGTGAGAAGGTCGGTTTGTTGAAGGTGCGCCTGTACCGGCCGTTCTCGACCAAGCACATGCTGGCCGCTCTACCGAAGTCCGTGAAGAAACTCGCTGTGCTCGACCGTTCGAAGGAGCCGGGCGCGGTGGGCGAACCACTCTATTGTGACGTAGTCACGGCTCTGAGCGAAGCGTTCGCTACCGGCAAATCGCCGCTCGCATCAGTGCCCACGGTCATCGGCGGCCGCTATGGTCTCTCTTCGAAGGAGTTCACGCCGGCGATGGTGAAGGCGGTACTCGACGAACTCAAGAAGGACAGTCCGAAGAACAGTTTCACGGTCGGCATCGAGGACGATGTCACGCACACGAGTCTTGCCTACGACCCCGAGTTCTCGACTGAAGATCCCCGGACGGTGAGGGCGCTGTTCTATGGTCTCGGATCCGACGGAACCGTTGGCGCGAACAAGAATTCGATCAAGATCATCGGCGAAGACACGGATAACTACGCGCAGGGCTATTTCGTGTACGACTCGAAGAAAGCGGGCGCGATCACGATTTCGCACCTCCGGTTTGGTCCGAAGCCGATCCGTTCCAGCTACCAGATCAGCAAGGCCAGTTTCGTCGCATGCCATCAGTTCTCGTTCCTCGAACGGTTCGACATGCTTAAGTCCGCAAATCCCGGCGCCGTATTCCTTCTCAACAGCCTTTACGGCCCCGAAGATGTGTGGGATAACCTGCCGAAGAAGGTACAGAAGCAGATCATCGACAAGAAGCTGAAGTTCTATGTGATCGACGCCTACGAAGTGGCAAAGAAGACCGGCATGGGCGTGCGCATCAACACGATCATGCAGACCTGCTTCTTCGCAATCAGCGGCGTTCTACCGCGTGAAGAGGCGATCGCCGCCATCAAGAAGGCCATCAAGAAGACGTACGGTAAGCGCGGCGAAGCAGTTGTGAATAAGAACTTTGCCGCCGTCGATGCCGCTCTCGATCACCTGCACGAAGTGAAGGTGCCGGGCGCAGTCACCAGTTCATTTGATATGCGTCCCGCGGTGCCGCCGCAGGCTCCAGAATTCGTCCAGAAGACGCTGGCCAGCATCGTTGCGGGCGAAGGCGATGACCTCCCCGTCAGCGCGTTCCCGGTCGACGGCACGTTCCCGACGGCCACGGCGCAGTGGGAAAAGCGCAACATCGCTCTCGAAATCCCGGTTTGGGACGAGCAGCTTTGCATCCAGTGCGGCAAGTGCGTTATGGTCTGCCCGCACGCCGTAATCCGTGCAAAGGTGTACGAAGATTCAGTCCTGAAGAATGCGCCGGCGACGTTCAAGTCTACCGCCGCCCGCTGGAAGGACTTCAAGGAGCAGAAGTACACGCTGCAGATCGCTCCTGAGGATTGCACCGGCTGCGGCATCTGCGTCGCAGTCTGCCCGGCCAAGAGCAAGACGGAAGTCAAGCACAAAGCCATCAACATGGCACCCCAGACGCCGCTCCGCGAACAGGAACGGGAGAACTGGGAGTTCTTCCTCACGATTCCGGAAACCAACCGGACCGCGCTCAACCTCGGCCAGGTTAAGGACGATCAGTTGCTCCGGCCGTTGTTTGAGTTCTCGGGTTCTTGCGCCGGTTGCGGCGAGACTCCGTACCTCGGCCTTATGACGCGGTTGTTCGGAGACAGGGCGGCCTGCACGAACGCGACCGGTTGCTCCTCAATTTACGGCGGCAACCTTCCGACGACCCCATATTGCGTGAACGCGGACGGACGCGGCCCGGCATGGTCCAACTCGCTGTTCGAGGACAACGCCGAGTTCGGCATGGGTATCCGTCTCGCAATCGACCACCAGACCGGCTACGCCAAGGAGTTGGTGAAGAGGCTCTCCTCGGTAATCGGTGACGATCTGGCCAGTGCGCTTCTCAGCGCGGATCAGACCGGCGAAGCTGGAATTCAGGCGCAACGGGAACGGGTCAGCCAACTGAAGCAGAAGCTCAATGGCGCGGCCACGGTCGAGGCCAAGGACCTACTTGCGGTAGCAGACGCGCTCGTCAAGAAGAGCGTCTGGATTATCGGTGGTGACGGATGGGCGTATGACATCGGTTACGGCGGGCTCGATCACGTGCTCGCTTCCGGCGCCAACGTCAATCTGCTGGTGCTGGACACTGAGGTGTACTCGAACACCGGCGGCCAGGCTTCCAAGTCCACCCCGACCGGCGCGGTGGCCAAGTTTGCATTCGGCGGCAAATCAAAGCCGAAGAAGGACCTGGCGATGATGGCGATGTCGTACGGCAACGTCTATGTTGCGCGTATCGCGTTTGGCGCGAACGACATGCAGACCGTCAAGGCGTTCCTCGAAGCTGAGGCGTATGACGGGCCATCGATCATCATTGCGTATGCACACTGCATCGCGCACGGCTACGACTTGATCAACGGCCTCGAGCAGCAGAAGGCGGCCGTACAGTCCGGTCACTGGCAATTGATGCGGTACAACCCGGCTTTGACCGCTCAGGGCAAGAACCCGTTGCAGCTTGACTCCAAGGAGCCGACGCTGCCGCTCGATAAGTACATTTACAACGAGACGCGCTACACGATGCTTGTTCGCAGCAACCCCGAGGCAGCGAAGGAGTTGCTCGAATCGGCTCAGAAGAACGTCGAGTGCCGTTGGAAGCTTTACAAGCACCTTGCGAGCATGACTGGTGATGATGGGCAGTTGCAAGCCGCGATCAAGCAGGCGGCCGCTGAAGAAACCAAGTAAGCAGACGGCTGCCGGGATAGAGGAAATGCGAGCGGCCGCTAAGTAGTCGAAGTCAGCAAGCGGCCGCCGGGGAGGCGATGAGTGATCGATCTAACTACCAACTATATGGGGATCGCCCTGAAGAACCCGCTGGTGGTGTCCCCTTCGCCCTTGTGCGAGCACATTGGAAACATCCTGAGAATGGAAGATGCGGGTGCCTCGGCCGTTGTTTTGCACTCGCTCTTCGAGGAACAAATCACCCTCGATAGCGAGGAGCTGAACGAGTTCCTGTCGGCCGGCACCGAGAGTTTTGCCGAGTCACTGTCCTATTTCCCGGACATGACAAAGTACAACCTCGGGCCGGATGGTTACCTGGAGCACATCCGGAAGGCGAAGCAGGCGGTGAATATTCCAATCATCGCCAGCCTGAACGGTGCGTCAACGGGCGGCTGGATCAAGTACGCCCAGCAGATGGAGCAGGCTGGCGCGGATGCGATCGAGCTGAACATCTTTTACCTGGCCAACGATCCCGGCCTGACAAGCGAGCAGGTCGAGGAGATGTACGTCGGCCTGGTATCGCACGTGAAGGCAAGCGTGCGGATTCCGGTGGCCGTCAAGCTTGGTCCGTACTTCAGCGCCACGGCAAACATGGCGAAGCGGCTCGATCAGTCCGGTGTGGATGCGCTCGTTCTTTTCAATCGCTTCTATCAGCCGGACTTCGACCTGAATAGTCTTGAGGTTGTGCCCAACTTGCAGCTCAGTACGCCGCAGGAGTTGCTGCTCCGGTTGCATTGGGTGGCAACGCTGTACGGCCAGATCAAAGCCGATATGGCGATCACGGGCGGCGTACATTCCGCCCAGGAGGTGCTGAAGTCGATGATGGCCGGTGCGAAGGTGGCGATGCTGACTTCGGCATTGTTGAAGCACGGCATCGAGCACCTGGAGACCGTCCTGGCCGACATGAAGGCGTGGATGGAGGAGCATGAGTACGCTTCCATCCAGCAGATGCAGGGCAGCATGAGCCGCCGTTCGGTGGAGAACCCTGCCGCTTTCAGCAGAGCGAATTACATGAAGGTGCTCAGCTCTTACTCGCTCAAGAGCGCGGCACAGTAACATCCCTCGTGAGGGGCGGGCATTCGCTCGCCCCTCGCAATTTCTTCCTCAGCACTCCCCAAAAGACTAAACCACTCCCAGGCCGAACCACGCCTGCGCACGCCCTTTGGAGTCGTCCGATTCCGTCACCTAGGCGCTCACTTTTCCCTTCGTCAGCGTCGGGCGGAGGATGAGGTTGACCACCACCATGATCAGTGAGGCCACCGGTAACAGAAGGAGCGCGACTTTCAAACGCTTATCGTCGCCACCGGCAATAGCGCCAATAATCTTCGAACTGACGGCCAGGCCGATCCATCCGCTAGTGACCACGATGCCCATCGCCGTAGCTGTCGCCTTCGGGAAAGCATCGCCGGTCATCGCGAGCGTTGTCGGAAACACCGGCGCCATCGCCAGGCCGGCGCAAAAGACCGCCACCCACGCCACCGTCGGATCACTCGTCTGTAGCGTCAGGTAAGTCGTCACCGCCATGAGGAGTGCGGCCCCCAGCGTGACTGCCACCGCCGACACGTTCATCAGGATCCGCGATACAACGAGCCGTCCAACGAGCAGCCCGAGCGCGAATCCCAGCGAGAGAATGGTCAGCGCCTGTTGCTCGCCAATACCCTGCGACACGAGATGCTTGGGAAGCCAGTTCCAGACACCCACTTCACAGGTCACATACAGAAACATGAAAAATGAAAGCAGGTACAACGAGGGACGGCCGAGCACAGCACTGACCTCGGAAAGCTTGAATCCGCGCTCCCCACTGGGTGGAGGCATGGCCGTCGCGGAATTGAACACCAACGTTGCCACAGTCAGCGCCGCTACCAGGTAGCACAAGCCGATCGCGTTTCCGGCCAGGAAATTCCCCGCGATAAACGGCGTCAACAGACCGCCGAGTCCGAAGAAAAGGTTCAGCATGTTCAGCGTCGCCGCCCGGCGCGCCGGATTCACATCGCTGGCCAAGGCGTTGCTTGATGTCACCAGCGTTCCGCCACCCAATCCCAACAGCAGCATCCACAGCATGAGCTGCCCGTAGCTGTTCGAGCTTGGCAATGCGAACAGTGCGATGACGACCAGAATGAGGGAGATCAACAAGCCGGTTTTCTTACCCTTGTTATCTACAAGCGGGCCGGCGCAAAGCGACGCAACAATCAGACCGATAGCTTGGGCAAACGCAATGCTCCCGCTTTGTTCGGGCGTGAGTTGGAACTTTACGGATAGGTTCGGCAGAAGAGTACCGAGCATTGGGGCAATCATGCCGTAAACCAGGATTGCCAGGATAGCCGCCAGTATCAGGCGGCCTGTCTTAACAGTGGCCACAAGAAGCCCTCCTAAAAAAAAGCAGCCTGGCGGTTCCGCCCAGGCTGCGATTCATGATGGTACCACAAGCACCTCGTGACCGGTAAGCGGGACGATCACAGAACGCTACGCCCGCATTACCGGGAGATGCCTACAGAAAACGGATTTGTTTCGCTGTGTCGTCCCACCGCACCTTTTTGCCGTTGCGGTACGAGAGGGTAGCAATGTGTCCGGAAATGGCAGCTTGCTGTCCGATCGTCGGGGGCGCGATAACCTTTTCCTTGCCAAGGACTCCCATCACGAAATTCTTCACGTGCGACTGAACCGCGGAATTGTCGTTGTTCGGAATTTCGAGGTGGATTTCCTTGCGTGCTGCGACATTCGCAGGCGGCCTGCCTTTGAACGTCTCCGGATAGAAATTCAGAATCTGCCGGTTCAGCACCTGGATGGTTCCTTCGTTGCCGAGGAACTCCTCGCCATAGCCGAAATGGTCATTGCCGAAATAGCAGCTGTAATTGACGTGGAACTTGTCCGAATACTCGTAGACGGCGCTGAGCGTATCGGGAACCTCGCGGTCGTCGTTAGCGTCGGTCCAGCGATAGACACCGCCTGACGCCATGCAGGTGCTCGGAACAGTCTTGCCACAGACGAAATTCGTGATGTCGGTCTGATGAACCAGCAGGTCCGTCGAGATGCCGCCGGAGTAGTCCCAATACAGGCGCCACTGATAGTAGCGGCGCTTATCGAAGGGCCGCTTCTTCGCCGTACCGAGGAAGCGCTTCCAATCGGTATTCTGCTCGTTCGCGTCTTCCGGAATCACGTAACGCCACGCCGGGTTGTCCGACTTGGAGTTGCGGTACCAGTAAGCGCGCACGTAATGAATGTCGCCAATCATACCCTGGGCGACAAGTTCCTTCGCCTTGATGTAGAGGGAGTTGCTGCGGTTCTGCGTGCCGACCTGAACTACCTTTCCGGTCTTCTCCGCCACCTTGATGATGTCCCAGCCCTCTTCGATCGTGTGCGCGAGCGGTTTCTCGAGGTAGATGTGCTTACCGGCATTCAACGCCGCGATCGCCATGTCATGGTGCAGGTGCTCGGGGGTCGTGACAAAAACGATGTCAATGCCGGGCTGCTGCAACAATTCCTTGTAGTCGACGTATGTTTTCGGGGCAACACCTTCCACCGTCTGCACGCGATCCCTTGCCCTGTTCAGGTGACCCTGGTACGTATCACAGACAGCGGTCACGTGTACGAGGTCCTTCACGGACTCGTACATCATGTTCATGACGTAATTGCCACGGCTTCCCGTACCAATCCACCCTACGTTCAGCTTGTTGTTCGCGCCCAGGACGGGCAGGACTGCGGGACCAACTGCGAGAGCCGCGCCCGCCGACCGCTTCATGAAGCCTCGCCGGGACAGTTCTTCGGACATAATTGCAGTACTCCTTCCTATGGTTTTCCTAGACCTAGAATACCAGCGATTTCGGACAACGGCAGGTGATTCAAGAAAGGGCGGATCGGAGGCCGAAAAGAAAAAACGCCGGAATTCCCAGGGGTCACGGGAATCCCGGCGGGTACAAAGCAGGTCGCCACAATGCGCCTACAGTGTTGAGTTCTGTATCCCCGAATGCCGGATAGTCCTATACGGGCGGCGGGGTACGGGACCAGTCTCCTTGTCCCTGTCAACTGTGACCGAGACAGTCATTTCCTTGCGATCTCTCAGCAGCGTGAGCGCGAGAGTGTTCTTGGGACTTGCCCCACGGATGGCCGCCGTTACGTCGCGCGGACTAACGACTGCGTTACCCTCTACCTTCGTGATGACATCACCAGCTTTGATCCCCGCTTTCGCGGCAGGCGAATCATTCGCGACCGAACGGACCAGCACACCCTCCTTGACTCCGAAGTACTCGGCGAACTGTGAGTCGATGCCTTCCGCCTCCACCCCCAAAACCGATGTCCGCCAGGACATGTAGGCCCTCGGGATATCTGGTATCCGAATCTCTATCTCCTTCAGCTTCTCCATCTCCTTCTGGAAATCTTTCTGACTCTTCCCGAGGGCTCTCTGCCTCTCCCTGAGAGCTCTTTGATGCTCCTTCATGGCTATTGTGAGCCCACGGCTGAATTCATGATCGCTCCCGATTGTGGCGGTCAGCGTCTGAGTCTTGCCGGCGCGGTTGATCAGTACCTTCACCGTTCGCCCAGCAGGAGTCTCCCGGACCAAGCGGACGAATTGCTGCGTGCCGATGACCTTCTGCCCGTTGAAATCGAGAACAACATCACCGACTTTGAAGCCTGCCCTCGACGCCGGGCTGTCCTCGCTGACTGTGCTTACCTCAACACCCCATGCCTCATCCAGCTTGAGGGCCTTGGCACGTTCGGGACTAACCTCGGCGACGCCGACTCCAAGGTAGCTGGGGCCAACAGGCCCTGCAGGGGCTAGAAACGCCATCACGCCGTCGCCGGCAAACTCGGGCGGGTCAGCGGCCAGTATGGGCGTCGTGAGACAGCCAGCCAGCACCGCAATTCCGAGAATTCTTGCAAAACTTACTGGATTCATCTGAAATCTCCTTGGCCTTCTGACTGTTTGACGCCTCACGCGTAAAAAGGTCCCTTTCGCGAGTGACGGCCGGATACTGTCAGAACGTCCCGATCGAGGCATTCATGTCCCGCAGGGCCTTCTCGCAGCGCAGCCGCACGTAGTCGTTATTGTCTCTGCGGAGGGCCTCTTGTAGAACGCCCGCCATATCGGCTTCCACGTGCTTCACGAGCAGGTCGATGGCGACGGTACGTATGGTCGGGCTGTCGTCTTCGAGCAACGCATTGGCTAACGCATCGCGCACTTCCGCATCACCCGCAAAGGACTTGAGCCCTTCGATCGCCTTCAATCTCACTCCGGAATTGGGGTCTTGCCGCAATGCCCGCAGAAGGACTTTCCGGACCTCGGCCGATGCCGCATGGGAATTCAGAATGTCCACGGAATCGACCCGGAGTCCAGGGTCGGACGAATCGCTCACGGTGCTCACAAGCAGCCGTTGAATCGCCTGGTTCTCCAGTCCTCCCGACAGAGTGCGCTGCCTTGTCTCGTCGAGCGTGATGCGAACGCCGCCGGCGGGGTCAGGTTCGACCCAGCGGACCCTTGTGGCTACCGGTCCCGGCTGGGGCGCACCAAGATGATAGAGCGCCTGCTGCTGTGGCGTTGTAATCCGTGCAGCAATAAACCCTACGGCAAGCAACGCTAAGGCGCCTGCGGGCCGGAGGTACGTGATCGAGCCGAAGTTCCGCAGCCAGGTCCAACGAGAAGCGGGTTTGAGCGGACCACTTTCGACAGCCAGCCTGTGCTCCAATCTCTTCCTGCATTCCACCAAGAGTTCCGGTGCGGGCTCGGCTTCCCGCAAGTTGACAGCACTGTGCCAGTTCTTTTCGGAGTCGAGGGCGCGGCGGCAGTCTTCGCAGACATCCAAATGCTGTTCCAATGCCTCTTCTTCGTCGAAGCTCAGTTCGCCGTAGAGATACAAGGAAAGCCTGGTTTTGACCTGTTCACAACTCATACATAACCTCCCAGTGCCGCCCGCATCTTCTGAGTAGCGCGAAACAGGCAGTTCTTCGCCGCCTCTTCGCTGGTCCCCAGAACATCTCCGATCATTCTGAGGCGCATCCCCTGAAAGTGGCGCAGTTCGAACACCATGCGTTCTCGCGCGGTGAATCCCTGGAGCGTTGTTTCGATTCTCTGCCGCAGTTCACTACTCATTAACTGGCGCTGTGGATCTCCGTCTACCCGCTCCTCGTGTACAACCTCCAATAGATCCCGGATCCCGTTCTCCGTTTGGCTGACGGTCGAATCCTCGCGCCGTGCCTTCTTCTTTCGGAGTTGGTCCAGGCACAGGTTGGTCACAATTCTATAGAGCCACGTATGAAAGCTGCACTCGAAGCGGAAGGCGTGTAAGCTCTTGTAAACACGAAGGAATGCCTCTTGATACACATCCTCCGCGTCTTCGGCGCTGCGCAGAAGATTCATTGCCAGCCGGAGCACACCGCGGTCGTAGCTACGCACCAGTCGGCCAAATGCATCCTGGTCACCCTGCTGCGCGGCACGGATCAACGCCGCTTCATCCGCTGCTGGGGTCAAGCCTATATCGCTCGTCAATGTGGCTTCACGCTGAACCGTCAACAGTATATTTGACGGACGCGGAAGAAAAAAGGTAGGTGCCCGGCTACAAAAGCCGGGCGATCACAATGCGTCGTCGCCTTAGTCGGCGAGTTCGAGTTCGATCTGCTTGCTGGCCGGGTCCATCGACAGGATACGGAAGCTACAGATCTGGCCGGTACGGAAACGCTCAGGCTGTGAGGTAGAACTGGGCAGCGCACCCGACTTCCAGCGAGCGGAGAGCATCGCGGTCAGAGTCGCCAGATCGGCCTTTGCCGCTGCCGTCTCCTCAGGCTGGGCGGCTTTCTTCGGTTCGACTGGGATCCGGCACGTCGCCAGGACACCGTCTCCGACCTCGACCTTCAAGCTGCTGCTCTTGACATCGACGATACGCCCTGTCACAGAGTCCCCCGGCTTGTGCTCGGCGATATACTCGTCAGCGCTGGTCGGTTCGAGTTGCTTCATGCCGAGCCGAATCCGGCGCTTTGCTTTGTCGATTTCGAGGACTACGGCCTTTACCTTCTGGCCCGTAGCCAGCACTTCATTCGGGTGTTTAAGGCGCTTCTCGCGGCTGATGTCCCCAATGTGGATCATCCCCTCGATGCCTTCGCCAAGTTCAACGAACGCCCCGAAGGCGGCCAGATTCACCACTGGCGCTTCGATAATCGCCCCCACCGGGAAGCGGGTCTCGATGTCCTGCCATGGGTCGCCCAAAGCCTGTTTCAGACCGAGCGAGATGCGCTTGTCGGCGGAATTCACACCCAGAACCAAGGCTTCGACCGCTTCGCCCGGCTTCACGACGTCGGACGGCTTGCGGATTTTGCGCGCCCAAGACAACTCGGAGACGTGGATAAGGCCTTCGACACCGGGTTCCAGGGCAACAAATGCCCCGAAATCCGTGACCCGCGAGACAACGCCGTTCACCCGCTGTCCCTGAGCATACTTCCCGGCCACGAGGCTCCATGGATCAGGCGTAAGCTGCTTCAGACCCAACGAGATGCGGCGATGTCCCCGGTCGACCTTGAGTATCTTGACCCGGATTTGGTCGCCCTCTGAGAGAACGTCCGCGGGCTTGTTGACGCGTCCCCAGGACATGTCGGTCACGTGCAGCAGGCCGTCGATCCCGCCGAGGTCAACAAAGGCTCCGAACGCCGTCAGGCTGCGGACGGCGCCCTCGACTTCGACGCCTTCCTGCAGTTCATCAAATACCTTCTGGCGCGCCTTCGCCTCTTCTTCCTCGAGCACAACGCGCCGGTCCACGACGACATCTTCATCGGCGGTGTCGAGCTTGATGATCCGGCACTGGATTTCCTGGCCGACCATCTGCTCCATCGCGGCCTGTTCCCGAACGCCGCTCTTGGAGGCCGGGAGGAAGGCCCGGACGCCGATATCGACTGTCAAACCGCCCTTCACAACGCCGCTCACGACGCCGGCGATGGTCAGCTTGTCGGCAAAGGCCTTCTCAAGCGAAGACCAGTCCTTCGGACGCTCGACCTTCACCTTCGACAGGAGGTAGTATCCCCCACCGTCGCGACCCTTGATGGTCACCGAGATCGTATCACCGGGCTTTATCTCAGTTTGGCCGTCTGCATCGAGCGCATCGCTCGCCGGCAGCGTGCCTTCCATCTTCAGCCCGATGTCTACAACCACGGCTTCGGACGTAACGGCGATCACTCGGCCTTGACGCGCCGCGGAACCGGCTTCTTGACGGGCGGACTCCTCAAATTGGGTAAGGATCTCTCCGAAAGTTGAGGACTCGGGGGACATGGTCCGCTCCTCGAGGTCCGTCTGAGGGGATCGTGGGTAAGTCATTGCAAAATGCGGTAGTCCTCCATTCTGACACAATCCTGGGTAAGATGGCAGCGTGACCCGACCGCGCTGGAGCACTCTAATTTCACCCGCCGATATCATGTGGCTCGCCCTCATCACCGCGCTTGCTCTGGCGAGTCCGACGCGGCATCCAATTGAGATCGCGCTCTTCTCCGCCCTCGCAATCATCCAGGTGATCGAATCACGGGCAGTCGCCTTCGCGTCCACCGAGGGCCGCGTGATCCCGAATCTGCTCAAGCTATGCATCGGGTACCTGCTCGTCGGATACACAGGTGGCGTGACGAGCAGCTACTACCTGGTTCTGGCTCTGCCGGTGATCTCAGCCGCTGCTACGCTCGGCGTTGTGGGGACCATCGTGTACACGTTGCTTGCTTGCTGCGTGTACCTCTCTTTCCTGCATCCTTACTTTATCGACTGGTCGCAATGGGTTCTGCCACAGGACCAGATTCGTGAACTTTCGCTGCGTGTCATTTTTCTGGCTCTGATTGGATTCCTTGCCTATCGTGTCGCCGAGGCCAAGGGCGAAGAAGCACGCCGGTATCAGGAAACAGCCGAGCAATTGGCCGCTGCGAACCAGAGCCTCAAGGAAGCGGAAGCCGCAGTAAGCCGGTCAGAGCGATTGGCGGCGCTCGGTCAGATGTCGGCGGGCTTGGCGCACGAACTTCGGAATCCGCTGGGGACCATCCGAGCCTCGGCGGAGATGCTGCGAAAAAGCAATACGGCAGGCAATCCTGTCGCAGCGGAGTTGGCGGATTTCATCGCCTCTGAAGCCGACCGCACGAATTCTTTGATAACGCGCTTTCTTGAATTCGCCCGCCCGCTCGAGATCCATGCGCAAAAGGCGGATCTGGCCGACGTGCTCGACCGCGCCGTCGAGCAGTTCCAAAGGGGCGTCTCGGGATCGCGCGTGTCGATTTACAAGAACTACTCGCCGGATATCCTGCCGTTTCCTATTGATGCCGAGCTCATGGAGCGGGTATTCTTCAACCTGATTACGAATGCCGCGGAAGCTTCGCCACCCGACGGCGCTGTGACAGTCAAGACGCGTCCCGCCGGCGAGAACGCCGAGATCTCGGTCATCGATCGCGGCGCCGGCATCGATCCAAAAGATCGCGAGAGCATCTTCAACCCGTTCTTCACGACCAAGCCCGAAGGCGTCGGGCTCGGCCTCGCGATCGTTTCGCAAATCGTCGACCAGCACGGCGGTACAATGAGCGTCGAGAGCGAATTGGGCAAAGGCAGCGTCTTCCGTGTCTTTCTTCCCATGGGCGGGAGTGGCCATCGATCGTGAGTAAACCTCGTATTCTTGTCGTCGAAGACGAAGCAAAACTCAGGCGCGTCATCGAGCTCCAGTTGCAGTCGTCGGGCTTTGACGTCGACCAGGCGGAATCGGCCGAGGTAGCCCTCAAGATGGCGGACCGCGCAAGTCTTGTCTTGACCGACCTGCGCCTTCCCGGCATTGATGGTTTGGAACTGCTCACCATCCTGCGCCGGCAGAGTTCCCGGACACCCGTGGTCGTGATGACCGCCTACGGAACGGTCGAGATCGCGGTCGAGGCGATCAAGACTGGTGCATTCGATTTTCTGTTGAAGCCCTTCTCCCTCGACCATCTCACGGCAGTAATCCAGAAGGCGCTCGATGTACAGGCGCTCCGCGATGAGAACCGCGACCTGCGTGAAGAACTGGGGCGGCGTTACACCTTCGACAACATCGTAGGCCGGAGCCCCGCGATGCAGGAGGTCTTCGCTACCGTGATGCGCGTGGCCCCCACGCGTGCAACCGTGCTGATCGCGGGAGAAAGCGGAGTGGGCAAGGATTTGATCGCCCGCGCCATTCACTACCATTCTCCGCGCCGTGATCGCCCGTTCGTGAAGATCAACTGCTCGGCGCTGCCCGAAAACCTGATGGAGAGCGAACTCTTCGGCTTCGAGAAGGGTGCTTTCACGGGCGCAGTCGCCGCCAAGCCCGGCAAGTTCGAACAGGCTGACACCGGAACGGCCTTTTTGGACGAAATCGGTGATGTCCCGGCTGCCGTACAGGTAAAGCTGCTGCGAGTGCTCCAGGAACGTGAATTCGAACGTCTCGGAAGCAACAAGACGCGCCGGATCGACGTGCGGATCATCGCCGCGACCAACGCGAACCTGCGTGCGGCGCTCGAACAGGGCACCTTCCGGGAGGATCTTTACTACCGTCTGAACGTCGTGCCGCTCAACGTGCCGCCGCTCCGGGAACGCAAGACGGACATCCCGTTTCTCGCCGAACACTTCGTCAAGAAACTCGCAAGCGACACCGGTTCTTCCGTCGAATCCGTGACGGACGCCGCCATTCGCAAGCTCATGGACTACCATTGGCCCGGCAACGTGCGCGAACTGGAGAATGTCATCGAGCGCAGCCTGGTACTGTGCAGCGGCTCCAAGCTGGATGCGGCCGACGTCATGCTCGATTCGACGCCGCGCGCCGCTGCCGTTCCTTCCGGACAGTTCCTTCCCGACGGCGTAACGCTCGACCAGTTCGAAGAGTCGATTGTCAGGGAAGCCATACGCCGCGCCGGAGGCAACAAGAGCCAGGCAGCGCGGCTGCTCGGTCTCACTCGCAACGCTCTCCGGTACCGTCTCTCTCAGATGGGGCTGGAGAGCCCCGACAACTCGACGCAGGCGTAAGATCCGCCGGTACAGTCCGCTTGCTACAGGCGGACGATCTTGTCCGATTCGAAGCCCTTCATCGCGTTCCGTGTATCCACAATCAAACGGGCGCGATCAAGAAGCCGCCGGTAGTCGAAATTCGAGTGATCGGTGACGATGACGACACAATCGGCCGCGGCCACCATTTCGTCTACGGGCTCCGAGTGCATTTCGATCCCGTCTTCATGAAGCGCGGGCACATAGGGATCCGAATACGTGACTCGTGCACCGCGACTTTGAAGCGTCAGGATAACGTCAAGAGCGGGTGATTCCCGCACGTCGTTCACGTCCCGCTTGTAAGCGACCCCCAAGACGTGGACATGCGAGCCACGCATCGGTTTGCAGTGGTCGTTCAGCGCGTTTTGAACTTTATCGACCACGAAACGCGGCATCTGGCCGTTAATGTAGCCGGCGAGTTCGATGAAGCGCGCCTCGATCCCCGCCTGCTTGGTCTTCCACGAGAGATAAAACGGATCGATCGGGATGCAATGCCCACCAAGACCCGGACCGGGATAGAAAGGCATGAATCCGAACGGCTTCGTCGCGGCCGCTTCGATTACCTCCCACACGTTGATCCGCATGCGTTCACACATCAGCGCCACTTCGTTGACCATGGCGATGTTGATCATGCGGAACGTGTTCTCGATGAGCTTCACCATCTCGGCCACTTGCGTTG
>JBDKSR010000671.1:0-2623 GCA_039680545.1 Bryobacteraceae bacterium | reverse complement strand
GGCTGCAGCAAGCTGAAATGGAGCAATTAAGATCGACCGTCTTCCTATCTGTGACATAGACACATGCGTGAACCGGTTCACCTGATCATGTACATCCATATAAACTTAAACCCAATATTTCGGACCTGTCAATCTTTTTACGTCCATCTTCACGGCTGACGAACCTTAAAATTCCTTCATGTTCAAGCGCGAACCCCAAGAGTTTCGTGAAACGGTTCATGTACAATCTGATCTCAATTGCATAAATTGTGATAGCATCCCCGTATGCCCAGAAGCGACACTGCAACGACCAAGGAGGCAATCTGCCGTCAGTTGCCGATTGCTCTCGTCCGCATCGTCATCGGTTGGCACTTTCTATATGAAGGCTGGGTCAAGATCATTGACCCCGCATGGTCTGCGACCGCCTACTTGCGTTACGCATCCGGTCCGTTCGCCGGCCTCTTCCATTGGATCGGCGCACAGGCTGGTCTTGTGAAGGTCATCGATCAGTTGAACATTTGGGGCCTTGTGCTTGTTGGTTTGGGCCTGATGCTCGGGGCACTGACCCGTGTGTCGGCCGTAGGCGGGATTGCACTCCTGGCGCTCTACTATTTCGCGTACCCCCCGCTCTTCGGACCGGTCACAAATGGCGTCGCCGAGGGTTCCTATCTCATCGTCAACAAGAACCTGGTCGAGTTGTTCGCCCTGCTCGTCGTCTTTGCCTTCCCTGCTCCGGCCTTTGGCATTGACCGGCTCCTCGCGCGCTTCCGTTCCGGATCGAAGGAACAGCCGGCGGCTTCGAAGGCACAGGAACAGGCCAGTCTCGCATCGGAGCCCGCCGTCTCCTCTTCAAGACGGCAACTCGCGTACAGCCTGATCGGAGTTCCGTTCGTCGGCGGGTTTTTGCTTGCGCTTCTCCGGAAGCACGGATGGAAGAGCTTTGAAGAAATCAACCTGGCAACGCGTGTGAATCCGGCCGACACCCGCGTGGCGAGCGCCACGGTCAAGACGTTCCAGTTCAGCACGATCCGCGACCTGAAAGGCACCCTCCCATACGGCCGGATCGGCAACGTCAAGCTCAGCCGCATGATCCTGGGCGGCAATCTGATTGGTGGATGGGCGCACGCCCGCGACCTTATCTATGTGTCGAAGCTTGTCCGCGCGTATCACAACCGCAACAAGATCTTCCAGACCTTCGATATCGCCGAGTCCTGCGGCGTCAACGCGATCATCACGAATCCGATCCTCTGTGAAGTCATCAATGACTATTGGCGCAGCGGCGGCAAGATTCAGTTCATCTCCGATTGCGGCGGCAAGGACATCATGGAGATGATCCAGCGCTCGATCGATCATGGCGCGGCGGCCTGTTACTTCCACGGTGGCATCACCGATGGTCTCGTCGAAAAGGGCAAGTTCGATCTCATCGCCAAGGGGCTTGATCTGATCCACAAGAACGGGCTGCCCGCTGGTATCGGCGGGCACAAGCTTGCCACGATCCGAGGCTGTGTGGAACATGGCCTGAAGCCTGACTTCTGGATGAAGACGTTCCACCGCAACAATTACTGGTCGGCAATTCAGCCGGCGACGTGGGTGGGATCCGACTGGGGCAAGACGGACAACATCTGGTGCGAGGATGCCGAAGCCGTCGCCGAGTACATGCGGAACCTTCCGGAGCCGTGGCTGGCATTCAAGACGCTGGCAGCAGGAGCGATCGAGCCCAAAGTCGCGTTCCGCGATGCGTTCGAGAACGGCGCGGACTTCATCGTGGTCGGAATGTACGACTTCCAGATCGTCGACGACGTGAACATCGCCTACGACGTTCTCAACGGCGGAGTGAAGCGGCAGCGGGAATGGCGCGCATAGAAGCGCCTATTTCCAGCCCGCGCCCTTCGTTAACGTTTTGATCCGGCAGATGTACGTGTCGGCGGCCATGTAAAGTGTGGAACCGTCGTCACCCCAGGCACAATTGGCCGTGCGCTCGTCGGTCTGAATCCAACCGAGCCGCTTTCCGTCAGGACTGTAGATGTGTACGCCACCCGGGGCAGTCACCCAAAGATTGCCCTGCTGGTCCACCTTCATGCCATCGGGCCCGCCCGGCAGTTTGCCGATCATGTCGCTTGCATCCGCGAACACGCGGCCCGGCCCCAGCGTTCCGTCCGCTTTCACTGGATACGCCATCCAGATGGGCCGTTTGCCATCCGATTGCGCGACGTAAAGCGTCTTCTCATCGGGCGAGAACGCGATGCCGTTCGGCCTCACGAGTTCTTTGGTGAGCAGCGTGACCCTGCCCTCGGTCGAAACCCGATAGACCCCGGAGAAATCGAGCTCCCGGCGCGGGTCATCCCATCCTTTGGGCAGCCCGTAAGGCGGATCTGTGAAGTAAATATCCCCGTTCGACTTCACGGCCAAATCGTTCGGGCTGTTGAATCGCTTGCCCATGTATTTGTCGGCGAGCGTCCGCTTACCCCCGCCGGGCTCCAGCCGTGAGATGCGGCGGTCGCCGTGCTCGCAGGAGATCAGCCGCCCCTGGGCGTCCACCGCCAGTCCGTTCGAGCCGGGCTCGCGCCCGTAATCGCCGAGTCCCGTGTACCCCGAAGGCTTCAGGTACACGCTCACCCCTTCGCCTTCCTTCCACTTCATGACC
>JBDKSR010000670.1:0-5282 GCA_039680545.1 Bryobacteraceae bacterium | reverse complement strand
GCGGAACCGTGGGATATCGGGACTTACCAGGTTGGCAACTTCCCGGTGGATTGGTCCGAATGGAACGGCCGGTTCCGGGACACGATGCGGCGCTTCGGGAAGGGTGACGGCGGGCAATTGGCTGATGTGGGTTGGAGGATTACCGGATCGGGGGACCTGTATGGGGACGATGGCCGCTCAGCGTACAACAGCGTGAACTTCATCACCTGCCACGACGGGTTTACTCTAGCCGATCTGGTGTCGTACGACGGCAAGCACAACGAGCGCAACGGCGAGGATAACCGGGATGGATCCAACGACAACAACTCGTGGAACTGCGGAGTGGAAGGCGAAACCAGCGACCCGGCGGTGCTGGCGCTGCGCAAGCAGATCATGAAGAACCACATGTGCTACCTGCTCTTCGCGTGTGGCACGCCGATGCTGCTGGGCGGCGACGAATTTGCGCGGTCACAACAGGGCAATAATAACGCGTATTGCCAGGATAACGAGATCAGCTGGTTCGATTGGAGCGTGGCGTCACGAAACAGCGACCTCGTGGAGTTTGTGCAGAAGGCGATCGCCTTCACGCGCCGCTTTCCGGTGCTTCAGAAACGGAAGTTCCTGTTGGGCAGGGATCTGGACGCCGACGGCATTCCGGATCTGAGCTGGTTTGCGCCGGACGGGGGACAACCGCAATGGCAGGACGAGAATGCGCGCACACTCTGCTATCAGCTTGACACCAGCGACGATGGCGCGCGACTCAGTGTGGACCGGCTGTTCTTCATCCTCAATGCGCACTTCGAATCGAAGTGGGTGAGGCTACCGGCACCTGGAGCAGGGCAACAGTGGTACCGTGCCATCGACACCAGCCTCTCAAGTGGTGCGGACTTCGCTGCGCCAGGCGAGGAGATCGCGGTCGATCCTTCTGATTGTTACATTGCTAATCCCAGGAGCACGGTGGTTCTACTGGCTCGCTGAGCCGAGGTCGTCGCGTAGACCGGAGGCCGGGGTGGTTCCGTCTACGTTCCGTCAGTGGCGGGTGTAAGACTCGGCTTCACCGTTTATCCCGGCTGATGGCGCCGGCTGTGCCATGGGTGGCGGCGAGGTAGTCGGAGGGCGCGAGCAGGATTTGCGTGCCGCGGACGCCGGCCGAGACGGAGATTACATCGAATAGCTCGATCGTCTCTTCAACGAATACGGGATAGTCGCGCTTGCAGGCCAGGGCAGTCACGCCGCCGGGGATGTATCCGCTCAAGGGCTGCACCTCTTTGCGGGCCACCATCTCTATCTTCCGGTCGCCCGTGAGCCGAGCCAGTGCCTTCTCGTCTAGCTCCATGTTGGCCGGGACAACGGCCATGCAGACGCCGTTGCGGTCGCCGCGCGCGATGAGCGTCTTGAATACCTGTTCCGCCGGCAGTCCAACCTTCTGAGCAACGAGTTCCGCGTCGAATTCCTCCGGATCGATCTTGTAGTCCCGCAGTTCGTACTTTATGCCAAGCGTGTCCAGAAGCCGTACCGCATTGGTCTTCATATCGTTCAGCGTAGCGTACCTGGCCTGGCTGGTAACCAACGGCCGGCTCGCGAGGACGCCGGAACCCAGAGTAAGCTGGGAACGAAAATCGGAGAAAAAATCTGAACGGTATGGGCAATTCGCGAGTCTTAGCTAGTGAATGTACGCGAGCCGATGCACGGGATCCCGCAACAGATCGCGCTCCAGGAGCCAGAGTTGGCAGATGAGGAACGCGCTTCGGCGCGCGACGAAGAATTCACGGCTTTGGTAAGGAGACGCTCGCGGTTTGTGTTTCGCGTGGCCTACTCGATTCTTCGGCACGTGCAGGACTCCGATGACGTCGTTCAGGAGACGTTTCTGAAGGTGTATCGTTCGAATGCCTGGGAGCGGATGGATGACGAGAAGGCCTATCTGGCCCGAACGGCTTGGAGGATCGCGGTTAGGCAACTGGGACGGGGGAACCATGATGCGCTCGACACCGATACAGCAATGGCTGACGGCAACCCCGAGCAGGCTGCAATAGCAACTGATTGGAATGCTGTCGTTTGCCGCGTGATCGACACGCTGCCGGAGGAGTTACGGCAAGTTCTGGCGCTTTCGAGCATCGAGGAAATGAATTCACGCGAAATCGGGAGGGTGATGGGGATTCCGGAGGGTACAGTCCGCACGCGATTGGCGAGGGCACGACAAATTCTCAGGCAAAAGCTTGCTGCGATGGGGGCCGATTGCAATGAAAAACGACGATCGTGACGAACTGGATGAGTTGATCGACAGCGCGTTAGCCCGATATTCGAGCGCGGAGCCCTTGGACGGTCTTGAAGATCGTGTGTTGCGGCGAGTTCAGGGGGCACAAAGGGCTCGACACAGCCCGTGGCGTTACCGGTTGGCGTACGCGATTCCTGTGTTTGCCGTAGTGCTGATCGCAGGTGTCGCTTTGTGGATGGGGTGGGATGAACAGCCGCGCGCCAGAGA
The DNA here is from genome assembly GCA_039680545.1 of Bryobacteraceae bacterium. Classification (GTDB taxonomy): domain Bacteria; phylum Acidobacteriota; class Terriglobia; order Bryobacterales; family Bryobacteraceae; genus JAEHDI01. The sequence continues at coordinate 2,821 of JBDKSR010000670.1, read as the reverse complement.
TGTAGCTCGGAACGTGGCAGTTCCGGCACCATCGGGAGCGGCTCAGGGACCACGTGCGAGCCCGACGCTACCGGTCCGGGAGGCAAGGCCGCGACACGCAACCACAAAACCTCGGCGAACTGTCCCGGCCAAGTCTTTGCCGAAAGAAGAGTGTTTTCCGTCGCCTGCGCCATTGACGGCAGAAGAACGCGCTTTGGTCGCATGGGTGAGCCGTGCGCCTACTGAAGCCGCACAGGCGTTCGGGGACATGCAAAAGCGAAGTATCGAGCCAATCAAGATCGAGCCGATACAGATGCCGCCGTTACAGATGAATGGCGGCCAGTAAGGAGACGAAATGTTGAGAAGAACCGTAATGAGCCTACCTCTGATGGCGCTCGTAGCGGCCATCGGGACGGGATTTGCTCAGAATCAGGAAGCCGCCAAAAGCTTGGAGGCATCGAAACCCCTCAAGTTTTACAGACTTGACTTTGTGGTTAAGGAAGTCGAGGGCGGAAAGGTGCTCAATGCACGGTCATATTCGATGGTTGCGGGTGATACGAAGGATTCCGGCTCGATCCGGACCGGCAACAGGATTCCGTTGCTCCTTCAGTCCGGAGGGCCTGGGCCTACCAGCCAGCAATACATCGACACAGGTGTGAACATCGACTATCACTCAGTCAAACCTACCGAGCGCAACCTCTCTTTGTTCGTGTCAGTAGAAATCACCAGCGTGCCGACCAGTCTTGATGCGTCGGCCATGACTGTGAATCCCGTGATTCGGACAAACCGGTGGCGTTCGTTGACGGTTGTGCCCTTAAGAAAGCCAACCGTGATCTTCTCGTCCGACGATCCGGCATCAAAGCGGCAGATGCAACTGGAACTAACTGCGAACCCGATCAACTAGGCGCAACTCAACAGCGTGTTCTGTTCCTGCGGATTCTGCTGTGAGGCTGGCGGGTGCCGTGATTAGCCGAACGGTCCGGCGTCGGGTCAGTGAATATTACACGATTCGCCAGGTGGTGGGGCGTTCTCTGGACGACGGCAGGGAACGCTCCACCCTTGACGCCACGACGGGCGCCAGCTGGCGAAGTTCTTGAATATCAGAGGTTTTGCTTCCTTAAGCGGCCCCGACCAGTTCCACAAGTTCGTGTACGGCGCGGTTCATGGTCTGAGCCTGTGTGGCCATGGCCTCACTTGCGGCGGCGCTTTCTTGGGCGCTGGCGGCCGCGTGCTGGGTCGATTGTTCCATGGATGTGATGGCGTGAGTAATCTGATCGACGCCCCGGGCTTGTTCCTTACTCCCCGCGCTCACATCCTCGACCAGCCTTTTCACACGCTCGGTGCTCTCAGTGATGCTGCGAATTGCTTCGGCCATGCGGCCGGACTGTGTTGTTCCGTTGGCAGCGTTCTTTATGGACTCTTCAATCAAGGTCGCAGTGTCCTTTGCTGCCTGGGCGCAACGCTGCGCAAGGTTGCGGACCTCGTCGGCGACGACAGAGAAACCAAGGCCGGCCTCTCCTGCGCGGGCAGCTTCCACGGCGGCGTTCAGGGCCAGGATGTTGGTTTGGAATGCAATTTCATCGATGACGCGGATAATGCGGGCAATCTTCTCACTCGAGGCGTTGATCTCTTGCATGCCGAGGACCATGCCGTCCAGGGTTCGATTTGCCTCACCCACACGCTTGTCTACCATTCCCATCAGTTCCGCTGCTTCGTGCGTACTGGTGGCATTCTTCTGCGTCATGGTGCTGACTTCGTGGCTGGACACAGAGGTGCGTTCTATCGAACCTGCCTGCTCTGCGGCGCCGTTGGCCAGGGAGTGACTGGCCGAGGTAATCTGAGCGGCCGCGGCAGACACCCCCTCCGCACAAGAGAACATCTGTGAGGTGACGGAGCGGAGCGCGGCGGTGGAGCTTCTCACGACAAACATTACGAGGACACCCACTCCCATGCAGACAGCAAGCAAAATGATCGTGGCCCACAGGCTTTGCGCTTTCGTGGACTGCGCCCTGCCGGCTACAGCCGTAAGCTGTGCGCCCTGATGGTCGACGAGTTGCTTGGCGCGAGCACTCATCGTATCGAGATGGGGCAGTAGCATTTCATCAAACGACTTCAGGGCAACGTCCATCTGCTGTGCGTCGAGCATCGCCAGCAGGTCGGCGTGGGCCTTCTTTAGAACCGCGTGCTCCTGACGGATGCCCTCCAATGCCTGCGTGCTTTCGCCCGCCGACATCAAGACTGAGAAAGCGGCAATGTATTGATCGACACTGTCCTGGACGCGCGCGAACTTTCTCTTGAACTCGTTTGCCTTGTCCGGTTGCTGAAGCACGGTGCTGAAAGCGACACCACGCTCGCATGCCGTCATGTCCGCGGCGGCAGTGCTGATCTGGCCGGCCAGCAGTTGCTTCTTTGCTATCACATTGACAGCCTCTTCCAGTTGCCGGCTGACAGACGAGCTGACCTTGAGCGAACTAAGTCCCAAAATCAGCACCGCGGCGAGCATTGCGCCAAAACTACACATCAACTTTGTGCCAATTGTTTTTGAACGACTCACTTTAACCTCCCCAGGCTTAAGGTCAGGGTTTGAACGTGAAACTGAGAACTGCAATTGCCCGGGTGGGCTCGCCATTGGACGTAAAGGGCTTGAACTTCCATCGCTTCACGGCATCAACGGCTGAATTGGAAAGCAGTGGGTTGCCAGTTAAAGCCTTCACTGACTCGACCTTGCCATCGGCCGTGACGACAGCTTCGACTTCGACCTTGCCGCTCACTCTCAACTGGCGGGCCATCGAGGAGAACTCCGGGCTGGGCTTTACGACTGCGTTCTGTAAGGCTTCCGCGG
>JBDKSR010000669.1:0-3724 GCA_039680545.1 Bryobacteraceae bacterium | reverse complement strand
CAGCGATTCCGTAAGTCGGGGATCGGTCTGGCGACAGGGTGCTGATTGGGGGAGGGTTGTTGCTGGCGGGACCGATGAAGGGAGTTGTGATTGCCTTTTGAGAGCCAACCGGGTTGACAAACCGGCTCTCCTCTGCTCGGTTTGCTGGGGCTCGGCAGTAGGGTAGCGGCGGCGTCGGGAAAGGACGCCGGAGAGGATCGCTTCTTACCACCTAGGAAGCGCAGCACAACCCGGATTGCTCAACTGGTGTTGGCTGCCAGGGCGACGAACCAGTAGGTCAGACGCTTGGCGAATTCGTGAAAAGTGTCGCACCGGCCGCGGGCGTGGCGGCAGACCTGCCGCTGGTAGAAGACCAGCGAGAGCGTGTAGGCCAGCACCCGAATCATCGTCAATACTACCAGAGCCGTGCTTTGGTGGACCGCCGGATGCTTGAGGTGGCAGTCCGTGGTGATGGTCTGAAAGATTTCGGCGTCGATGCGCCACCGGCTGCGGCTGAGTTGATAGATGAACAGCGGAGAGATCGCGCCCAGTTCGAAGTTGGTGACGTAAAAGTTGGTGCTCTGCTCCGCCACATCGCTCTTGTTTTTGCGTAGCCGATCGCCTTCCGGTGTAACCCTGATTTCGCGTTTGTGTTTGGTGCGGACGGTCTTGACCACCTGCACCAGGCGGTGGGCGGCGGGCCAGTCGATCTCGGGCACGTGCCACCAGTGCAGTTCCCGGTCCGATTCCGTCTCGACTCCCGCCGGCTCGCCGGCGGTGAAGCGCTCCGCTTCGCGCAACAGATCGGGCTGGTTCTCTTTCAACGTAAAGGCCCAGTCCAGACCCAACCGCTCCACTTCTGTGACGAAGGGGGCCTGCAGATACAGAGCATCGCCCACCAGAAGGTCCAGGAAGCGGCGGCCCAGCCGGTCCACCAGGTCCTGCAATAAAGCCAGGGCGCAAGGCACTTCGGCCTCGCCGTCTTTCTGGAAGCGAACGCCCAAAGGGATGGGAACCGGAGTGCTGACTACGACCACCGCGACGATGCGGTGGTAGTACTGAATGTCGGTGCGCAGTTCGCCCCGGACCTTATGTTGCACCTCGCGGCGCATGCAGTCCTCGCAGCAGCGGGCAAACGAACTGCAGATCTCGATGCCATCCACGGCCGCCACGATCAGGCCGCGGGACCAGTCTGAACGTAGAACGCCGTTGCGTTTCAGACGGCGGGCGACTTCGCAGCCCAGTTCGAAGACCGGTTCGGGCGACTGCCGCTGAAGTGCGTAGCCGAGGGTGTCGTCGCTGATCGGACCGATGCGTTTGGCCAAGGCTCCACTGCGGCACTCGGCTTCAATCTGGAGCAGGCTGGGCATCTGCATGGCGGCTCCCAGGAAGACCGCGTCGAAGACTTCGGGCCAAGGGTGTCGCGGCGAGTGGCGGCCTTCTGGAATGGCACGCACCAGGTTGGAAAGACCGAAAACCTTATTCGCGTAGGCTTCGAAACGGTGTCGGGACAAGCCTACGGGTTCTCTTTCTGTTGGAGGAATCTCTTCAGGTTGATACCGCAGATGGAGGCTGCGGCGGCATCGAAGCAGCGGCGCATTTCGATCTTCCGGCGCACCTGATCGACCAGCTTGGCGGGGATGTTGAAGGTCTTGGGCTTGCCGTCGACGAGTACGGAAATCTGAAACTGTGAGTGGAGCTTCTGGCCGTCGGCGCAATGGCAGTTGGGGCGGCCGCAAGCGCGCTTACGTTCAACAAAAGAGCCGGGCAGCATTTCGCGGAGAGCGCCCAGGCTGCGGATGAGGCGTCCGCGGGTCTGGAGGTCGGGGTCGCTGGGCATCTTCTTGTCTGACTCTAATCATAGTGTCAGAAGAAGGCGAAGTCAAGGGCTATCTGAGAAATGCAATAATGACGCGAACGGCAGGCGGTCGCGGAAGACGCGATGAATCAACGGCCTGGGATCGGTGGAGCCTACCGATTTAAGGAATCACTGCGAGTGTTGAGGTAATATTGAATCCGTTGAACTCCTAGATGGAAGATGGTCTCGGGCGAGACAATATGGAAATCCCCAACGTCTACCACATCGTTGTTTGCATCTGCCATGTCGTGCACCTGGATCACGACACGATTAAGGCACAGCCGGGATTAGCCCTTTACCATGTTGATGGGGCTGATTTGGAGCACCAAATCGATATGGCCCTCCTAGATCACCTACACTCCTGGAGCACGACGATATTTGTGGGCGGGGACGTAGCCAAACGAGAGGCTGCAGCGTACCACGCAGCATGGATCGCGGACGTGCCCTCGGTGAACGACGACTTGTTCAGGTTTTGGCGCGATACGGCGCCGGTTCCGGATTGCCCGTAGTCAAGCAACCCCGACGCGGGAAGTCGCCGGGGCACGATTCCTGCAGTCGAACAGTTCCGTGTTTGCCGCTGCTGAGCATTCACCTGTCTTTGTTTCGTCTTCCGATTTGATAGAACTAAGTTGGGGCGACATGCAGGCATTCCGTACCCGCTCGTCAGATTACACTCCATGCTCGAGATTCCTGCTGGCCGTCCCCAAGCACAGCCGCACCTTGCTCCGTGCCCCTGAAGGAGACGGCGGGGGACGGAGGCGGCGCAAGCCATCCCGTCCCGGCTTGCTACCGGTGCCACCCCTTGCGATCAACTATGTCGTATCCCCCGAACAGAACTCGGAAATGGTGTATTTTTCGCTTTTCTTGCTGTGCGTCCGATGCGGTATATCTGCGCGCCATCCGGACTCACAGAAAACGGGCACGGCTCCTTCTGAGACAGCGATGTGCGCGACTACGTGTGATGGTGACTATCACGATATACGCCACTTGATCCCGCCTCCACCCGCCGCCGTTGGCAAAACTCCCTCTTGCCTCTCCTTGTTCACACGAGGCCGCCAAAGCAATACGTTACAAGCATCCGTTGACACTGTTGACAGAACTAATGCCTTTTTCCGCAAAGTGTCCCGTGTAAGGAATATTTGGGGAAGGTTGCGGAAAACCGGTCGAGTTTTGTCAACCGACTCATAACCCCTGTGCTTTGTAGTAGTTAAGCGTTGACAAAACTGTTGGTGGTTGACATTTCCCGTGGCCTAGACAAGTCGGTTGGACACTTCCGGCTGTGACATTTCCTTTGTGGGAGGGAGAGGGGAGGGAAAGGAGGTGGGCAGGGCAAGTGCTGACGCCTTGCCCACCAGAACCGCAAGGATGAGCAGTAATACTTATACCGCGTCATGTGGCCGGCGCGGTGCACCACGCGCGTGGTGCCGCACGCGGAAGGACTTTTCAAGAAAGCAGTCGAACGTCGTGATATCCAGGTGGTCCTAAAACCACGTGTCTATATATTGGCATGAGCCGAAATGAGTCAGTCACAGTCGATCAGCACTACACCGTTGCCGAAGTCGCCCAGTTAATGAACGTGCACGAGATGACCGTGCGTCATTGGTATTGGGGAAGGGGCCTGAAGATCCAGCGTGTGGGGCGCAAAGGTGTCCGCATTGCTGCGGCCGATCTGAAGGCATTCCTTGAATGCTGCAACCACCTTGCCTGATTTATTGTCCCGACCACTCCGGCTAGACCGTCGCAACCCGGCGGTCAGGAAACGCAAGAGCAATGAGCAAAACAGAAAGGAAAAACTATCGAGAAACACTGGTCAAAGTGCCAAACGAGCTGCAGACCCTGACAAACTGGGTCTGCTATCGGCTGGAGCCTCGTTTCGGCGAGGACAAA
>JBDKSR010000668.1:0-5919 GCA_039680545.1 Bryobacteraceae bacterium | reverse complement strand
CAAAAACTGTAAGCAAGGCTGTCAGACCGCGCTGTGGCGCTTCCGGCGCGGAGACAGCGTGAAAAGCATCCCCGCTAGCAGTGCAATCCAGCTCACTACTTGCGTCACTTTCCTCTCCAACCCACCGTCATAGACCAATTCCACCTGGCAGCGACCCTCGCAGCGCGGCGCGACAACGATCTGGCCGATCGCATCGCCGGTGACCGGAATGGATCGCCCCGAGACGCTGGCATGCCAGCCCGGATGGTAGCTGACCTGGACCGAGAGCACCTGGTCCGGCCGCATCGAAGCCGAAATCGAGGCGGTATGGTAGTTCAGCCATCGCATCTCGGCCAACGGAAGAGATGGATCTTCAAGAGCGGCGACATAGGGACGAATTGGATCGACGTCAAGCCCATGTATCGGCGTGCGCCGGGGCAGGTCTCCGGGACGAATCACGTGGGCCAGTGATTTGGAACGCCGCCCGACGTCATAGATAACGTCATCGCCGTCCCGCCATAGTTCGCGAAGAAGGCCGTCGAATTTCTTCGGGTTCCGGAAAGGCTTGTACATCTCCTGGCTTCCCGGGCCGCTTACGCTGACGGCATCCACGCCAAAAGCTTTAAGGGCGAGCACGGCAACCTCTCCGTCCCGGCTACCGGCGTTCTCGCTTGAGAGTATTTGGTAGTGGAAGCCAGGAAACACCGGATTGACGTGCGCCTGGTCGGACCCGCCAATATATTGGGGCGTGCTAGAGAACACGTTGAGGAAGAAGCACACGGAACCGGGGGCCAATACGCGGCCGCCCTTCATGTTCCGTTCGAACCATTGAGCCTCTCGATATTCGATCCGCTTGGTCACGTCGATCGGCCGGATTAATTGTTTCGCATAGGCACGGTACCGCACCGCGGGGTACACACAAAGAACCGCCACGATGCATCCAGCGGCAATGCGCCACGCCCGGGCGCTTCCCTGCATCAGGCGTTGCGCGCCAAGCACTGCCGCGAGCACCAGCGCCATTTCCATTTCGAGGTGGTAACGGTTTCCCTGCGGCATGAGCGGAACCTGAAGCCATTCGGCAGAGAAGGTGATAGCCGCGAGGGGAAACAAAAAGAGGATCGCAAAGCGCAAGGCCCGTAACACATCAAGACGATTGAGAAGCCATCGAATCGCCGCGAACACGATCACGGCGAGTGCAATGTATATCCAACGGTTTGGCGGAGGGCAGCCGCTGACGTACCTTTCGTTGTACGTGAACGAGAATACGGTCGAAGGAGGAAGCCACGTGCACGCGATCGCGTAAGCAAACACTCCGAGGCACACCGTTCGAAGCCAGTCATTCCAGCGAATTCTGTCGTCAGAACACAGCCATGCGATGACGGCCAGACTCAATGAAACGGCGCCGAGCCAATTCGTCAGCGCTACCGAAACAAGCCCCAGTGCCGCGGGGAGCCACAACGCCCGGCGCCGCTTTTCCAAGGCAATGATCACGAGCAACAGCGCGAGCGGCAACAACGTCATGGACGCGAGGTGCGGCCCTTCCCCGTAATGCACGAGTCCCTGCAAACGGCGGGCGTTCCACACGCTGCCGACGTCATCCCGGACAGCGGATATGAGAAAGGCAGACGGAGAGACCATGGAATACAGCAATCCGGCCAGGAATCCCGCGCCTGCGGAGCGCGAGAGCCGCGCGGCAAGGAGCAGAAGGAATACAGGTCCAAGGCTGTAGAAACCGGCGGTAACTAAACGGTAGGCGCGTATCACCGGCAGATCTCCTACTGCCGAGACCAAGCCGACCACCCAGGAATGCAGCGGCAGGTAGGTGTTCCGGTAGGGCACGCCTCCGTACCACAGAGGGAACCAGTTCAAGTCACCCCAATTGTCCCGGACCCATCGGCCGAGTGTGATCTGCGTCCCCTCAATCGAACCCATCTGATCGATGAACCCGACGTGCAGGAGGTCACTGGCGATCCAAAGGTTCAGCAGAAACAGAAAGATGGCCGCGAGGGCAACGCGCTTCCATCTCATCGTGCCCCCAGATAGATGAACCTCGCGATAAAGAGCGCTGTCAGGACGTACACCAGCCAGCTTACCTTCCGGAATTCGCCCTTAAGAAGCTTTAGCAGCGTAAAGGCGGTGAATCCGAACGCCAGTCCGTTCGCGATGCTGAATGTCAACGGGATGGCCGTCATGGTCAGGAAGGCGGGGATGGCAATCATCGGATCGTGCCAGTCGATCTCGCTGATGTGGGAAACCATCAGTGAACCAACGATGATGAGAGCCGGCGCCGTGGCAGCCGCCGGAATCGCGCCGACGATCGGGGCAATGAAGAGAGCAGCCACGAACAGCAACCCGGTGACGATCGATGTCACTCCCGTACGTCCACCAGCGACGACTCCCGCTGCACTCTCGATGTAGCTGACGACAGTGGATGTCCCGGTCAGCGCGCCCGCGCTCGTCGCGATCGAGTCAGAGAGGAGGATTCGATTGATCCGGGGGATCTCAGCCGCTTCGCTGAAAAGTCCAGCCTTCTTCCCCACGGCAACTAGTGTCCCAACGTTGTCGAATAGGTCGATAAAGAAGAAGACAAATACGATCTCGACGAAACCCAGTCCGAGAGCGGAGGAAAGATCCAGCCGGAATGCCGTCGCCGAGATGTCGGAGAACCGGTACATCTGCGGTTGCCAACGCACCAGCCCCGTGACTATGCCCACCCCCGCCGTCAGGAGAATTCCCACCAGCATGGCGGCGCGCACTCGCCACACAAGTAGCGCCGCTATCAGAAGTAAGCCGAATAAGGCGAGCAGGGTCTGTGGATTTCGCAGGTTGCCAAGCGCCACTGTGCTCTGCGGGTTGGCGACGATGATACCGGAATTAAGAAACCCGACAAGGGCAATGAATAGACCGATGCCCGCAGCGATCGCGGAATAAAGCTCTGTCGGAATGGACGAGACGACCCGCCGGATGACACCCGCAAGCGTGAGCACGAAGAACGCGATCCCCGAAAGAAACACCGCGCCCAGCGCGACTTGCCACGGTAGCCCCATCCCCTTAACGACCGCGTACGCGAAGTACGCGTTCAGCCCCATTCCCGGGGCGAGTGCGATCGGGTAGCGCGCGTAGGCCCCCATTAGGAAACTGCCGATCGCCGAGGAGAGACACGTCGCAGCCACCACGGCGGCGAACGGCATTCCCGCCTCCTGGAGGATGGAGGGGTTGACGAAGATGATGTAGGCCATCGTGATGAACGTCGTCACGCCGGCCAATATCTCTGTCTTCCAGTTCGCGTTCAGTGCTTGAAAGTCGAAGTAACGTTCGAGTTTCTCGACGAAAACAGGCATGAGGAATAGATCCCTATTTTAATTTAGAAGGTTGGATATCGGCAGAAATGCCGCAAAGAAGTTCCTTAGCCCGAGCGAAAACGCTATACAACATCTCCTCAGTAAGTCGCCCCGTGGACGTATTCTGCTGGCTCGGGTGATACGAACTGATGAGCACGGGGAGCGAGGGATCGATCCGGTGCTCCCGCCCGTGGGCAAACGGATATGCCGCACGGCTGCGGATCAGGCCCCGATCGCGAAAAACCGAGAGGTATACGTGGAAAGCGATCCGTCCAAGCGCCACGATCACCTTGGCGCCGTGAAGAAGTTCAAGTTCCCGCTCCAGATACCGCCGGCAGTTCCGAATTTCGCCCGGCAGAGGCTTGTTATCCGGCGGCGCGCACCGGACCGCCGCTGTAACGTAGGCCCCATGGAGAGTCAAACCATCGTCGCGCGACCGGCTTGTGGGCTGCGAGGCAAAACCCGTGCGGTGCAGGGCGCGAAAAAGGAAGTCGCCCGACGGGTCGCCAGTGAACATGCGCCCGGTTCGATTGGCGCCATGCGCCCCGGGTGCCAAGCCGATGATTAACAGTCCCGCCGACGGGTCGCCGAAGGACGGCACCGGTTTCCCCCAGTAGGTCCACTCCCGATAGGCCCGGCGCTTCTCTTCCGCGATCTTCGCGCAGTACTTTCGCAAACGCGAGCACGCGTCGCAGCCAACGACTTCGCGCTGGACAGAGGCCAGCAGACGGAAACCGGGATTCACAGCCTCCCCCCTCATTTCAAACGTCAGTCAAAGAGAGTAACATCTTTAGTGGAATACCGTACATGAGGAGGAAGTCCCAATGAAACATTTGGTTACCCGACGCGGTTTTCTCGGAGCAGCGTCCGCCAGCGGGGCTCTACTGACGCCCGTGACTGTCCGCGGCGCGTCCAATGGAAAACTCGCGGTGAACGGCGGAACGCCTGTGCGAAGCAAGGCCTTCCCCTCCTGGCCCAAGATTGGGTCAATCGATGAACAGAACATGATGCAGGTCCTCCGCTCCGGCGAGTGGTTCCGGGGCACGAGCGGGCGCTGGACCAAGGAGTTCGAGCAGAAGTACGCTGCTTTGCTCGGAACCAAGCATTGTCTGGCGACAGCCAACGGCACGAGCGCCTTGTTGACGTCGCTCAACGCGCTGGGAGTCGGCCCGGGAGACGAAGTAATTCTTCCGCCTTACACGTTCGTGGCCACTGTCAACGTCATACTTGTCCAGCACGCCATCCCGGTCTTTGTCGACTCTGACGTAGAGACACTGCAGATCGACACCAAGAAGATTGAGGCGGCGATCACGGAGCGGACGCGGGTCATCATGCCGGTCCACTTGGGCGGTTCGGTTTCCAACATGGACGAAGTCCTCGCCGTTGCGAAAAAGCACAACGTGCCTGTGATCGAAGACGCCTGCCAAGCTCACTTGGCGGAGTGGCGAAAGAATAAGGCCGGTTCACTGGGCGCGACTGGATGCTTCAGCTTCCAGGTTTCTAAGAACCTCTCTTCTGGTGAAGGCGGCGCCATCATCACAAACGATGACGAACTGATCGAGCGCTGCTACGCCTTCCATAACAATGGGCGCGGCCGCAGAACGTCGAGCTACAACTTCAGTTACGGCGCAAATGGCGCCAACCTCCGCATGACGGAGTTTCAGGGCGCGTTGCTCTGCGCTCAGATGACGAGACTTGAGGATCAGGTGAAGCTGCGTGAGCAGAACGCGTCATATCTGACCTCGTTGTTGCGGGAAATTCCCGGAATCTCGCCCGCGCGCATGTACGATGGCTGTACCCGGAACGCATATCACCTGTATATGTTGCGGTATCGTCCCGAAGAGTTCGCAGGTGCGCCTCGAAATGCGTTCCTGAAGGCGCTTAACGCCGAAGGAATTCCGTGCTCTGGCGGCTATGCACCTCTCAATAAGGAGCCCTTCCTCAAAAACATGATGGCTTCCCGCGGGTACAAGGCGATCTACCCGAAGGAATTTCTCGCCAAGTGGGAAGAACGCAATCAGTGCCCGGCGAATGACCGGCTGTGTGAGGAGGCGGTCTGGTTCACACAGAATATGCTGCTTGCTTCGCGAAGCGACATGGACCAGATTGCGGAAGCGGTCCGGAAGGTCCGTGCGAACGCAGGTGATTTGAAGAGCGCCTAGGCTGCGCTCCGGGGTGTCACCTGGCAGAAGGGGTCAGGCTACTTCGCGGCGAACCCGTTCGGGCTGCCGTGGAGAGCCTGATTCATCAATTCGAGCTGGGACCGTTGCAGGGCTGCCGCATCTGCGCCGTCCCTGGACGCCGCGCCGTGTAACTGTTTGAAAAGAAACACCAATTCCTGATCACGCCAGCCTCGCGAGGCCTCTTCGTTGAGGACTTGAAAAGCCTTCTCCGAATCCAGCGCCGGCTTGTAGGGTCTGGCCGTCGTGAGTGCATCATAGATGTCAGCGACTTGGAGAATGCGCGCACTGAGCGGGATATCTTCACCGCGCAGGCCATCCGGATACCCGCCGCCATCCCAGCGTTCGTGGTGGTAGCGGATAATAGGCAGCACCGGCTTCAAAGACTTCATCCCGCGGCAAATTTCTTCACCTTTTAC
>JBDKSR010000667.1:0-5641 GCA_039680545.1 Bryobacteraceae bacterium | reverse complement strand
GTTGTCCTTATTCGGGGCTAGATCGCCCGAGCCGCGATCCGAGGAGGAATCGTCAATGCTCTTTGAATACGTATAAGCAGCGCCGATCGAAACACCGGCCCCTACCTGGCGATTCAGACTGACCTGGAGGGAATTGTAGCTGCTGTTTCCCGTCGACTGCCGTTGGTTGATGGTGCCGTAACCGAGGTAAGGACGGACAGCGTTGACTTTATAGCCCGTTGACGCGACGACGCCTGCCTGCGGCGTATTGATGTTGACGGGCTGAAGCAGATGGGTGCCGTGCGAACCGACGTAGTGTACGCTCAGCATGGTCTGACGGAACAGATCCGTCTCCGCGCCGAAGCTCCACTGCTGAATCGTCGGCGCTTCCATTGGCAATCCGAGCGAAACCAGATCGATGACAGCCGTAGCGGGAATAACAGTTCCACCGCCAGGGTTCGCGAGCGTCACCCCCTCGATGGTCGTGGAGGCGCTGAACGGAGGATTGCTCAATCCCGTGTCGGCGTATGCCCCCAACATTGGGCGAGTGTGGAAGATACCGTAACCGCCGCGCAGTACGAAGTTCTTCTTTGCGAACGGGCTCCACGCAATGCCGAACCGTGGACCGATCAGGAACTTATTGTTTTCCGTGAGCTTCCGGCCGTAAGGGGAATCCACGTCCGCCTGCACGATTCCGTTGAGTTCGTTGCCGGTTCCGAGTACACGCACACCGGTTTTGGGATTGATCTGGAAGGCATCCGCCGCCTTGAAGTACGACGGGATGAAGTTCGACATCGTGTTGTCGAGGTCGTACGGCTGTATGTAGTTCGACACGCGTACCCCCAGGTTCATCGTCAACTGCGGAGTCAGCTTGATGTCGTCCTGCGCGTAGAACTCGAGCGTGCTGAATCGCATGTCGGTCCACACGGTCTTCTCGACTTCAGAGTACCTTGTGGGCAATCCGAGCAAGAGCGCGGCCATGTCGTTTCCAGCGATGGAGGTGTCGAAGGTGAAGGTGCCGCTTACGTTGGGATTGAACTTCTGTTCCCGGTTGCCTGCATAGGAGTAGTAGCCGCCGAACTTAAACACGTGACGCCCGGTGATGTAAGAGAGGTTGTCGGAGAACTCCACGGTGAACAGTTCCTTGTGGCCGCGCCGTGCGACGTTGATGCCGGCAAAATTCGTCAGCGAAAGGATCGGCAGCGTGTTCTCCTCGTTCTCGGGATACACCTCGGGGATGGTGATTCCCAACCCGGACTTGGTCCCGTTCGTCGACGTGGAATACATGTCAAAGACGCGCCGGGAATAAGACACATTGGATTGGTTGACCAGCGTCGGCTTGAAGATCTGCGTGCTGTTTACGACCAGGTTTCGGCCCGGCCGGTCGGCACTCGTGCGGCCTATACCGGGGAACTTCGTATAAATGCCCGAGGCGCTCGATCCGCCGTAAGGATTGTCGATCGTGGCGCTGTCCTGCGTGTAACGTCCGTACAGCGTGACCTTGTCAGTGAGATTGTGGTCGACACGGAACATATCCTCGCGGAACGGCTGCTTGGCCGCGACCGCGGACGTGTAGTTGGTCGTGCCCGATCCGGTGTAGTTAGGCAGCGGATAGAGGGACACGATCTTGGATGCGATGCTATTGATGCGGCTGGCCGGGATGACGTTGCCAGGGAACGCGTTACCTGTGGTTGGGTCGATGGGGACTAGCTTCGAAGCGCTGAAATCACCTTGGCGTTCAGCGGCGGTCGGCACCGTCGTGTTCTGCGCGGCGTTCTGCGTGACGAGACGATTGAACTCCTGCGAGACGAAGAAGAATGTCTTGGTGCGATCGCGATTGTAACTACCCAGGCTGACCGGCCCACCCAACGTGTAGCCGAAGTCGTTCATTTTCAACGGCAGCTTGAGCCGGCTGATGAAATCCCTGGCGTCCAGCCTGTCGTTCCGGAAGAATTCGTACACGGAGCCGTGCAGATCTCGAGTGCCGCCGCGAGTAACAACATTGATTTGTGAGACACCGCTCTGTCCGTATTCAGCCGAAAAGTTTGCAGTGAGTACGTTGAATTCCGCGATGGTCTCAACTGAGGTAAACGTGTTGAGCGAGGACGATCCGACAATGACATCGGCGTTGTTACCACCGTCAATCCGGTAACCATAGGCGCTGCTGCGCGCTCCGTTAATGGACATGTTCGGACTGCTATTCGGGTCGGACCGGTCATCCATATTGGATACGACGCCCGGGAGCAGCTCGAGAAGAGTCATAAAGGAACGCCCGTTGAGCTGCAGTTCGCGGACCTGGCCGCCGGTGATGACGCCGCCCTGCTCGGCGGATTCAGTGCGAATCTCAGCGGCGGTCGCTTCGACGGAGATCTGCTCGGAGATCTCGCCGACCTGCAGTACGAGATCGGCGCCGATCTGTTCGCTGACGTGCACTACGATACCGCGCTTCTCCAACTTCTTGAAGCCGGGCTGCTCCGCTGTGATCGTATAAGTTCCAACTGCGAGATCGGGAAACGTGAACTCCCCACCACCTGCAGTGGTCGCCTTTCGGATCGCCCCTGTTTCGACTTGCGTGACGGACACGCTCGCCCCGGCGATTGCGGCTCCGCTTGTATCCCGCACGTGGCCCGCGATGGAGCCGCCGGCAGTCTGGCCAAACGACAGCAATGCCGCTACGGCCGAGAGCATAACAATTCTGAAAATTCGAGAAATCATAAAAACCCCCAACGAAATGGCCTTTGCAGGAATGATCCTAAGGCAGCGTACTACATCGCACAAGATTAGCCACTGTATAAGACGGTTATGTAACGCGCGTAAACCACTAATTCTGCGTGAATTGAAGCGGGGCGGACGACCTTCGTCACTTGCGCCGATGAACTGCGATGAGTCGCGACTGGATTGGAACCCCGTCTCTGACCTTGACGCTGAGCAACGCCTCGAACGCCGGGACGACATCCGAGTCCTGTACTTTCAGGGCGGTCAGGAGCGCCTTGACGGTGTCCTGGCGAACCACAAAATCTACGGCCGCTTGAGTGCCCATCGTCGTTGTCCCCGCCAAGAGCAGCATCTTGCGATTGGATGCACGACGCATCAGAGAAATGACGGCGTGGTCGAACGCGTACGGGCGCCGCGAGTGTCCGTACCGAGTGGGCGGAGACGTTCCTGCCGCCGTATCTTCAATGTACGAGCTGCCCTGCGATGATCCGGAAGCGACGGAGCCGAAACGGAATCGCTGCAACTGCGGCAATTCAACCAACTGTATATTGACGGCCGGTCCACCGACGAATACCAAATTCTCCTGCCTCGCGTCATCCCAAGTGAGAAGTCGGCCCCTCTTGATGCGAACCGGCCGCCGGTATTCCGCAAAGAGACCAGCAAGTGCTCCGATTCCATAGACTTCGCCCGTACCGGCATAGGTCTCTACGAGTTGCTCGGGCGGGATCTGTTCCAACGGGGTGAATCGGATGGTTCCAGGCTCCGTGCTGGTCATCGGCGGCGTGGAGAACACCAATATGGTCTCCTCATTCCGTTCCATGAAATCCGCCCAGAACGTGGCAAGGGCGGGTGGAAGCCTCTTGGGAGGGGGATACATCCATAGATATATAGCGGCGCCGGTTGCGCACAGAGCGATCAGCCAAGCCAACAGCGCAAAGGACCAGCCCTGCGGCCGGCTCGGCGGGTGAACGCCTTCCGCCACCGCCTCATCTGCCGTCTCGGGCGACAGGTCCCCGCGAATTGTGGCATCCAGTTGGTACGCCCCTTTGGGGACGTCGAAAACGACCGGATCGTTGTGGCCGCTGGATGCGTAATACTCGGCGAGCTTTGTCCGCAACCGCGCGGTATGTACCCGGACGGTAGAATCCAGCCTCGGGTCAAAGTCGTCCGGACGTCCCAATACTGAAGTGGCGATCTCGTGTTCCTTGTGATTGACTCCAGGATGCGCGATCGACTCTTGGGCGAGAAATGTCAGTATGTTACGCAGGTTTTCGGACTTGCGGAAAACAGGGTCGTTTACGACTCGCTCTAATTCCTGCGAGATCTCTTCAGCCGAAGCGGTCTTGTCAGAATTGGAGAGGGACCAAGACTTCCTGTAGCGAATCCACTTCATGCGGCACGAATGGATGAAACGTTAAATCATATTGTATGTTACGCAATTATGCCAGCGAGTGTACTACACGCGAGTACTTCGCTTTAGAGAAAGGTTCTACTCTGCGACCGCGTGACTGGCATCCGGAAGCCTCAGCAGCAATGTGAGCCCCGCACTGATCAAATAGAGCACGGCGAAGATCCACATCACGCCTGCCACGCCGAGCGGCGCCAGGAAAATTCCGACGATCGCCGGCCCGACCCAGGTGCTTGCCCCGGCCCCGAGGTTCAGCATCGACATCGCTGCACCTTTGTGATGTGGCGCAAGCGACGGCATCAGTGCCGAAAGCGGCACATAGCCGGCCAACGCAGCCCCGTAACAGACCCCTGCCAGGATACAAAGCGGATAGTTTGCGCCGAAAACTTGCGGAACGTAGTAAAGCAAAAGCGTCGTGATCGCGGAGCCCACTCCGCCACACAACGCGACGGTACGCCGCCATCCGAACTTGTCGCCGATGATACCGAAGAGCAGGTTCCAAATGATGTTGCTTAAGAAGATGGAACTGAGCAGACGGAGCCACTGCGTCAGACTGAATCCGACGGTAGTAGTAAAAAAGATTGGAAGGAAGACAAGGAATCCGAACTGAGGAGCCGTGTTGATAATACGAACGACGCAACCAGCGGCAGTTTTGGGCTCGCGCCAGGCGATTGTCACGCTCGATAGAACCGTTTTCAACGGGTTTTCACCTTCGGGCGCGAGGCGGCGCCTTCCGGTTGACTCACGGGTACCCAACAATGCGATGAGACCACCGGTGATCACAAGACCGAGTGACACCCACAAGGTCGTATAAGCGCCGAGTTGGGGTACGAGGAAGCTTGCCAGAAGGGAACCAAGCGTCGGCAGTCCGCCTGTGAATGCGAACCAGAACCAACCGACTGCCGTGCCGAGACGGCGCGCCGGCGTCGCCGCCGTAATCCAGACCAGAAAACCGTAGGCGAACAGAGGATAGCCGAATCCCCGCAACGCGTAACTGATCAGCAATGGGACATAGCCGACCCCGACAGCCAGCGCGCTGAGGAACACAACCTCGAAGATGATCCAGATGCTGAGACCTATCGACATGACCCGGCTCGGTCCCCACAGATCGGAAAGAGCACCGGAGAACCAGGCAGCGATCGCTGCCGAAATGCCGTAAACCGTGAACACCTTCGCGACATACACTTGCGACATCCCGATTCTCATCAAATACGGCGACAGATAGCCGGACTCCACACCGTCCCCGATCATGAATAAGAGCAGGCCCAGGTATCCCCAAGCGAGTGGGGGGAAGATTCCCAGGCGGTCCAGAATGTGCGTCCGCGAAGATGGCTCAACTAATGTTGTCGACATAGAAGTCCTCTGTTCCTGTCACATTTGGGGGTGCGAATCCACTCTGTACCGGTATCGTTCGAGTTCAGCTAAACGCTGCTCCTCGTTCCAGCCCAGTTCGGCGGCCATCCAGCGGGACGCCTCTTCCGCTATACCGGACTGCGATGGGTAGTAATAATGCCATGATGTGCGTCGAACCAGAAAATC
>JBDKSR010000666.1:0-3823 GCA_039680545.1 Bryobacteraceae bacterium | reverse complement strand
AGAAGAGCAGAGCGACGACGAGGACGACGACAGCGAGGACGAAGACGACGAAGAAGAAGCCTGACGTCCCGGTTGCTGGGGTGGCACGTACCGCCCCAGCAGCACGTTTCGTTCACGAATTCACGAAATTTCGACGAAATATCGACGAACCGTTCACGAAATTTTGACGAAAGAAGGCCCGATGACTACCCCAACTTACCGGCTCGGACAGGCTGCCAAGATGCTTGAGACGAGCACGTATCGTCTACGCGCCCTCTGCAGGGCCGGCCTGGTCGAGGCTGAGCTTACCGCCTCCGGACAGTGGCTCATTCCCGTGGAGGAGGTCTCCAGACTGGAGAAAGAAGGTCTGCCACCGGTACCACGGGCCACGCCGGAGCCGGAGGCCGGGAAGGAAGCGGATCCACCCGCCCAGGCTTCGCCTGATCCTGAGGAGTCGGAGCAGGTCCGCCTCGAACGTGATGGGGTAGCAATCGCAGATCATCGGCTTCGGCGCCGCAAGCTCGAGCTCGAGGAGGCGGAGGTCGAAGACGCCTTCCAGGCACGTGAGAACCGCCGCCAGGCCGAACAGCGCGAAGCAGCGCAGCGCCAGGCGGAGGCCGAAGCAGCCACGGCAAGGAAACAGTGGGAAGAGCGCACGATCGAAAACGCGCTCGCTACGTTGCCCTACGATTGCCCGGCCGCATTGAAAGTACAGGCCCACGAAAAGCTCAGGAACGTGCTCCGGACGCTGGGGCCGGATAACTCTCAGGGTGTCGTTCAGAAAGTTGTTACCTCCACAGTAGACACGGCGCTGGAACCGTACTTTGATGGCAAGCGAGTTCAGAAGGCTGTCGAAGACGCCCTCCGGGACCTGCCGTATTGTGAATCGCGTAAAGGATGGGAGTCCAAGGTCAGAAAGCTTGCGGAAGCGGCTCTGTGCTCACCCGCGGGGCCAAGAGACCAGGCCACCCTGAACCGGGTTGCCAAGGAAGCGGTGAGCCCCACGGTCCAGGAATGCAAACACGTCCAGCAACTCGCGGAGGCGGCCGCGACACTCCGATACTGGCAGCTGTTCAATGCGACAGACGAGGAACGCGCGGAGGCCAACAAAGCGGTTCTAGCTGCGTTGAGTCGTCTTCCTGTGGGTGCAAGCTCATCTGATATCAACAAGGCCAAGGAAGAGGCTCTCAGGCCCTTTGAGCGGGCCGTTGAATCGCGCCTGCGGACTGAGGCCCGAAAACTGGGAGCCTCCGCTATCGCAGCAAAGGCCGTCCAGATTCTCTCCCATCACCTGAGGGTTGACTACGAATGGGGCTCCTTCAGCGAAGAGGCGGAAACCTGCCGTGCCCTCGCTGAAGAGCTTCGCCCGCTGATCGAAGAGAAGTACCTTGCCGGAAGCATCGACTACGACGAACTGGACGAGTATGTCCAGGAGTGGACCGACGAGCACATCGACGCGGACGGGGAAGACGGTTGATTTTGCGGAGCGCTGCGCATATACTCGCGTCGATGGAAGAGCGGAGGCGCAGGAAAGATCCAGCAGCAGTAACTCTTGGACGCAAGGGCGGCCTAAAGACCCGCGAGAATCTCACTTCCACCCAACGATCTGAATTGGCGCGCAGAGCGGCCGTGGCGCGCTGGACCAAGGAAAAGAAGTAGAGAAAGGTCCCGTGGCTGTCTACCGTCCGAAGTATCGCCACCCAAAAACCGGGGAACTTGTCGAGTGCGCGCAGTGGTGGTACGAGTTCTACTTCAAAGGGCGTCGTTACCGGGAGAGCACCAAGCAGACCAACAAGAGAGTCGCCGAGCAAATAGCGGCCGCCCGCAAGACACAACTCGCCAAAGGCGAGGTCGGCATCCGGGATCGGCCTCCGGCCCCCACCCTGAAGAAGTTCGAAGCACGTTTTACGTCTGCCATCGAAACCGAGTGTGCGCACAAGCCGCAGACTGTGAGTTTTTACAAGGAGAAGTATCGCCGGTTGCTGGAATATCCAGCGTTGGCGAAAGCGCCCTTGGATGCGATTGATGAGGCCCTGGTTGATAAGTACAAACAGGACCGACGTCAGCAATTGTCCCGCTACGGGCGGCTGATCTCGCCAGCATCGGTGAACCGCGAACTGGCGACCTTGAGTCGAGCGTTGCGGTTGGCGTTTAAGTGGAAGATCATCACGTCCGTCCCTACCATCGGCCGATTGAGCGGAGAACGCGGCCGTGAATACGTCCTGGACCACGGGACCGAGCAGACTTACCTGGCTGAGGCACCACAACCGTTACGGGATGCAGCTGTGCTGATGCTCGATACAGGTGTTCGTGTCGGGGAGGCCTCTCGACTTGTTTGGCCGGATGTCATTCTTAAGCCCGCCGTGAGCGCACGGCATGGCTACATCCGCATTCGTGAAGGGAAGTCGGAGAAAGCCAAGCGTACTTTGAGTTTGACGCCTCGCGTATCGGAGATGTTGAAAACCCGAAAAACGGCCTCTAGATCGGAATGGGTTTTTCCAGGCAACTCGTCCCGTGCGCCAATCCTGGTGACCTCGCTTGATCATCAACACGACGAGCTGCGGGAGTCGCTTGGGCTGCCATCAGAGTTCGTGATACACTCATTGCGGCACACGATGTTAACTCGCTTGGGGGAGGCCGGAGCTGACGCCTTCACCATTATGAAGATCGCAGGACACAGCAGCGTGACGGTTTCTCAACG
Organism: Bryobacteraceae bacterium; assembly: GCA_039680545.1. Taxonomy (GTDB): domain Bacteria; phylum Acidobacteriota; class Terriglobia; order Bryobacterales; family Bryobacteraceae; genus JAEHDI01. Next base: position 1,143 of record JBDKSR010000666.1, on the reverse strand, counting down.
GTACGTACATCCCTCGCCGAACTCGATGGAGTCGGCCTTCGAGCGGTTGGATGCCCTGAACGCAGCTGAGCGCAACAAGGGGCAAGAAGTCCCCAAAGATTCCCCCAAGGCTGAAGTTCTTCAAATGCCAAAACATCGTCGTAAGTCTTTAGGATAGAAGACTTTGGGCCCTTAGCTCAGTTGGTTAGAGCAGCGGACTCATAATCCGTTGGTCGTAGGTTCAAGTCCTACAGGGCCCACCACCGCACTTCACCCGATCCTAGCTGGTTGCCGGATAGTAACCCTCGCGCCCCTGTACGACCATGCCCTTTTTCCGGACATCGATCTTGATTTTCCGGTATTCACTCCGCGCGTCCGTGGTGGGAGTGTAGCCAAGGCTGTACTGGCTGCGTAGTTCTTCCTCGATTTTGGCGTAGATGTCGTCGAGCGAGGTTTTCTTGCTGACTTCGAAATAAGACCCGCCGGTTTTGCGGGCCAATCTTTGCAACCCTTCCTTGCCGTCGGAACGCCCAGGTCCGCCACCCGGGCCACCGCCTCCGGGACCACCACCCCGACCGCCACGTCCACCCCCAGGACCACCCATGCCAGGGCCTCCGCCCCAGCCTGGGCCGCCCATGCCGGGTATTCCACCGCCTCCCCACCCGCCCCTCGATCCGAAGCTCCTGTCGTAAATCCGAATTGCATAGACCAGCGTGTCGGCCTGTTCCGCGGCGGTGATTGCCATCTCTTCCCGGCTCCCGATGTGATCGCCGTCGCCGAGGATGAACAGGGCTTTTCTGCCCACTTGCTTCTTCATGATTTCGTCCGAGGCCAGGAAAATAGCATCGGACAGAGCGGTGGAGTTCGCACCGCCTCCGCCTCCCGGATCGCCGCCCGGACTGCCGGGACGCCCGCCTCGACTGCGGCCGCCAGACTCCTGGCGCTTCAGCAAGTTCAGTGCCTCGTCGAGTTTCTCGCGAGACGAGGTCACGTCCTGCAACAGTTCCACCTCGTCGCCGAACTGAATCAGAAACGCCTTGTCCATATCCGGACGGAGCATCTTATTGAGAAACGCCCGGCTGGCGCTGCGTTCTTCCTCCAGCATGTTCGTCTCACTGGGCGTCATATCGACAATCAGCCCGATGGTCAGCGGCAGGTTGCTCT
>JBDKSR010000665.1:0-1924 GCA_039680545.1 Bryobacteraceae bacterium | reverse complement strand
GGACTCCCCGAATGGCCGAGGTTCTGCCACTTAAGATCGGGCAGAGCGTCAAGAATCAAATCGAGAATGACCTCGCGCTTGAAGTCGGGGCGGTGGCCTCGTACAACAACGCAATCAAGCTTGCGGTAGAGCAGGCCGACAACGGATCGCGAGAGCTATTTACACGCCTGCTGAAGGATGAGGAGTCGCACGTTGACTGGCTCGAAACGCAACTTGGTCTGATCAAGGAGATGGGATACGAAAAGTACCTCTCCATGCAGATGGATGGGTAAGCTGTCCGGCTGTCAACCCGTCAACCAAAGCTTAATTCCTATGATTCGAAGGCACAGGGGGTCCGTGATCATCCTCCTGTGCCTTTCTGCGTTCTCCCTCCTTGTTCCCGCGGCCCGCGCGCAGCGCAGCCTGTCCGGTGAAACAAGGACCCGTCTCGCGCTCGAAAAGCTCAACGTTCTCGGCAGTGTTCTGATGATCGCGGCCCATCCCGACGACGAGAACACCGCTCTGCTCGCATACTTCGCAAGGGGCCGGAAGTGCGAAACCGCGTATCTCTCGATGACACGCGGTGAGGGCGGTCAGAACCTGCTCGGTCCGGAACAGGGCGATCTGCTCGGCGTCATTCGGACGCAGGAACTTCTTGCGGCCCGTCAAATCGACGGCGCTCAACAATTCTTTACGCGCGCTATCGACTTCGGTTTCTCGAAATCCAGCGATGAAACGCTCGCAAAGTGGGGACGTGAGCGCGCCCTCGCCGACGTCGTCTGGACCATCCGTCGGTTCCGTCCTGACATTATCGTGATGGTATTTACCGGCACTCCCCGAGACGGCCACGGCCATCACCAGAGTTCCGGCCTCCTTGCCAAGGAAGCATTCACGGCGGCGGCCGACCCGGCGCGGTTTCCGGAACAACTTCGATGGGTCCGGCCGTGGCAGCCAAAACGTGTCCTGTGGAATGTCTTCTACTGGGCGCGGGATCGGCAGCGCCTCTTGAAGGAGTATCCCAGGCATGTCGTCGTCGATACCGGCGAGTTCGATCCTATCCTTGGCTACTCTTTCGCTGAAATTGCAGGCATGAGCCGCAGCATGCACCGGACGCAGGGTTTCGGAGCACCCGAACGCAAGGGCCGCATGGAAAACTTCCTCGTCACGGTTTTGGGCGAGCCTGCGACGAGAGATCTTTTTGATGGAATCGACACGACCTGGGGACGGCTCCCCGGCGGCGTTCCGATTGGCTCGATTCTCGCGGAGGCCGCTCGATCCTTCCTCCCGGAGCATCCTGAGCAGACGGTAACGCTGCTTCTCCGTGCGCGTCCGATGATTGCTGCGATCCGTGACCCGTGGGCGGAAGCGAAGCTCCGTGAACTCGACGAAGCAATTGCCCTGTGCACCGGCTTGTGGCTCGACGCGTCCGCCGATCGGTACGAGGCCGTGCCGGGCGCTTCGGTCACGGTAGACGCGACGATTCTCAACCGTTCCCGGCTTCCACTGAAGCTCGCGGGCGTCAGTATCGAGGGAGCCGCGAGCCGTCAGGCGGTCGAATCTAGTCCTGCCCCCCTTGCGTACAATGAGCCGGTCCGTCGCACCGTCACCATCAATCTACCGGCGGATCAGCCGTACTCGCAGCCCTTTTGGCTGCGGACGCCTAAAGACGGTGGGTTTTACAACATCGAGTCACAGGAAATGGTGAATCTCGCGGACACGCCGCCGGTGCTGACCGCGCGCTTTCGCGTCGTCATCGGCTCCGGAACAGTCGAACTCGTCCGTCCCGTGTCTTACCGGTACGTGGATCGCGTCAAAGGAGAACAGGTCCGGCCTTTCGTTGTGGTTCCGCCGGTGGCAGTAGAAGTGAGCGAGCCTGTGCGCCTGTTTCCGGATATGCAGGCACGACGCATTGGCGTTCTGCTTAAGGCCAAGATTGCCGGTGCAT
>JBDKSR010000664.1:0-2799 GCA_039680545.1 Bryobacteraceae bacterium | reverse complement strand
GCTTTCGGTTAACGCTTAGCGGCCAAGTGGGTCACCTTGTCTTCCGCTGTTTTCCACTAGACTGACTGCGCAGGTCCCATCGTGCAGAACCGGACCGCTTGGCGAGATCGATGAAGGCATCCACTGCTTTTGGTTGGTGCATATCACTGGCGCTGACCAGGACGATTCTCGATAGAAGCGGCGCCTCAGTCTGCCGAACCAACTGCAGTTCCCGCCGGCGCAGATCTGCCGCAACAGCCCAAAACGGGAGCATGGACAGGCCGAAGCCGCCCCTTACCATCGCCTTAATTGCGTCGGCGTTATCGAAGCGCATGGCAATACGTGGACGAAACTCGTGTTTCCGAAAGTACTGGTCAATCGCCTGCTGGATGCGGGCGCCGACCCTAAACAGAACAAAGGTCTGAGCGGCAAGTTTTCGGATTGAACAGGAGCGCGTCGCACTCTGGGGGCTTGAAACGAGGACAATCTCGAATTCCCAAGAGAGATGCTCCTTGATTCGCTGCTCCTCATCGAGAGCCGGCTCCACCAAGAGCGCGAGCTGGATCGTGCCGTCCTCGATGCTGTTCAGGAGTTGCCGCGTGCTTCCGGTTTCGACGACAATATCAATCTTTGGATGGGCCAGACGAAATTCCTTCAGAAGGGCGGGAAGGAGATAGGTTGCAATGGTCGGCCCGGAACCGACACGCAAGACACCACGCTGTAGCCCCTTCCATTCCCGTACAGTTGCTATGGTCCTGTCGTGTTGCACGAGGAGGCTGCGCGCATTAGGCAGTATCAGGCGTCCCTCTTCAGTCAGCCTTAATTTGCCTCCCGCTTTGCAGTAAAGGCTCAATCCTAACTCATCCTGCAGCGTCCTTAACTGCTTGTGAATCGCCGAAGGACTCAAATGGAGTGCCGTTGCTGTTGCCCTCAAACTACTTGATTCCGCGAGCTGCACCAGACTGCGAAGTTCACCGAATCGCATTTGTTCAAGTGTACTCCAAAAGAGAACAAGTGTTGAAAACAATTCTCTTGTGTTCAATTCGCAATGATGGTCCAATTAACTCTAGCCAATTGGATGGCATAGGGAGGAAGAATGAGGGTCAGGCTTGCTTTCATCATCGTGCTGGCAGCGACCATGGCAGGTTCGCTGTTAGCGCAAACTAATACGGGTTCGATCGGCGGCACGGTGAAGGACGCAACAGGCGCCGTGATGACGGGCGTTCGGATCGACGTGACAAACACTGCAACCGGCGTGAAACGCGCGGTCCAAACCAACGAAGTGGGGTTGTTCCTTGCTAGCTCGCTCCCACCCGGTACATATGAGTTGACCGTCGAAAAAGAAGGTTTTAAGAAATTCGTGCGAAGCGGTATCAAGCTCAGCGTACAGGACGCCATCGAACTGGACTTGGTGATGGCCTTGGGGAGCCTAAGCGACGCGATCGAGGTCAAAGGGGATGTGTCGCTGTTGCAGACGGCCACTTCGTCGCTTGGCCAAGTGGTGGATAACCGCAGAATCGTGGAGCTTCCACTGAACGGCAGGAACACCTTGGCTCTGGTCTCACTCACCGCCGGCGTTCAGCCGGGCACTGGATTTGGTGGGCTCGTTGCGATCGGAAATGCTTACACTCAAGGGAACTTCTCGGTGAGCGGGGCCGCCGGGTACTCATCATCAGTAATCCTGGACGGTGTGCCCGCAGACCAGAATCTCTATGCGGCTCCGTCTGTCGTACCATCCATCGATGCGGTGGAAGAATTCAAGGTACAGACGAACACCTTCTCAGCGGAGTTCGGACGCACTGGCGGTGGGGTTATCAACGTCATCATGAAGTCCGGAACCAGCCAGTTTCACGGCGGCGCGTACGAATTCCTTCGAAATAGCGTACTGGACGCCAACAACTTCTTTAACAATGCCAACGGAAAGGAAAAGTCAGTATTTACCTACAACCTCTTTGGCGGGACTATCGGAGGGCCGATCTCGATACCCAAAGTCTATAGCGGGAAGGATCGCACCTTCTTCTTTGCGTCCTATGAGGGTTTCCGTGAGCGAAAGAGCCCATCGAATCTGTTGACGATTCCGAGTGCGGCACAGCGACAAGGGGATTTTTCCAGCACTTACGACACAAAGGGCCAATTAATTAATATTTACGACGCGCTGACCACCGTAGTGAGTTCGTCTGGAGTCCCTTCACGGACGAGATTTCCGAACAATGTGATCCCATCCAGCCGTTTTGACGCTGTTGCCAAGAAACTGATTCAGTACTATCCAGAACCAAATCTACCAGGGGACCCGGTGACCGGTGTGTACAACTATATCAGCGGAGCTGGGATCACCAATCGCTCGGATCAGGTAAATGCACGCGTGGATCACAATTTTTCCTCGGCGAACCGGATGTTTGGGCGGTACAGCATGAATCGTGCCGTGAGAGGCTCAACAAACCTCTTCGGCGAAGACAATCCCTTCGGCGGATACAACCCGTCGGGTGGCTACGTCCCCATCCTGATCAAAGGACAGCACTTTGTTCTCAATGACACTTTCACGCCGAGCCCGACGTTCATGGTGGACCTGTCGTATGGAGCGTCCCGTGAATGGGTAGCTAAAGAACCGTTGAGTTCGGGCAGGCCTTTGACCGACGTGGGCTTTTCGTCTGCGTACGCAGCCATCGAACAGCAATACTATCCAAACATCACGATCTCGAACTTCCGAGGGTTGTTGGCGAGTGATATGGATCTGATCCGTCGCGGAGATTACACACATTCGTTCCGGGCCACGATTACCAAGTTCTCCGGACGCCATGCGATGAAGTTTGGAGGGGAGTA
>JBDKSR010000663.1:0-2734 GCA_039680545.1 Bryobacteraceae bacterium | reverse complement strand
GATCTCGATGCGAAGGGATTCACCGCGCGAGGCGAGGCAGCCCTCAATCCAATGCGCCTGCCAAAGAGCGAGTTGGGAACCGCGCGAGCCGATGGTCAGCATACGGTTACTCGTCGAGCCGGAACAGGCGCCGGATCAAATCGACAATCTGAACACCGTCCGGCATCACGGCGTGGCGGCGCAGTTCGGAGATCGGCGGATGCGCAATCTTGTGAATGATGCCGCGGCTCATCGAGTCCAATGCTTCTTCCTGCTGCGGCGTGAGCGTGCCGAGTTTCCCGCGCACCCGCTCAATTTCCGCCAGGCGCAATTGTTCGAGATGCTCCTGCAGGCTCACGATGGTCGGGGCGACCTCCCGCGCGCGCAACCGCGAGACCATGCGCTCCACCTCTTCGGAGATGATGGCCTCGGCTCCTTCGGCCTGTTTGAGCCGCTCGACTCGATTGGAGTCCACGACCTTCTGTATGTCGTCGATATCGTACAGGAAGACGTGATCGAGATCGTTAACCGTGGGCTCGACGTTGCGCGGTACCGCGATGTCAATGACGAACATGGGCCGGTTGCGGCGGACTTCGATCACCCGGCGCATATCGTCCTTGCGAAGGATGTAGTGCGGCGCGCCGCTCGAAGTGATGACGATGTCCATTTCGGGAAGCCTCGCAAGGAAACGATCGTACTCAACCGTTGTGCCCTGGAATAGGCGAGCCATTTCGACGGCACGGTCGTGTGTGCGGTTGGTTACGAAGATCTGCGTGGCCCCGGCGCGGTGCAGGTAGCGCGCGGCGAGTTCGGACATCTTACCGGCGCCGATGAGCAGCACTCTCTTTCCCGCCAGCGATCCGAAAATCTCGCGCGCGAGTTCAACGGCCACATAGCTGATGGAGACCGCGCTCCGGCCGATCTCGGTCTCCGAGCGGACACGCTTGGCAACGCTGAACGCGCGGGTGAAAACGGCGTCCAGATACGCCCCGAGCGCGCCCTGCGTTTTGGCAACAGCGTAGGCGGACTTGATCTGGCCGAGAATCTGGGGCTCGCCGACGACCATCGAGTCGAGGCTCGACGCGACGCGGAAGATGTGCCGGATCGCCTCGGCTTCTTCGTGGTGGTAGACGTGCGCATCGACCGAGGCGGGCGCGACGGAGCGGCTCTGTTCCAGAAAGTCCAGCACCAGGGAACGGGCGCCGGCGTCCGCGTCAGAAACCAGCGCGACCTCGACACGGTTACAGGTGGATAGGACAAGCGCCTCGAAGACGCCCGGCCATGCACGGAGGGTGGAGAGCGCCGGTACGAGAGCCTGCGAATCGAACGCCACGCGCTCGCGGACCTCGACCGGAGCCGTTTTGTGATTGATCCCTGTGACCGTGATCTTCATCCCTGTTTGAGAAGGCTCCGGAGTCCGGCGTGCGAGGCCCAAGTCAAAGCAGAGCAACCTACAAGAGCCAGCGCCATGAAGGCTGCCTTGCGCCCGCGCCATCCGGCTCCGATGCGCAGGTAGACCATCACAAGGTAAAAGGCCCAGGTGACGAGCGAAATCACAATCTTTGGCTCGCGAATCCAACGGATGCCGGATTCTATGAATGCCCACGTGCTACCGGCAATCACTGCCAACGTTATGAGAACAAAGCCGATAGCCATCGCGCCGGAAATGAATTCATCGAGCGTACCGAGCGCAGGCAGACGCCCCGCCAGCACCCGCAGAGTCTTTTTCTTGAGTTGCCGCTCCTGGATCAGGTAAACGACGCTTGCCGCGGCCGTCAAGACAAGAGAAACGTATCCGCAAAGCACTAAAACGACGTGAACGAGCAGCCAAACGTCACGCACGGCCGGATTGGCCCACGGGCCTACCGGGCGATCAAAGCTGCCGAGCAACGCCATCAGGAACACAAGCGGGAACACGAACACGCCAAGGCTCTCGAACCCCCGGCGATAACAGATGATCAAGTAGAGGAGAGCCAGCAAAAACGCGCAGAAACTGACGGATTCCCAGAAATTACTGACCGGAAGGCGCCCTTTGTACACGCTTTCCTCGACCAACGCGACCAGATGCAACACCGCCGCGATGAGGAAGGCGATGAGCGCGGGCCGGAACAACTGCGAGCGCTTGCGAAGGATGGCGAGGATCGCGTGTAGGAGTCCGAGCGAGTACAACACGACAGCAAACCGCAGCCAGACGGTGCTCATCTCATGCATGCCGTTAGACGCCTCGACCCGGTATTGGAAGCGGCCGGACTTCCAGTATAACGGAGGCGCGCAACTCTAGGGGTGCGTGGAATGGCGGTGCCTGGTGGCGGAAATGCACCTACCCGCATTTGCGACGCTAAAATCACCGCAAAGGTCCTGAATCGGGCTCCGATGGGGTGTGGGCAACTCGCTGCAACGAAAGAGGCCAACCTTAAGAAGGCTTAATGCATCAAATTACCGGTTTGGAATCAAAATTGCTCATATCATGTTGGGGCAGCGTAACGCCCCAGTAGGAGTACCCAAAGATGGTTCGGGTGAGCATACCCCTGGATCCCACGCGCACTGGCCGCGAGGCAGAAACGCTGGACAACCGGCTGAAGAGGCTGATTGTCGGGCAAAACGAAGCAATTCAGGAAATCGTTGACGTCTACCAGATGTACCTGGCGGGGATGAATGCGCCGGACCACCCGGTAGGAAATTTCCTGTTTCTCGGCCCAACCGGATCCGGAAAGACCCGAATCGTGGAAGCGACGGCGGAGACGCTCGTGGGATC
>JBDKSR010000662.1:0-1978 GCA_039680545.1 Bryobacteraceae bacterium | reverse complement strand
ACGCGCTGCCGCAGCACTCGCCATCGCTGCAAGTTCCGCGTGCATGGAGGCACGGCTGAGCAGACGGTTGATCGTGTAAGCCGTATAGGTCTGGACGCGGTCCGCAAGGCACTGCGACGGCTCGCTGCTCGTGACGAGCAGGCTTCGGCCCGAGGCGGAGATCACGAAAGCCTGTGGCAGCGCCGCATCGACCAGCGCGCCTGTGAAATAGTGAATCGTCTTCGGGTTGCCAAGAATGGCGACTTCGAGCTTTTCGTCCTCCATCACGCGCAACAGGCGAGCCTGGCGCTCCCGGCAGAATTCGAGTTTCAACATGATGAGTTCCTAGAGTCTGGATTTACGCCCTTTCAGCAGCCCTCCAACTTCGAGCTGCATCGCTTCCTTTGCACACCTCAACTCGACCGGCGCGAAACAAGGCGCGCAACGGGCAATGTCACGAGGCGATCCGGTGGCGCCGGCGGCGTCCGAGACCGGAGCGGCTGAACCATCGAGTCTTTTCCCCATATCGACGCAGTATACTGAAGCTCCAGACGCTTATGATTTTGTTCAAGAACGGCACGGTCGTAGACGGGACCAAATCCGCCGCGTTCCGGGGCGACGTGCTGGTGGAAGGTGACCGGATTGCGGCGGTCGGCCGCGTGGAAACTCCGGCCGATTCAGAGGTGATCGACTGCACGGGTTTGACTGTGTGTCCCGGATTTATCGACGCACACAGCCACTCGGACCTGCAGGTGCTCGAAGGCCGTGAAGAGAAGATTCTTCAGGGAGTCACGGCCGAGGTCGTGGGTAATTGCGGATTCTCGACGTTTCCAGCCGCGGACGATCGAAAGCCGCTCTACGACTTCGCCAATGGAATTCTTTGCGGTAGCGGCAATTGGGGATGGAAGTCGGCAGGCGATTACCTCGCCGAAGTAGGGAGGAAGGCTCGACTGACCATCGCCTCACACACCGGACACGGGGCGTTGCGGATCGCGCAGGTGGGTCACCGCTTGGGTGCATTGCCGGGGCCGGATGTTGCTGCCATGGAGCGCACGCTTTCCGAGAACCTCTCGGCGGGGTCCTGCGGCTTCACAACCGGGCTTATGTACGCGCCCGTCTCGAGTGCTCCGACGGAGGAATTGGAGCGCTTGTGCCGTGTTGTCGCCCGGCACGGACTCATTCACGCATCGCACATACGCGATTACGCCTCCAGCGTGGTTGACGCGATCGACGAGCAGATCGGCATTGCGCGGCGTACCGGATGCCGCCTCCAGATCTCGCACTTGCAGGTTGTCGGAGCGGCGAACTGGCCTCTGCAACAGCAAGCGATCGATCACATTGAGAAGGCACGCCGCGAGGGGATCGACGTCGAGTTCGACTGCTATCCGTATGTCGCCGGGAGCACGGTGTTGACACAGATACTTCCGGTGTGGACGCTCGAAGGTGGCATCGACGCGCTGATGGCGCGCCTGAAGGACGACTCGACTCGCCGGCGCATCATCACCGAGACAGTGGCCACGATGGCCTGGCGGTGGAGCGATATCTACATTTCGGCAGTCGCGTCGGAGCGCAACCAGCCGGTTGTCGGCGTCAACCTTGACGAGATCGCACGGCAGCGCAAGAAGGATCCGGCGGACGTGATGGCCGACCTTCTCATTGAGGAACACGGCGCCGTCAACATGCTCTCCTTCAATCAGAGCGAGGAGAACTTACGGCAGACCCTGACCCATCCGCTTTCGATTGTCATCAGCGATGGATTCTACGTGCATGGACGCCCGCATCCCCGATTGCACGGGACATTTCCGACTCTGCTCGGGGAGTATGTTCGCAAGCGGCGCTGGCTGTCTCTCGAAGAGGCCGTGAACAAGATCACGGACCGTCCGGCGCGCCGATACGGACTGCGCAACCGCGGACGGCTTGAAGCGGGGTATTACGCCGACATCACCGTGATCGACGCGGCTACCATCGGCACCACAGCCACATATAAAGAGCCGGAACG
>JBDKSR010000661.1:0-1708 GCA_039680545.1 Bryobacteraceae bacterium | reverse complement strand
GCGCGGCCGTGGCAGCCGCACAGTCGGGCAATACCTCCTCGCCGGGAAGACGATGCCCTGGTACGCGATGGCGCTGTCCATCATGGCGACCCAGGCAAGCGCGATCACCTTTATCTCGACTACCGGTCAGTCTTACGTGGACGGCATGCGTTTTGTGCAGTTCTACTTCGGGCTGCCCATCGCCATGGTGATTCTGTCGGCGACAGCGGTCCCGATCTTCCACCGCGCGAACGTCTATACGGCCTATCAATACCTGGAGCAGCGGTTCGACGCGAAAACGCGCGCGCTTGTAAGCGTCATCTTCTTGATTCAGCGCGGTCTGGCCGTCGGGCTGGCTCTCTACGCTCCGGCCGTTGTGCTCACCGTGATCCTGGGATGGCCCGACCGGTGGACGACCCTGGCCATGGGCACGCTCGTCATCATCTACACATCCATCGGCGGCATCAAAGCCGTCACCTGGACCGATTTCCAGCAGATGCTGATCATGATCGCCGGAATCCTCACCGCCTTGGGCGTCGCGATCTGGCTTCTACCGGAAGGTGTGTCGTTCCCCGACGCGGTAGCCCTCGCGGGCACAGCCGGCCGCCTGAACGCCGTAACCTTCAACATGGATTGGAGCGACCGTTACAACCTTTGGAGCGGATTGATCGGCGGTGCGTTTCTTGCCCTTGCCTACTTCGGGTGCGATCAGTCTCAAGTGCAGCGTTACCTCACCGGAAAGTCGATTGCCCAGAGCCGGCTGAGCCTTCTGTTTACCGCTGCCGCCAAGGTGCCGATGCAGACCATCATCCTGTTCACCGGCACGATGGTATTTGTCTTTTTCGTGTTCGTCCGGCCGCCGCTCGTATTCCAGCCCGTCGCGCTCGAACGTGTGCGGGCTCCCGAGTGGAAGGCTGAATACCAGCCGTTGGCCGAACGGTACGACGCCGCTTTCGAGGGCAGGAAACAGGCCGCCTTGCGCCTTCTCGATGCCCGGCGGCAAGACGATCCGGCAGCGCGAAGCGCGCGTGCCGCTGAGTATCGCGCAGCCGAAAAGAAGTTCGAAGCGGTGAGACGTGAAGGCTCTGCATTTGCGGGACGAGTCACGGGCGAGCCCGATTTCAACGATACAAACTACATCTTTCTGACATTCGTGACGCGCTACATGCCGGTGGGCGTCGTCGGCCTGATCCTGGCCGCCATCTTCGCAGCCGCGATGTCAACCATCTCCGCCGAGGTCAATTCGCTCGCGACAGTCAGCGTCATCGACATCTACCGGCGGCACTTCAAGAGGGAAGCGAGCGACCTCCATTACCTCTGGGCCTCCCGCGCCGCCACCGTTTTTTGGGGCTGTTACGCGGTCGCTACGGCTGAATTTGGCAGAAACCTGGGTTCGTTGATTGAGGCCGTGAACATGCTCGGCTCGCTTTTCTATGGCGGAATGTTGGGCGTCTTTGTCCTCGCGTTTTTCTTCCCGCGAGTCAAGGCGAACGGCGCGTTCTACGGAGTCATTGCGGGTGAGGCGGCCATCTTTGCGACGCGTTTTCTCACGAACGTGTCATTCCTCTGGTACAACGTCATCGGATGCGTCGTGGTTATAGTCACCGCCCTGGCGATCTCTGCCATTGAGGCGCCCGGTGGGACAATTCCGGCCGCTAAAGCTGAAGGCTCGTAATCGCAACCGGGGAACGTACACCCTCGACAACCACGATGCCCCCCTGCGATACGT
>JBDKSR010000660.1:0-2087 GCA_039680545.1 Bryobacteraceae bacterium | reverse complement strand
GACGTCGAGTCGTTCGCCGTTCTGGAGCCGAAAGCGGACGGGTTCCGCAACTACCAGAAGGCCCGCTATGCCGTCTCGGCCGAGGAACTGCTGATCGACAAGGCGCAGTTGCTGACGCTGACGGCGCCCGAAATGACCGCGCTCATTGGGGGCCTGCGCGTCCTGAACGCCAACGTCGGGGGCTCTCAACACGGCGTCTTCACCAAACGCCCCGAAGCCCTGACCAACGACTTCTTCGTCAACCTGCTCGACATGGGCACGGAGTGGAAGCCCACCTCAAAAGACGCCGACGTGTTCGAAGGCCGCGACCGCAAGAAGGGCAAACTCAAGTGGACGGCCACGCGCGTCGACCTGATCTTCGGCTCGAACTCCCAACTGCGGGCCGTGGCGGAAGTCTACGCATGCCAGGACTCCGAGAAGAAGTTCGTGCGCGACTTCGTGGCGGCGTGGAGCAAAGTGATGAATCTCGACCGGTTCGACCTCGCCCGAGCCTAGTCCGGATTTCTCACCAACTTGAGCCCGGAACGGGCGTAGGAACGAAGCCCAGGGCGAAGCCCTGGGAAAAGCACACACCCGTTGATCAAGCCTTGAAGGGGCGCGAGAAGGTCCCGCATTGGCGCGAAACCTTTCTTACACCCCTTCAGGGCTGAAACCTTTTCGGACACTCCGTCCCAGGGCTTCACCCCATAAGCGCTAAGATAAGGACTTGACAATAAACCAAATCCGATGCATCGTTGTCCGTCATGATCCTCGCACGGAGGGGCGCGATAATGACGGATGCGGCGACGGGAGAGGGGTTGGAGGTCCACGAGGACTTCGAGTATTTGATGAGTTTCCTGCCGGCGGACTGGCGGGCGAAAGCGAAGGACTTGGGCGCGTTGCGGCGTTGCCGGAAGATGCCGGACGCCGCCACGCTGTTGCGGGTGCTGTTGATCCATCTGGCCGAGGGCTGTTCGTTGCGGGAGACGGCGGTGCGGGCGCGCCAGGGGCGTTTGGTGGAGTTGAGCGATGTGGCGATCCTGGATCGTCTGCGTCAATCGGGAGAGTGGTTTCGATGGATGAACGTGGAGTTGATGCGCCGCTGGGTGGCGCGGCAACCGGAGAGTGTGCTGGGGTCGCGCTGGCCGATCCGGCTGGTGGACAGCACGCGAATCAAAGAGCCCGGGCCAACCGGGTCCAGTTGGTCGGTCCACTATTCGATTCGGCTGCCTTCGCTGGCCTGCGCCGAACTGCAGGTGGGCGACCCGCACGAGGCGGGGGAGAGTTTCTGCCGCTTCACGGTCCAGCCGGGCGAACTGTTTCTGGGCGACCGGGTCTATGGGGTTCGCCCCGGGATCTTCCATGTGCTGGGCGCCGGCGGCCACGTCCTCACGCGTTTTGCGATGAGCAACCTGCCGCTGCAAACACCCGCGGGAGCGCGGTTCGACCTGCTGAGGCGGCTGCGTCAATTGTCCGGGACCCGGATCGGCGACTGGCCGGTGCGCCTGGAATGGAAAGGACAGGAAGCCCGAGGACGCGTCTGCGCCATCAAGAAGAGCCGCGGCGCCGCCGAAAAAGCGCGGCGCGACGTGATCCGCGGCACCCAGAAAGACGGATCGACGACTCGCCCCGAGACCTTGGAAGCCGCCGGCTATGTCTTCGTGCTGTGCACGCTCGAAGCCGATCAATTGGGCGCCACGGGCGCCCTGGAGATGTACCGAGGCCGCTGGCAGATCGAACTGGTCTTCAAGCGCCTGAAGTCCATCATCGAGTTGGGCCATTTGCGCAAGACCGACCCGGACGCCGCGAAAGCATGGATTCATGGCAAACTCTTTGTCTCGTTCCTGGTGGAATTGCTCGTCCGCCACGCGGAGTCTTTTTTTCCCTGGGGCTATCCCATCGATCCGGCAGCGCCGTCGCCGCTGTCTGTGGCGGGAGTGCCAGATGATGCTCCACCTCGTGCAAGCGGCCATCAACCCCCGGCTTCCCTTGAAGGAAGCGGTGCGGAATTGGTCTGAGATCTCGCGCCAGTTGCGCGAGCCGCCTCGTCGACGAGCGCTCCAAATGGAAGGCCTTTCGGGCCTCATGTTATCTTAGCGCTTATGGGG
>JBDKSR010000659.1:0-3372 GCA_039680545.1 Bryobacteraceae bacterium | reverse complement strand
TATGCTTTCCTTCCATAAGGAAATAGAGCAACCCGGAAACCGGCTCCTTTGTTTCCTTCAGCTTCAATACCCTGGCCTTCAGCGTTGCGAGCAGCGGATCCTCTTTGTCGGCTTTCGTGGTTTGCGTTGCCGCACCGGTGTTGGAGGCTGTATTGCCGATGCCCGGGCTGCCATCGCCGAGGCGTCCCGGGCGCCCGAGCGTGCCGCCCCATACAGTTCCGGGATTCTCGGCCGCGATCCCCCCACCGCCGGGGGCCGACGAGACAACCATAACGCTATCTCCGGCAACCTGGCTGGGAGCGAATGGACCGGCGCGCTGCCCGTCCCTGTCTGAACGCAAGATGAAATCGTCCGGGCTGATGGTGAGCGCCTTGCCGCCCTTCGGCGTAGCGGTCACGTCCACGACCACAATGTAGCCGTCAAGGTCGTTGCCGAGCAGAGCCTGCACGGCTTCCTTTCCGTTGTGGAGCGTAGCGCCGATCTCGATGGAGTCGTTGGAGGCGTTGCCAGTGGGGGGCTTGCTGCTAGCGGAAAACAGGGCCGCCGCGCAAACCAAACCCGCCACAAGCGTTGTGCGGATCATGGGATCTCTCTTTGACCGCATTATACGAAATTGCCGCACACGCCGGCCGGAAGTGGCCGGTTTCGGGCTGAGAATATGTGCCGGCGCTTCGCACAACCTGCTCTAGGAGTTGTGCGTGTGGTTGCACCGCGCACGGGCCTGCTGCTAGATTCAGAGGAAGAATCGGGTGGCAGGCGCTCCGCCCGGATGCATCCTACGATTCTCAGCCGGGAAGATGAACTCCACTGGCTGGCTCTTACATTAGTCTCGGGTCTCGGCGCGCGGAAAGCGGGGCAGTTAATCGACCGGTTCCGTTCTCCAGAGGGAGTGTTTCGAGCTTCGCGCAGCGACCTGGAGGCTGTTGGCGTCGGTGGGGCGGTAGCGCAGACAATCGCCAGCGGTTGCACGTTTGAGGACGCCGTCGCCCAGCAGGAAAAGATGATGGAGGCCGGGGCGGTAATGCTCCCGATCTCCGATCCGCGATATCCCCAAAAACTTCGCGAGATCTACGATCCTCCGATCGTGTTGTTTGCGCGCGGAAGGGTCGAGCTTCTCGGTTCGGTCATGCTGGGGGTAGTGGGTACGCGGAGGCCGACCCCGTACGGGTTGGCCGTGGCCGGGCGTCTTGCGGGGGACCTGGCGCGGGCCGGATTGACGATTGTGAGCGGAATGGCGCGTGGCATCGACACCGCGGCGCACAAAGGCGCGCTGGCGGCGGTTGGTAACACGGTGGCCGTGCTCGGATGCGGCGTGGATGTGGTTTATCCATCAGAAAATCGCAATCTGGCCGCCGAGTTGTCTGGGAAAGGCGTGGTGCTCTCAGAGTTTGCCATGGGGACTCCGGCGTTTCCGCAGAATTTCCCCGTGCGTAACAGGATCATCAGCGGGATGAGTGCCGGGACGGTAGTCGTCGAAGGGGCGCAGTACAGCGGGTCGGCCATCACGGCGCGCCTTGCGATCGACCAGGGACGGGAAGTCTTCGCCGTGCCGGGTAACGTCACGTCGAAGATGAGTTGGGGGCCCAACCTGTTGATCAAACAGGGGGCGAAACTGGTTCAGGAATGGAACGATGTGGTGAGTGAGTTGCCGACCGAGGACAGGCGCCGCTTGATTGCGGCGGGCCAGAGTCGCATACTGGCGGAGGGAGCAGGCTCTGCCGCTGGAGCCGGCACTGAAGAGCAGGCGTCCCTCGATTTAGGACCCTCCTCGGAACTTGGCAAGCGTATCCTCGAGCTGCTTAAGGTGGATACCGCGACCCATATCGATGAGTTGTTGCAGCTTTTGGAGCGATGTACCTCTTCGGAGGCGATCGCGGTGTTGTTCGAATTGGAGATGCTGGGGCTAGTCCGGCAACTTCCTGGAAGGAACTTTGTTAAAGTGTGGTGACGCGGCCCGCTGTCCAGCGGCCACAGCAAGCCAGACTTTGGCATACGGAATTATATGAGCAAGTCTCTCGTCATCGTCGAATCGCCGGCGAAGGCGAAAACTATTGGTAAGTATTTAGGAAAGCAATTCACTGTCAAGGCGTCTCTCGGCCACGTTAAGGACCTTCCCAAAAAGGACCTGGCCGTCGACGTCGACAACAATTTCGAGCCTACCTACGAGGTCATCGACGGCAAGAAGAAGCTCATTCATGAGCTGAAACAGGCTGCCAAGGCGTCTGACACCGTCTACCTGGCGGCTGACCCTGACCGCGAAGGCGAGGCCATTTGCTATCACCTGCAGGAAGAGCTCGAGAGCAAGAAGAACGGACCCCGCATCTACCGCGTGATGTTCAACGAAATCACTGCGAATGCGGTCCGTAAAGCCTTCGAGAAGCCCACGATCGTCAACCGTAACCTCGTGGACGCTCAACAGGCGCGCCGCGTTCTGGACCGGCTCGTCGGTTACAAGATTTCGCCCCTGCTTTGGGACAAAGTCCGCCGCGGACTCTCCGCGGGGCGCGTGCAGACAGTCGCGCTGCGGCTGATCGTTGACCGCGAGCGCGAAATTCGCGCCTTCGAGAAGCAGGAATACTGGACCCTCGATGCGCACCTGTCGGCGAAGAAACCGCCGGCTCTGGTTGCGCGCCTGCATCGGATCGCCGATGGCCAGGCCACGATTCCCGACCAGGCTGCCGCGGACCGGTTGGTGGCTGCTGTGGACGGGGTGGACTACGTCGTCCAGTCCGTTTCGACGCGTGAGAAGAAGCGCAACCCCGTGCCGCCGTTTATCACGTCCACTCTCCAGCAGGAAGCGGCCCGTAAGCTGCGCTTCAGCGCGAAGCGGACGATGATGATCGCACAGCGGCTCTATGAAGGCGTCGAACTGGGCAAAGAAGGCTCCGCCGGGTTGATCACGTACATGAGAACGGACTCAACCCGGATCGCAAACGAAGCGATCGACGAAGTGCGGCAGTTCATCGGGCAGCACTTTGGCGCACCGTATCTTCCTCCATCGCCCAACGTTTACCGCAGCAAGAAGGACGCGCAGGACGCACACGAAGCGATTCGCCCGACCTCGGTCATGCATTCGCCGGACGCCATCGCGAAGCATTTGAGCGAGGACGAACTGAAGCTGTACCGCTTGATCTGGATGCGGTTCGTCGCCTCCCAGATCAAACCGGCCGTGTTCGATCAGACGACGATCGACATCGCCGCGCGCGGCAAGGACGGGGTCGATTACCTGTTCCGCGAGACCGGCAGCGTGATGAAGTTCGACGGCTTCCTCGCGGTCTACGAGGAAGGGAAGGACCAGAAGGACGAAGAAGACGAAGAGCTGAAGCACAAGTTGCCGCTCGTTCAGGAAGGCGATCACCTCAAGCTCCGTTC
>JBDKSR010000658.1:0-2399 GCA_039680545.1 Bryobacteraceae bacterium | reverse complement strand
CCGAGTTCGTGGTGGATCGTTGCAAAGTCCTCACCCGTAATCTCGATGCACATTTTGATGCGAAGATCATCGGCATTGTCGACATCCCAGGCGCTTGCGTGGCAAACAACTTCCCGATCTTGAGGCTTGCGGAATAAAGAGCGCTCCCAGAACGTCTGAGGCAAAGGCGCAAAACCCAGAGAGGTGAAGAACCGCTCTCCGTACCGCGCCATATCGAGGTCGCTCGCCTTCCGTTCTTTGAGAATCTGAGTGAGGTCATAGCCGGGATCGGCATCCTTCGGCGCGACAAGCGGATAGATGTTTTCCCACGACTGTGCCCAGATATTGCCCAGCAGGTGCGCGGGGATCGGGCCATTCGCAGGCACGACGCTGTCACCGTACTTCTCGCGCAGCTTCCATCGGACGTAAGCGTGGAGGGAAACGTACAACGGCTTCACCTGTTCCCACAGCCGGTCCAACTCCTGGGCAAACTGAGCAGGCGGCATGTCGTACTTCGAGCGCCACATGGCGCCTGTATCGGCAAAGCCAAGCTCCCGCGCACCTTTGTTCGCTAACTCGACATAGCGTGTAAAATCTTTGCGGATTGGCGGGGAAATTGTCTGCCATCCGCGCCAGACGTCGAGCAGTTCCGCGGGATCGCGACTTTCCCCCATGATCCGGCCAATGTCCTGCACGTCAAGGCATTTTTCCTTCCTCGCCGGGCAGTATTTGCCCTTCCCGTAGGCGCCTTCCATGGCGGCGGCGATTCTCGTGAGTTGGCCGCTCTCCTTAGGATCGGAGGGCGCGGCGAGACTCAATGCCAGCCGGAGGAGTTTCATCTTGCGGGCCAGTTCGGGTGGCAGCGCGAGTCCATCAAACCTCCTGGACTTCTTGGCCAAATTGACCGTCGCTGTGATCAGCCTCTCGTTCGCCTTGGCCGCAAGCATTTCCGTATCCGTATTGATGTACGTCACCTGAACCCAACTCGCGTGGCCAAGTTCCTCGGAGAGATCCATCAGTTGCGCTTCGGCATTCTTTAGGAACACTCGCGCTTCCTGCACCGTGGCGGGGCCGGCAGCTTGGAGTATCGAAGTAACGAAAAGACTCAGGAGAAGAACGGCGAATACTCGAATTCTCATGTGCTTGTTTCCTGTCCTAGATATTATGCGTCACTGCGTTCGGGTGTGCGTTTCAGTCGCGGCACGATAGCAGAACGTCCCAGTATTGATCAGCCACAGCGTCCAAAGAGTGGTTTTCCTGGATGTGCGCGGCTGCCTGCCTCCCTATCTCACGCGCCAACAGTGGAGCCTGAGCCAGACATGCCATGTACTGGGCGAGTTCCTCCGTCTCACCGGGGCCGGGCTCGACCCGTATGCAGGCGTTTTCAGGGATACGGGAACATTCTTCCCCCGCCGTAACGATCACCGGCTTAGCGAGTCCCATCAACCGCACGCCAATGCCGGACGTCTCACCCGCCGAGGGATAACGCAAGTTCACGCACGCATCGACCGACGCGGCGTGAAGCCAGAACTCCCTTTCCGGCACGTGCCCGACGCGGTATACGTTGGGGAGCGAGAACAGGGGCCGCATAACACATTCGAGGTCGAAAGAAACGAACTCGCCCGCAATAAGCAGCGCTGCGTCGATCCCCGCCGCGCGGACTTTCTCGAAGGCGCGCATCACCACAGGTAGGCGTTTGCTCTCGCGCAAGTATCCGAACACTGCGAACAGAAACGTCCGCGTGGATATTCCCAGCCTCTCCCGTAAGCGGACGATTTCCGTTTCGAAAGGAAATCCAGGCGGGTGAAACAGGTGCGGAATCTCGACGACACGGGCGGTAGGCACGTGCTCCTTGACGATGGTCGCGGCACGCGGATTGTGGACGATTATTGCGCGGGACACCTCCGCAATCCGGCGTAACATGGCATATCGAAAGTATCTGGGATCCACGCCGGAGCGGTCGCAATCGCGCCACAACTCCCAGGCGAGGTTGCGGGACCACTCACCGTAGTTGTAGACGAACTCCTTGATGTACTCGTCCGCATTGGCCGTATCAAGAAAAAGGTGATGCAACAGGGCATCATGCAATGTGACGACACCCGGCCGGGCGATCGCACAACGGTAGGCCTCGCGATGGAAGCGGTTGTTGCCTATCTGATAAAGGTTGACGGCGGAATTCACCCTGCCGGTCTTCACATCTCCGCGATGCCGCAACGCACCGAGAAGTGCCGCTGAGTAATCGGCAACGCCCGTCCGGGCAGGAGGCAAGGGTGAGAAAAAACCGACCTTCACGCGTATTTTCGAGAGCCAAAGAGAGCCGTGCCGACACGCACGTGCGTGGCCCCCTCCTCAATGGCGACTTCGAAGTCGTTTGACATCCCCATCGAGAGATGAGGCAACTTGTACTGCTCGGCAAGCGA
>JBDKSR010000657.1:0-15661 GCA_039680545.1 Bryobacteraceae bacterium | reverse complement strand
CCCGAACTCCGGCTGACATTCCAGAAGCAGTTGTTGCGTATGCTTGCCAACACCATCCTTGATATACGGCTTCAGACGCTCGGCATGAGCGACGACGAGGCGATGGACCTGATGGTGAACCGGACCTTCCAGGAGAAGGAAGAAGCGACCGCCAAATTGCGGCGCGCAAAGCTGACTTCCTGCCAGTTGCCGACCTATTACACCGGTTGGCGCGACTGGTTGCGCATCCGCGAGCAATACAAAAAGACAAAGGGCGCGGGCTTCCGCCTGGCGGAATTCCACGAGCGCGCGCTCAAGCCGGGAGCCGTGCCGATGCCGGCGCTGGAGCGGATTCTCACCAACGTATACTAAGAGGTAGATTCGCTTGTTATTGGCCGGATGATGGACGAAGACCACATGCTGCCCGAGGAGAGCGCCAGCGGCCACCCGCTGCGACACCACGTTCTTGTGTGGGCGCGGGACCTGATCATCTCGTTGATCGTCGCCGCCGTCATCATCCTTTTCGTTTACCAGCCGGTTGAGGTCGAAGGAACCAGCATGCAGCCGACGCTGACGGACCAGGAACGGATTTTCATCAATAAGTTCGCGTATCGCTTCCGGTTTGAGGACATACAGCGCGGCGACATGGTGGTGTTCCGCTTCCCGCACGATCCGAGTAAGTCGTATATCAAGCGTGTAATCGGGTTACCCGGCGATACGATCCACATTGAGCGGGGAACGGTCTTCGTGAACGGCAGCCGCATCGATGAACCCTATGTAGCGGCGGACTATCGGGACTCGCAGTCCTGGGGTCCCGGCACGGTGGGCTCCGATTGCTATTTCGTGCTTGGCGATCATCGCTCGTCGTCGAACGACAGCCGTAACTGGGGTATGGTCAACCGGGACCTGATTTACGGCAAGGCCGTATTTATCTACTGGCCGCTGGATAGGATCGGCCCTGTCCGGTAACTTAGCGCCTTCGCAACAGCCACAGAATAAAAGACAGCACGAGGCTCAGCAGCAGGCACGTCGCGAGCGGAAAATAAACGACCGAATTCTTGCCGCGGATCACGATGTCGCCTGGCAGGCGGCCAAGCCGGAAGGGCAGCCGCCCGCCAAACGTAATGAGCAAGCCGGCAACGATCAGGATCGCGCCGGCCACAATCAAGGTTCGTCCCACAGGAATCCTGCCAGCGCGCGTTACACCGAATAGGTGCGGCCGCGGTGCACTCCGAGAAGGATCTGGACCAGGCGGTGCGCGATGAGTTCGTGCAGTGTGAGCAACTCCTTGTTCGCTGCGATGATCGCTTCTGGATCGTGTGTGTCGACGGCGCCACCGCCGGCTTTCAATGCCTCGGTCGCTTCATGGATCACCGGATCGGTAAGAACCTCACCTGCCATCTCCCAAAGCGTGATGAACCGGTCGACTGCAGTCGGGAAGCTGACCGCGAAAACGCCATGAGCGCTCGTCGTGCGCGGCGGCTTGTAATCGAGGTTGAACGGCCCCTCGTAACCGTGGCTGCGTAACAGCACAAGCACATTGAGCCAGTCGAGCGGATTGACCAGCCCGACCGCGATGTCCACGTCATGCTTCAGGCGGTAGCCGTCGTTGATGTCGAAGTGCCAGAGTTTGCCCGCGAGAATCGCCCTCGCCAGGGCGGCACGCGGCGCCGCGCCCCACATCAACTCGTGCAGGTATTCGGGGTTCAGCCCCACCATTTCCGGGTGCGTCAGCAAACCGGATTGGATGAAGGCGAGCATGGCGTCGCTGGTGGGGAGCAGAATCTCCGCCTGCGGTTCGAACGGTTTGGCCTCCAGGCAATGCTTCAGCGTGGGACGGCCGCGATGCTTTGCGATCTCGATATCCGCCTCGCAGGCGGCGTTGAGCCCATCGGCGTACCAGCGCAGGGTTTGTGTTTCATCGATCGCTCCTTGCACCTGATAGCCGAGTGAGCCCGGCCAGTAGACTGCGAACTCGGCGCCCAGTTCGTGGCCGATCTTCACGGTATTCTTCAGACGGAACGCCGCGTACTCCCGGACCTCGGGCGCTTCCGCAGCCGGACTCGCGGCCCAGACGGCGTGGTGAAACGTGTCGGTCGTCACCATGGAGCAGCGCATACCGCTGCTATCGAGCGCGGCGCGAATCCGTTCGAGTATCTTCCACTGTTCTTCCTTGCCGATCGCCTCGATGGGGAGGACGTCGGTGTCGTGGGTCGTCCAATAGCCAATGCCGATCTCGCCGTATTTTCGGATGATCTCTTCGAACCCGATGTGCGGCCTTGTCGGCGCGTGGAACAGAGCCTGTCCTTCGTAGGCTGCGGCCCACTGCGGCCCCGAAATGTAGTATTTACGGCGCTGTTCGGGCGTATAGGAACCGCCACACGCCGTCATGAGCCGTTCGACGAGTGCCTGCTGTTGGTTTGCTGCGACTGGTTTCATCGTTCTCTCTCCGCAATGCCATGATAGTGCAGCTCACACATTTCCCGTGGGGCAGGCCGGACCGGACTGATACAATGAAATCACTGGGAAATTAACTGGACTAATCCTGATCAGAGGGAGCTAAAACATGAGCGAGGACCGAGTCTACGCTCCTAGTCCGGAGTTCACGCAACGGGCGCACGTTCAGGGGATGGATGCCTACCGCGCCCTGTATCAACAAGCTGCAGAGCACCCCGAGGACTTCTGGGGCGAGATGGCCAAACGGGAAGTCCACTGGTTCGAACCGTGGTCGCACGTCTTCGAGTGGGACCCGCCGTTTGTGAAGTGGTTTGCAGGCGCGAAGACCAACGTCTCTTACAACTGCATCGACCGGCACCTGGCTACGCACAGGAAGAACAAGGCCGCCATCATTTGGGAGGGGGAACCTGGCGACCAGCGTACGATCACCTATCAGGAACTACACAGGCTGGTCTGCCGCTTTGCGAATGTTCTCAAATCGCGAGGGCTCAAGGCCGGGGACCGGGCCATCCTTTATATGCCGATGATCCCGGAGTTGGCGATCGCCATGCTCGCCTGCGCGAGGCTCGGCATCACGCACAGTGTCGTCTTTGGAGGCTTCTCGGCCGAGGCTCTGAAGTCGCGTATCCAGGACTTGGGCGCACACATCGTTATCACGGCCGATGGCGGGTGGCGGCGCGGAAAGGAGGTCCGGCTCAAAGAGGCTGTCGATGAAGCGATCCAGGATCTCCCAATTGTCCGTGATGTGATCGTGTTCCGCCGTGTGGGCACGCCGGTCCAGATGAAGGCCGGCCGCGACTACTGGTGGCATGAACTCGACGACGCTGCGAGCGAAGACTGTCCCGCTGAACCGCTTGACGCCGAGCATCCTCTTTACGTGCTTTACACCTCCGGTACGACAGGCAAGCCGAAGGGCATTTTGCATACGACCGGCGGCTATCTTGTCGGCGTGGCCTGCACCATGAAATGGGTCTTCGACCTGAGAGACGAAGACACGTACTGGTGCAGCGCCGACATCGGCTGGGTGACGGGGCACAGTTACGTCATCTACGGCCCGCTTTCGGTGGGCGCGACGACCGTGATGTATGAGGGCGCTCCGGACTATCCGGGTTTCGACCGCTGGTGGCGGATCATTGAGAAGCATAGGGTCAACGTGTTCTATACGTCGCCGACCGCGATCCGCGCGCTGCTGCGGCAGGGCGATCAGTGGCCGGACGCGCACGATCTCTCCAGCCTGCGCCTGCTCGGCTCGGTGGGAGAGCCGATCAATCCGGCCGCATGGGAGTGGTACTACCGAGTGATCGGCAAAGAGCGTTGTCCCATTGTTGATACATGGTGGCAGACCGAAACCGGCGCGATCATGATCTCGCCAACGCCTGGAGCAGTGCCGCTGAAGCCCGGTTCCGCAACGCTTCCGTTGCCCGGGGTGCTTGCGGAGGTGGTGGACTTCAACGGGAAGCCGGTTAGCGACGGACGCGAGGGGTTCCTCGTAATCACGCGCCCCTGGCCGAGCATGATTCGCGGCATTTGGGGCGACCCGCGGCGGTACAGCGAACAGTATTGGAGCCGCGTGCCGGGCCGGTACTTCACAGGCGACGCCGCGCGCCGGGACGCCGACGGCTACTTCTGGATCCTGGGCCGCGTCGATGATGTGATGAATGTGAGCGGCCACCGTCTGAGCACGATGGAGGTGGAATCCGCGCTTGTTCGCCATCCCAACGTGGCGGAGGCGGCGGTTGTCGGCAAACCCGATGAAATCACGGGCCAGGCGGTGTGTGCTTTCGTCACTCTGAAAGCGGGCCGATGGAATCACGACGACCTCGCGCATGAATTGCGGGATTGGGTTTCGCACGAAATAGGCAGCTTTGCCAAGCCCGCCGAGATTCGCTTCACGGAAGCTCTGCCGAAGACGCGCAGCGGCAAGATCATGCGGCGTTTGCTGCGTGAGATCGTAACCGCGCACAATGTGACCGGCGACGTCACAACCCTGGAGGACATTGGCGTCGTCAAGCGGCTCGCCGCGCAGCACGACGAAGAATGACTGCCGGGGTTAGCTTGCCCAGGTGATCAGACCGGGTTCAAACGCACAGCTCATTTCAACGTGATACGGGAGTACACGGATCGTATATCCGTGCATGCCGCTACGCGTGCATGCGGGCGCGTCCCCCTCATAGAGGTAGCGGCCGCCATCGCCAGGACCTGCCGCGTCCAGTCGCATCGAGATGCCCTCCTGGATCTCACCGTCGGCATCCAACCGGCCGTAGTACATCTCGACAGACACGTCGTCAGGAGTAAGCGGACCGAGTTGCACATAAGCGCGCACCTTCAGCCGCTCTCCGACCTGCATCACCTGTTCTCCACCTTCGCCCGCTTCGATGCGGACCTCACCCCAGGAACGTGTCACGCGTTCCAGCCATGCCGCGAGGCTGCGTGCCTGGGCACAATTGTCCGCCGAGAGCCGCTGGAGCCGCTCGTGAGCTATCAGATAGAATTCCTCGGTGTACTGCCGGACCATGCGGTGCGTGTTGAACTGATGGCAGAGCGTGCCGAGCGAAGCCTTCATGCGGGCGATCCACCGCCTCGGCAACCGGTCGGCGCCGCGGTCATAGAAAGCCGGGACCACTTCGCGAGCGAGCAGGTCGTATAGCGCCTCGCTCTCGATCGCGTCCCGGCGGGCCGGGTCGTCGTAAGCCTCGGCGCGCCCGATGGTCCAGCCGATGAGGTTGTCATCGGCTTCCTGCCAGGCTTCGTCCCACCAGCCGTCGAGCGTGCTGATGTTGAGCGCGCCATTGGCCGCCGCCTTCATCCCGCTTGTGCCGCTCGCTTCCATAGGCCGGACGGGGTTATTCAACCAGACGTCGCAGCCCTGCACCATGTAGCGGGCGACCGCCATGTCGTAATCCTCCAGGAAGACGATGCGGCGGCGGAACTCCTTGCGGCCGGCAAGCGCAGCGATCTGCTGAATTAATTCCTTACCCGGATTGTCTCTGGGATGCGCCTTGCCCGCGAAGAGGATCTGAATGGGGTGCGCTGGGTCGCTCAGAAGGAGTCCGAGCCGCTCGGGGTCGCGGAGGAGCAGTGCGGCTCTCTTGTACGTCGCGAACCGGCGGGCGAAGCCGATGGTCAGCGCGTCGGGATCGAAAACCTCCTCAGTTCCGTCAACGTCGGTCTGCGACGCACCCCGGCGCAGGAGTTGCGCCCGCAATCTGCGCCGCGTGAAGGCCACGAGACGCTCCCGGCGCCGCTCGTGCGTCCTCCAGAGTTCCTCGGCGGGGATCGACTCGGCACGCTTCCAGAGCGCCGTGTCGGCAGGCTCCTCACGCCAACTCGGGCCGAGATAGCGGTCATAGAGTTGGTTCATCTCGTATGAGATCCAGGACCGGAAGTGGACCCCGTTCGTCACATGTCCGATGGGTACCTCGTCTTCCGGCACGCCCGGCCACAACCCGCGCCACATCTTGCGCGTCACGCGCCCGTGAAGCTTGCTCACGCCGTTTCCAGCCGCCGCCAGACGCAGGGCCAGCACGGTCATGCAGAAGTGCTCTTTGTCGTCAGCGGGGTTCTGCCTGCCAAGTCCTAAGAACGCAGACCGTGAGATGCCGAGACGACGCGGATAATCGCCCAGGTAGCGATCAATCTGATCCGGCGGAAAGTAGTCGTGTCCTGCCATGACTGGCGTGTGAGTCGTGAACACGGAGTTTGCGCGGGTCAACTCGCGTGCCTCGGCGAACGAGAGTTTCTTGGTTTCCATCAATCGAGCAACACGCTCAAGACCGAGAAAGGCGGAATGACCCTCGTTCAGATGGTAGACGGTCGGCTCGAGTCCGAGCACTTCGAGAGCGCGACACCCGCCGATGCCTAAGAGAATCTCCTGCCGCAGGCGTGTCTCTCCGTCGCCGCCGTAGAGTTGGTCGGTGATATCGCGATCCTCGGAGCGGCTATTGGCCGGGATGTTCGTATCGAGCAGGTAGAGCGGCACGCGGCCTACCTGCGCCATCCAGATTTTCGCAGTCACCGGACCGCTCGGATATCGCACCACGATCGTGGCGGGTGTCCCATCGGGTCGCAGGGCGGGCGCGACCGGCAGACTATGGAAGTCGTTGTCTTCGTATGCCTCCTGTTGCCAGCCTGCCTCGTTGAGGTACTGCCGGAAATAGCCTTGCTGATACAGCAGCCCGACGCCTGCAAAAGGTACTCCGAGGTCGCTCGCGGATTTGAGATGGTCGCCCGCGAGAATCCCCAACCCGCCGGCGAAGATTGACACGCACTCCGTAAGTCCGAACTCGGCCGAGAAATAAGCGACAAGCGGCGTCTCCCCTGGGATATGGGTCCGCTGGCACCAGGATGATTCGCCTGTCAGATAGGTGTCGAGGGCTTCCGTCACGCGTCTGAGGTGACTGACAAAGGAATCATCCTTGGCGGCGGCTTCCAGTCGCTCTTGATTGACCGAGCCCAGCATGAGGACGGGGTTGTGGCCCGAGGACTCCCATAGGTCGGAGTCGAGACGGCGGAACAACTCGATCGTCTCGTGATCCCACGACCAGCGTAAATTGAAGGCGGCTTTTCTCAGGGGTTCAAGCTTGGAAGGAAGTCGAGGAACTACGCTAAACGTCCGGATGGGTTTCATCGTGACCACGCTCCTCGCGCGGAATCAAGTGTACCTTAGTCGCAGGCGCGATGCTGCCTCCGCCGTTGGTGCGCTATCCTGACAGATATTCAATAGATGAATCCTTGTCAGGAGTGATGAATGGCCGAGAAAGTATTCGTATTTGACACGACGCTGAGGGATGGAGAGCAAGCTGCGGGCACCCGGCTTGGAAGCCGCGAGAAACTTACCGCTGCCAGGCAGTTGGCGCGACTTAAGGTGGATATTATCGAAGCAGGCTACCCCGCATCTTCGCCCGAAGACTTCGCCGCTGTGCAGCTTATCTCGCAGGAGATCGAAGGCCCGGCCATTTGCGCGCTTTCACGGGCGGTCGCATCGGACATCGAAGCTTGCGGCAGGGCGCTTTCAAAAGCGAAGAAGCCGCGCATCCACACGGGAATCGGCGTATCTGACATTCACATCATGGGTAAGTTCCGTGACGAGAAGTACGGGACCACCCTCGCCGAGAAGCAGACGACCCTCATCCGGATGGCCATCGACGCGGTGAAACTTGCGAAGACGTTCACCGACGACGTTGAATTCTATGCCGAGGACGCGGGTCGCGCGCAGCCTGAGTACCTGTTCGAGATGCTGGAGGCGGCCATTGGCGCCGGAGCGACCACTGTCAACATTCCCGACACGACTGGCTACACGGTGCCGGAGCAGTTCGGCGCTCTTATTCGCTCGATCTGTGAACACGTACCTAATATCGACAAGGCCAGAATCAGCATTCACTGCCATAACGACCTCGGCCTCGCGGTCGCCAACACGCTCGCGGGCCTGTATAACGGCGCGCGGCAGGTGGAAGGAACGATAAACGGGATCGGCGAGAGGGCAGGGAACGCCGCGCTCGAAGAAGTCGTGATGGCGCTAAAGACCAGACGCGACTACTTCAGTTTGTACACGGACATCCAGACGCAGGAATTCTTCCGCACCAGCCGGCTTCTTGCCGACATGCTTGGCATGCCGGTGCCGCCGAATAAGGCTGTGGTCGGCGGGAATGCGTTCTCGCATAGTTCCGGAATCCACGTGGACGGGTTCCTGAAGGACCGGGAGACGTACGAGATCATGCGCCCCGAGGATGTGGGCTTCGCGGAGAGCCGCGTTGTGCTAACGGCGCGCACGGGCCGCCACGGCCTTCGAGACCGGTTGGAGAAGTTAGGCTACACGCCTTCGCAGGAAGAGCTGGACCACGCTTACGAGCGGTTCCTGATTGTGGCCGATAAGAAGCAGGAAGTCTTCGATGAAGACCTCATCGCCATCATCCACGATGAAATTCATCCGGTTCCCGAAACGTTCCGGCTCGAATACATGCACTTCTATGGAGGAACGTCGGCCATCCCAACGGCGACAGTCCGGCTTTGGGTGAAAGACGAGGTCCGTGAAGTGGCCGCCGTGGGGGACGGTCCCGTGGACGCGGCATATAAGGCGATTTCGCTTGCGACAAGGACAACCGCCACTCTCGCGCGGTACGAAATCCGGGCGGTGACGGGTGGAACGGGAGCGATGGGAGAGGTTACGGTGCAACTCGTAGAGGGCGGCCGGAAAGTCTTGGGCCGCGGCTCATCGACCGATGTTATCGAAGCTAGTGCCAAGGCATACGTCGACGCACTCAACAAACTCGCCAGCTTCTAAGTGATGTATACTCTGGGACCGGGGAGGATCGTAAAACGATCGCTATGCCGGTCCCAGGTTCAAGCTCACTCGCGAAGGTATCTCTACTTCTCGCTGTCGCACTTAGTACTTTTCCGCAAGACGTCAACAAAGCCACCTTGCGCTACGAAGTCCACGGTGTAGTTCTGGAAACAGGAACTAATCAGCCGGTTCTTGATGCGAAAGTAGCGCTGTACTTTCTTGGATCAGAGAAGCCGCGCGTCCGGACGGGTCTCAAAACACAAAAGACACTGGGCGAGACGACAACAGACTTCCTTGGCGCGTTCGTCTTCCGTCCTGATGAGCCCGGCTACTACGGGGTCGATGTGAAGAAGGATGGTTACACGGCTGGAGCCGGCAGTTCGCAGTACTTCACCTTGACGACGGAGGAACCAAACAGGGAAGTGCGCCTCGTTTTGGCGCACCCCGGCGAGATTATAGGTCGCGTTGTTGATGCCGAGACGCGGAAACCAATTCCGAATGTCACGGCGAGAGCATGGAGACCACATGAACTGCTTTTTCTGGCGAACCGGCAAGCAAGTGGCGTGGGCCGCTTTCCCGGGCCGGAATCGATTACCGATCTCGACGGCCGATTCCGACTGAACACTTTAGCTGGGAACTATGCCGTAGAAGTTGAGCCACGAACGCGCGGAGCGAAGAGAATTATTTGGGAATTTTCGGATCGTGATGCGGAGCATGTCGACGAGGATGCGGAGCACAGCTACTGGCCGGGTGGCTCGGGGCCGAAAGCAGTGAACCCGGTCCCGCTCACTGCCGGGGCCACCGTTGACGTGGGTGACTTGCCCGTCAACAGAGCTCAATACTATCGTGCCCACGTCGAAATTCCTAAAGGTATCTGCGAAGCCGACGAAACTCTATACATCTCGGAGGAGCTTCCGAGTTTTTCATTGCAGCTCGCCCGCCGTGCGCCCTGTGGCAAGGACCTGCTAATCACCGGCTTTGCTCCTGGGTCACATCTGCTGCTGTTCTCCACAAACTCCCCTGAGGAGAAGAGGAGGACGGCAAGGGTCGAGTTCTCGATCACGGACAAGAACGTTAAAGTCGCGGCTCCGTTGGCGTACGGTGTTCCTATTGACGTCAAGTTCGTTGCGGCAGACGGCGCACAGCCACCTGATTTCACCAAATTGGCAGCGTTTGTGAACCCGTTTGGCAATTTGACGGCTGATGCCAAGGGCAGGCTGCGGGCTCCGAATGTCCCGCTTGGTAGTTACAAAGCACGGGTTAGAGGATTAGGCGCGGACCACTACGTCAGAGAGGTTCTCCATAACGGTATCCGGCAGCCCGACCAAAATGTCACCGTGGGAGATGAGCTGGGAGGCAACTCCGTGACCTTCGTGATCGATGACAAGCCCGCCGTGATCACTGGCGCAGTGACGGAGAAGGAGACGCCGGTGAGTAAGCCGTACGTCATCCTTGCAAAGTGGCCGTTGCTCACAGAGAATCCGTTTGAGGAGGTCAGGAGGATGTATGGTGATGACGCGGGCAAGTTTACATTCAAAACGCTTGCCCCCGGTGAATATCGCATCTTTGCGATCTCGAATTCTGATCTATTGGAATTCGAACCGGCCGTGCTGAAGAGGGTCCTTGAAACTAGCCAAAAGGTCGAACTTGGCCCCCGCGCCCTCAAGAACCTGACGCTCGAACTCTGGAAACGGGAATAGACGGCTCGGCGCGATCGTCAGTATGTAAGTGCTATATACTCCGCGACTGGAGGCAACCGAGAAGTGATCACCATACCGGACCCAGGTTCAACTCAACTTGCGAAGGTAACATTGCTCCTCGCACTTGCGCTCAGTGTATCTGCGCAAGACGTCAACAAAGCCACCTTGCGTTACGAAATCCACGGCGTAGTTCTGGAAACCGGGACTAACCAGCCGATTCTTGATGCGAAAGTAACGCTGTACTTTCTTGGATCAGAGAAGCCGCGCGTTCGGACGGGTCTCAAAACACAAAAAATACTGGGCGAGACGACGACGGACTTTCTCGGCGCGTTCGTGTTCCGCCCCGATGAGCCCGGTTACTACGGGGTCGATGTGAAGAAGGATGGTTACACGGCTGGAGCCGGCAGTTCTCAGTACTTGACCCTGACCACGGAGGAACCAAACAGGGAAGTACGCCTCTTTCTGGCGCATCCCGGCGAGATTACGGGCCGCGTCGTTGATGCGGAAACACAGAAGCCAATTCCGAATGTCACGGTGAGGGCGTGGGCAGCGCGGAGCATTCTTTCTCTCGCGAGAGGCAGAGGCCGTCTCTATGGCCGCCCGGGTTTTGGTTCGGGCTCTGAATCGATTACTGATCTCAACGGCCGATTCCGTTTGTCGGAACGGCTGCCGGGGAGTTGGATTATGGAGATCGTACCGCGGACGCGCGGTAAGAAGAGAGTCACGACTGAGTTTTCGGAGAGTGATTTGGAACTTGTGGACGAAGACGTCGAAAACACCTATTGGCCGGGCGGAACCGACCCGGAGTCAACAGTTCCGGTCACGCTGGCTTCCGGGGCCATCGTTGACGTAGGTGAGCGAGCGGTAAAGAAGGCTCAGTACTACAGGGTCCACGTTGAGGTCCCGGGCGGCATCTGCAAATCAGAGGAGACTCTGATTGTCTCAGAGGAGGCTCTGAATGGTCGCCTGGACGTCGCCCGCGATGTGCCGTGTGGAAAGGACTTCCTGATTTCGGGTTTTTCTCCGGGATCGCACCGGCTGATCTTCTATACAAACACGCGCCCTGCCACACTTAGGACGGCATCCGTCCCATTCTCGATCACAGACAAAAATGTGACAGTCACGGTTCCGCTCGCATACGGTGTTACTGTCGATGCTAGGTTCGTCGCGGCTGATGGGGCACAGCCACCAGATTTCACGAGGTTGGCGTTGTTTCTGAACGGGCTGGATTGTCTTTCATCTCCAGACCACAAGGTGCCGGCGGGTGCCGACGGTAGACTGCGGGTTACAAATGTACCGTTTGGCCGGCACGAAGCCATCATCTCCGGTGTCGGCACGGACCGGTACGTCAAGGAGATCCTCTATAACGGTACTCCACGGCCGGACAATGTCATCTCGGTAGGAGACGACGCGGGAGGACGCTCGCTGACGATTGTCATCGACGACAAACCTGCCACGGTCAATGGCATCGTAACGGAGGGTGGTACACCCGTCAGCGAGCCTTTCGTCACCATCACCAAATGGCCGATACTGGCAGAGTGGTTGGACGGGGCGATCACAAAGGTTCGGGGTGATGACAAGGGTAGATTCAGTTTCAACGGACTCGCGCCTGGCGAGTATCGAGTTGTGGCATTCGCATCTTCCACTCAGTATGCGGAGTACGACCAAGCCACGTTGAGAAGGATCATTGAAACTAGCCAAAAGCTCGAACTCGGCCCCCGCGCACTCAAGAACCTGACGCTCGAACTCTGGAAACCGGAATAGGGTACCCACGCGCGAAGGGCGGCGCGTGATAAATTTTGGATCGGTAGGTCTCGTCTCATGCGACTCTACGCCCTCGCTGTTTTGTTTCCCGTAGTCGTTTCCGCCCAGACGTCTCTGTCTTTACGGGACGCGGTTTCGGAGGCGATATCAAGACATCCCATGCTCACCGCCGGTACTGAGCGTGTCGCCGTGTCAGAAGGCTTACGCCGCCAGGCGTCGCAGCGCCCTAACCCGAAGATGTACCTTCAGGTCGAAAATGTGCGTGCTCAAGGGCAGCCCGGCTTCGTTTACGGGCGCGATGCCGACAGCTACGCGTACATGTCCCAGGTGATCGAGACGGCGGGCAAGCGGGACCGGCGCATCGACACCGCGTCCGAGAGCGTGCGGCGCGCGGAATTGGAACGCGAACTGCTCGCCCGGCAACTGGCGTTTCGCGTGAAGCAGGCGTACTGGTCCGCCGCGGGAGCACAGAAGATCCACGAACTGCTTGTCGAATCGTCGAAGACGTTTCAACAGGTTGTCGAGTACCACGAGCGGCGCGTGCAGGAAGGGGCGATGGCCGAGGCGGACCTGCTGCGAGTGCGCGTGGAAGCCGAGCGCCTCGCAATCTCGGCCAATTCAGCGGCACTCGATGCCGAGCGCGCACGAATCCAACTCTTTCGTGAGATGGGACGGACGGAGTTCGGCGATGTGCGGCTGTCCGACACCGTGGAAGACACGGCCCCCTTCGAGGGCACGATTGACGCCGCACAAGCTCTCAACGAGCGAATTGACGTGAAAATCGCGCAGCAAGCCGTGGCGCAGGCGCGGGCGGCGCTACGGTTGGAGCAGGCGGGGGCAAAGCCCAACGTGGATCTGCTCGCGGGATACAAGCGTGCCGCGGGCTTCAATACGGTGCTGGGCGGCGTTCAAGTCGAACTGCCGTTTTCGAACAGAAATCAGGGAAACATCTCCGCCGCCGAAGCGGAGGTGCGTTCGGCTCAGGCTTCGCTCGCCGCAACGGAAGCCACGGTGCGCGCGGAGGTCAGATCGGCGGAGTCAGAATACACTTTACGGCGGCGGCAGTTGCTTGAAACGCTGAGCGTGCTGCGCTCGCACGCGGTGGAATCGTCGAAGATCGCGCTGGCCGCATACCGCCAGGGTGGTCTGGACTTACTGCGGTTACTTGATTCCGAGCGCGTCAGGCTGGACGTCGAAGCGCTCTATTACCGGACACTCACTGAATACAGGCAGAGCATCGTGAGCCTTGCAAGTGCACTGGGAGCAACGCCATGAAACGTTCATTGCTGATTCCTCTGCTTCTGATTGCCGCGGGATGCTCGAACGAGACTGCGCCAACGCCCGCGGCGGCGCCATCCAATGGAACGGCGGGAGCGAAACGCGAAGTCCTCTTGGATACAAAGAGTCAGAAGGAGGGCGGAATCGCGGTCGCTCCGGTTGAAGTACGCGCACTGCCGAGGACGCTCGCAGCGGCCGGCCGGATGACCGTAGACGAGAACCGCACCTGGCGAATCGGAGCGATCACGGAGGGACGCATTATCCGCGTCTTTGCAAACGCCGGTGACGACGTCGGTGAGAACCAGATCCTGGCCCGAATGCATAGCCATGACATTCACGAGTCGCGCGCCGAATACCGCAAAGCAGTCGCCGAAGTGGCGCGGCTGAAGAACGCCGAGTCCTACGCGCTGCGTGTGCGGGACCGCGCGAAACGGCTGCTCGAATTAAAGGCGGCGTCGATCGAACAGGTCGAGCACGCAGAGACGGAACTTCGCAATGCGCAGACGCTCCGCGCTAACGCGGGGATTGAACTGGAGCGGGCGCGCAATCACCTTGTCGAGTTTCTGGAGATTCCGATTGAGGAGCCAAAGGAACACCGTGCGGGTCTTCAGGAAAGTGACGACGACCTGATTCCGCTGAAGGCGCCCGCAAAAGGCACGGTGCTGGCACGCAACGTCACGCCGGGAGCGGTTGTCACGACGAGCGGTGACCTGTTCGTCCTCAGTGACCTGTCGATCCTTTGGATGATCGCGCTTGTTAATGAGGAGTACCTGCCGGAGTTGCATGCGGGGATGCCGGTGTTGGTGCGGGTGCAGGCCTATGGCTCCCGGACCTTCTCAGGGCGCGTCGGCAAACTCGGCGAAGAACTGGACCCCACGACGCGCACGGTCCGTGTTCGGGTTGATGTGCCGAATGCGCAACGTCTGCTCAGGCCGGAGATGTACGCCACAGCGGAAATCGAGCTTGGTGAATCGGACGCGGGCCTGTTTTTGCCGCAGGAGGCAGTCCAGGAGGTGGAAGGGCAGAACGCCGTTTTCGTTCAGACGGGACCCGGCCGGTTCGAAATGCGACCCGTGCGAACGGGCCGCACGGTACAAAATTCCCTGGAGATCACCGCCGGATTGAAGGCTGGCGAACGGGTTGCCGTCGCAGGTAGTTACGTTTTGAAGTCTCAACTTCTGAAAGCGTCACTTGCCGGGGAGTAGCCGACCATGCTCAATCGGATCATCGACTTTCACCTGCGGCATCGCTGGTTCGTGCTTGCGGGATTGTTCGGCCTGATTGCGTTGGGCTTGTACGTCCTGTTCCAGATTCCGATTGACGCTTTTCCGGATCTGACGAGCAACCAGGTGGTGGTGATCACTGAGGCGCCGGCCATGCCGCCCTCTGAAGTGGAACAACTCGTCACGTTTCCCATCGAGACTGCGCTGATGGGCATTCCGCGCACAGAGGGCGTTCGTTCCATCTCGAAGCTCGGCCTGTCGATGGTGACGCTGGCCTTTGCCGATTCCGTCGATACGTACTTTGCGCGCCAACTCGTCAACGAACGGCTGCAGGAAGTACGGGCGAGACTGCCGGAGGGACTCGAACCGGCGCTCGGCCCCGTGGCAACCGCGTTCGGTGAAGTCTACCAGTACACGGTGGAAGGACACGGACACTCAGTGATGGACCTGAAGACCCTGCACGAGTGGCAGATCAAGAATCAACTCCGCACGGTGCCCGGCGTCAACGAGGTCAATACCTGGGGCGGGGAGACGCAACAGTATCAGGTGATAGTCGATCCCGTGAACTTGCAGCGTTACGGCCTGAAGCTGCGGGACGTGTACGAACGCATCCGGGAAAACAACACAAATTTCGGAGGCGGTTTCATAGAGCACGCTTCCGAACAATACACAGTGCTTGGTTTGGGGCGCACGCAAAGCATCGGGGACCTGGAGCAGATCATCATTCTTGCCCGCGCGGGCGCTTCCGTTCTCCTGCGGGATGTCGCGAAGGTCTCCGTGCAGCCGATGCCGCGGCAGGGCGCTGTACTGCGTGACGGCAAGGGTGAAACCGTGTCCGGCATGGCGATCATGTTGAAAGGCGAGAACGGACGGCAGGTAATTGAGCGCGTAAAAGCCAAATTGGCCTCATTGCGTTTGCCGAACGGCGTTCGCATCGTACCCTTTTACGATCAGTCGACCGTGATCGACGGCACCATCCG
>JBDKSR010000656.1:0-4328 GCA_039680545.1 Bryobacteraceae bacterium | reverse complement strand
GCCACCTGTGGGATTCCGTCAATATGGTGCTCGAAATGGGAATCCCGGAGACGTGCGCCACGCAGGGCAACCTGTACTACTGGAATGCCGACCAGGAAGTGCCGGATATGTGGCACGTTCTGTTCGATTACCCGAAGAAGCAGCTTGCGATCACGTTCAATTGCGGATTCCACAACGCGCACGTCGGGGAAGTGGCCCAGTACCTGGGACGGGACGGCACGGTGGAAGTATCGCCCAAGTTCTGCCGGTTCTTCGAAGCGGAGTGGAAGCAGGAGAACCAGGAGAAGATCTGGAAGTTCAACAAGGCCAATCAAGGCAAGTTCGCCGTCTATCCGCCCGATTACGATATGAAGCCGGATGAACTCCAGGTCTCGTCGCACTTTGAGGACTTCATCAACGCCGTGCGCACACGCCAGCGCCCGCGCTGCCACGAGGATCGCGCGTTTGAGGAAGCCGCGACGATCATGATGTCCGTCCAGTCGTATCGCCAGGACCGCAAGGTCCGTTGGGATCCGGTCAAGGAAGAAGTCGTCTAGGCGGAGGCAACGTGAATCCTTATACTCGACGTACATTCTGTTCCGCGGTGCTGGCCGGTGGAGTGCTGGCCGCGCGGCAGGCGATGGCCGCGAAAGAGGTGGTGCTCGGAGTCCAGGGCTGGAGCTTCCGCCGGTTGTCGCTTGACGACGCCATCAAGGGGACACTCCAGGCGGGTCTGAACGCCATGGAGCTTGGGTGGAACCACGTGGAGCCCGCAGGATTGTCCCGCGAGGACATGCGCAAGTGGCGGCTGACAACCCCGGTGAGCGCGTATCACGAGATCCGCGACAAGGTGCAGGGCGCGGGCATCAAGATCGTCGCCTATTCAGCCACCCTCCGGAGTGACTTCACCGACGAAGAGATCGTGAGGACCTTCGAGATGGCGGCCGCCTTCGGCGTGAACACGATCACGACGTCCACGAACGTGAGCATGTCCGAGCGGCTGGACACGTTCGCGAAGAAGTACAAGATGCGGGTCGGTTTTCACAATCATTCACGCATCCGTCCGGACGAGTTTGCCATTCCCGACGACTTCGCCACGGCCCTGCGCGGCAGATCGCGCTATATGGGGATCAACCTGGACGCCGGTCACTTTTGGGCGGCAGGGTTCGATCCGGTGGCTTACATCAAGAAGCATCATTCCCGGATCTGGAGCTTGCACCTGAAGGACCGGAAGAAGAACCAGGGTCCGGATTTCCCCTTTGGGGAGGGAGATACGCCGCTCAAGGACATCCTTCTGTTGCTCAAGAAGGGACAGTACGGGTTTCCCGCCGTCATCGAGTTCGAACTCAAGGGAACCGATCCGGTAGCCGGCGTGAAGCAGTGCGCGGACTATTGCAAGAAGGTGCTGGCCGGGTGACGGAAGTCCAGCCGCCCGGGAAGCAATTGAAGTACGGCAGACTGAAGCGGCCGGCGGCGATCCCGCGGCAGGCTTGCAGTGAGTGAGTCCAACAAGACTGGGGCCACTGTGAACGGTAACGTTCCGGACGGCCCCAGATTCATAAGAGGGGACGAATGAACAGACGCAGGTTTATGCAATCGCTCGCCGCTGCGAGTGTTTCGGGCACAATGGGGTCGATGGCATCGCCGCCACGCCTGCGCGCGCTCAACTCATGGTTCTACAAGGCGGCTTTCGGCCTGTTTGTGCACTGGAGCCCGAGCAGCGTGGGAGAGGTCGAGATCGGCTGGAGCCTGTTCAGGAACAACGGCGTCCCTAACCTGTACTGGCCTCCGGAGAAGAATATCGCGTTGGCGGACAAGTTTGATCCGCAGAATTACGATCCAGACAGATGGCTGGAAGCGGCTGCCCGTGCGGGCATCAAGTACACGGTATTCACCGCGCGCCACTGCGACGGGTACGCCATGTGGCCGAGTAAGTATGGCGATTTCAGCACACGGACGAGGATGCATGGACGCGACCTTGTGCGGCCCTTTGTGGAGGCCTGCCGCAAGCACGGGGTGCGTGTTGGTTTCTACTATACGGGCATCGACTGGAATTTCTGTCCCAAAGGCTGGCCCTACCGCAGTTGGCCCCGCGCCGATCCGAAGTTGCAGTACGCGGATCCGCCACGTTCGGCCGGACTGCCGCGCTTCGTGGATATGAAGCAGGAGGAGTTCGACAGGTACTTCCCCATTTTTTACGAGTACCTGAAGGGGCAGATCACCGAGCTGATGACCAACTACGGCAAGATCGACTTGCTATGGTTCGACGGCATCGATTGGCCGGATGGTTTTGATTACCGGGGCAAGGAGATGGAAGACTACGTACGCAAACTCCAGCCCGATATCGTGATCAACGACCGTTGGGTACCCATGCGCGGAACGAGAACGCTCGGCGACTACAACACGGACTACGAAGCAAAGGACCCCACGGCGCGGCCCGAGGGCGCTTGGGAGCAGTGCGAACCGGTCTGCGGCGGATGGTCCTACAGGGGCGTGAAAGCACTGTGCCATCCGGCCTCACACTTGATCGAGCGGCTGGTGCGTAATCGCACATGGGGCGGGAATTATCTGGCAGACTTCGGCCCGCGAGCGGACGGCACGATGGCGCCCGATTACTACCGCATCTGCAACGAACTCGAAGCATGGATGAAGCACAGCGGCGTGTCGATATACGACATTCAGGCCGGGCCGTACCCGGAGCGCAGTACTTCTCCGATCACCGTGAAGGGCAATACCTGGTACGTGCATTTCATCGAGTATCAACGGCGCGCGGCACGATTGACAGGAGTAGGCGAGCCGAAGTCGGCCGTGTTATTGCGCACGGGGAAGCCGGTCGAGTGGCGGAAGGAAGAGGACGGCATCTGGATCGTCCCCACCATGGAAGACTTCACGGCGGAGGACGACGTCGTAGCCGTGACGTGGTAACGGAAGCTGAGGGCAGGTGAGTCAAACCGCCCCAATCGTTGTGCCGTCATGCTTAGGCGGGACGGGCCGCAAATCAATCATGGAGAACGTATGAACAGACGAAGATTTGTGCAATCGCTTGCTGCCGCGGGTCTATCGGGCACGATGGGCTCGATGGCATCGCCGCCGCGCCTTCGTGCGCTCAATTCATGGTTCTACAAGGCGGCCTTCGGTCTGTTCGTGCATTGGGGGCCGAGCAGTGTGGCGGGAGTCGAAATCGGCTGGAGTATGTACCGGAACTCGGGCGTTCCGAACCTGTACTGGCCGCCTGAGAAGTACCTCGCGCTGGCCGATAGGTTCGACCCCAAGAACTACGATCCGGATAAATGGTTGGAAGCGGCTGCCCGGGCTGGGTTCAAGTACACCGTCTTCGTCACGCGCCATCACGACGGCTACGCTATGTGGCCGAGTAACTACGGCGACTTCAGCACTAAGACTAAGATGCACGGGCGTGACCTGGTGCGGCCCTTCGTCGAGGCCTGCCGCAAGCATGGGCTCAAAGTGGGCTTCTACTATTCCCCGACTAACTGGAGTTTCTGCCCCAAAGGTTGGCCGTATCGTAGTTGGCCTCGTGCCGAACCGAAGATGCTCTATGCGGACCCGCCGCGGTCGGCAGGCTTGCCACGCTTTGTAAACCTGACGCAGGAGGAGTTCGATAAGTACTTCCCGATCTTCTATGAGTACATGAAGGGGCAGATCACCGAACTGATGACCAACTACGGCAAGGTCGACCTGCTGTGGTGGGATGGCTTGGACTGGCCGGCGGGCTTCGACATCCGCGGCAAAGAGTTGGAAGACCACATACGCAAGCTCCAGCCCGAGATCGTCATCAACGACCGCTACGTGCCCACGCGCGGCAAGCGGACGCTCGGCGATTACAACACGGATTACGAAGCGAAAGATCCTGCCGCGCGTCCCGAAGGCGCTTGGGAGCAGTGCGAGCCGGTCTGCGGCGGATGGTCCTACAGCGGTCCGAAAGGTGTCTGCAAGACGCCTTCGCACCTGATCGAACGGCTGGTCCGCAATCGTGCCTGGGGCGGCAACTACCTAGCCAACTTCGGGCCGAGGCCCGATGGCACCATGGCGCCCGACTACTACCGCATCTGCGACGAACTGGCCGCGTGGATGAAGCACAGCGGCGTGTCGATTTACGACATCGAGGCCGGGTTGTACCCGGAGCGCAGTACCTCACCGGTCACCGTGAAGGGTAACACCTGGTACGTGCATCTCATCGAGTATGAGCGGCAGGCGGCGCGGCTGAAGGGCGTGGGAGAGCCGAAGTCGGCGATCCTGTTGCGCACAGGGAAGCCGGTCGAGTGGCGGAAGGAAGAGGACTACATCCTGATCATCCCCGCCAGGGGTGACGTTACCACGCAGGACGACGT
>JBDKSR010000655.1:0-11864 GCA_039680545.1 Bryobacteraceae bacterium | reverse complement strand
TCATCTTCGGAAATCGCATGAAAACCAAGAAGCCAGTACGTCCCGTTGAGAAGCCGGCAAGCTTTTCTCTGAGGCCCTGGCACGTTGTAGTGGGAGCCCTGGCCGCACTCGTCATCCTCATTGAGGTCTATGGACCTGCGTTGCACGGCCTATTCGTTTTCGATGACGAGTACCTGCCGTTCTATTCGTATGACCTCGGCACGAAGCCGCTTTCGGTCGTAGTGCAGGGAGTCCGGCCACTGTTGATGATCACGTTTTGGCTCAACCACAGACTCTCGCGACTGGAGCCATACAGTTACCACCTCCTGAATGTGCTGCTGCACTTCGGGGGCGGGTTTCTCGTGTTCCTGATCTCGCTTAAGTTCCTCGAATGGGCGGGCGTGGAGAACGGCCGGCGCCAAATATTGGCAGCCTTTGCCGGTGGGGTCTTCTTACTTCATCCGGTGCAGACAGAATCAGTCGCATACGTGGCAAGTCGCTCCGAGAATCTGAGTGTCCTGCTTTGCTATGCAGCCTTCGCGGTATTCCTGTACCGCCGCGAGAAGGCCGCGTCGTGGGCCACGACGGCATGCATACTAGTGCTCTTCGCCGCGGCAGCCTCGACGAAAGAACACACCGTAGTCCTTCCGGCGTTGCTCTTGCTGACGGATTTCTACTGGAATCCCGGTTTTTCCTTCGAAGGCATACGGAAGAATTGGCGTCTGTACGCCACCATGTCGGTGGCCGGAGCGGCAGGCGTCCTTTTCGTGTGGAACGTGCTGAGGAGCGCCAGGACGGCAGGTTTTGGAATGGAGGGCCTTACCTGGAACGAGTATTTTTACACGCAGTGGCGCGCGCTGTGGGTATACTTCAGGCTGTTTCTTTTCCCTGCGGGCCAAAAGGGGGACTACGATTATCCGTTCTCCCGAACACCGCTCGATCACGGGGCAATCGTGGGACTCATCGGCTTGCTCGTCCTTGTGGGGCTCGCCTTTCGATTTCGCAAGCGTTTCCCGCTCGCTTCCTATGGCTTCTTCGCTGCGCTCGTTCTCTTCGCCCCAACTTCATCGATTGTCCCGATTCAGGATGCGGTCGCCGAACGGCGCATCTATCTGCCGATGATCGGACTGATCCTCGTCGTGCTCGAACTCCTTCGTCGTTGGAAGATCCCCTCCGCGCGGCTGGCAGGTGTCCTGGCTGGAGTGTTGCTGGTTCTTGGATTCCTCACGTATCAGCGAAATAAGGTTTGGGCGGGGCCGATTCCCTTCTGGGAAAACGTTCTTGCCGGATCGCCGGACAACTCTCGCGCGCACTTTCAAATCGGTCTTGCCTATTATCAGGAGGGCCGCTGCGAAGCGGCCGTGAGCCACTATGCCAGGTCCGAAAAGCTCGGACGAATCGAGCACAGGCTGTTTGTCGACTGGGCGCTAGCCGAGGACTGTCTCGGCCACCCCGAACAGGCACTCGCTCACCTTGAACGGGCGGCTGGGATGCGTCCGACGGCGCATGTCTATGCCCTGATAGGGATGATCCACGCCAAGCAGGGCCATAACGAACAGGCCTTGGCCGCGCTCAATCAAGCGGAGCGGCTCGACCCGGCCCACGACATGACGTACGCCTACAGGGGTAACATTCTGCTTCTTGACGGTGACGCCGTAGGAGCTGCCGCCCAGTACAGACGGGCACTTGAGTTGAATCCCAACAATGAAGCAGCCCGGAACGGGCTGGCGCGGGCCAGGAGCGCCTCGCAGAAAGCGCCGTAAAATGCCGCCACTCCGGATCGGCATCAACGCGCTGTACCTGATCCCCGGCGGGGTCGGTGGCACTGAGATCTACCTACGCAGCTTGCTTGCCGCGCTGGCTGATGTAGATTCGGCGAACGAGTACATCGTATTCACGAACCGGGAGACCGGTAAAGACCTCATTCCGGAGCGTCCGAATTTTCGCTGCCACCCGCAGCCGGTTCAGGCCGCCGTCCGTCCCATGCGCCTCGCGTGGGAACAAACCGGTCTGCCGCTAGCCGTCAAGAGAGCACGCATCGACGTCCTGTTCAATCCCGGCTTCACGTGCCCTGCTCTCTGCCCGTGTCCTTGCGTTACCGTGTTCCACGATTTGCAGCATAAGCGCCATCCGGAGCACTTTCGCTGGTTCGATCTGCCGTTCTGGAGGTTGTTCCTCTACCTGGCAGCGCGCCGTTCGCGGCTACTTGTAGCTGTTTCAGAAGCCACAGGTGACGATCTGCGGCGTTACTATGGCCTGCGCGCCGGGAAGATCCGTGTTATTCCGGAGGGCGTTGACAACCGGTTTTTCGAGATCGGCCGGCGCCGCTCAACCGTCCCCACCGAGCCGTTTCTGCTGGTGGTCTCGACATCGCATCCGCACAAGAATCTCGACCGGCTGATCAGAGCTTTTGCGAGTTTCCGGAAGGAACGGCCTGAATTTCGGCTCGTAATCGCCGGGCTGCGCGGCTTCCAAGCGGACCGCCTGGAAGCGCGGATCCGCGAACTTCAATTGACGGATTCGGTTCGCCTCACAGGATGGATCCCGCGCGAGGCGTTGTACGATCTCTTTCTGCGCGCCAGAGCGTTCCTGTATCCGAGCACGTTCGAAGGATTCGGTCTGCCCGTGATCGAGGCGTTGGCGGCTGGCGTCCCGTCCGCCTGCTCGAATATCGAACCGTTGCATTCGCTGGCCGGGGAGGCAGCGTTAGAGTTCGACCCTGGCAACGATCAAGCAATCCTGAAAGCGATGCGCCGTCTCACATCGGATGAGGCTCTGCGACTGGATCTCACGCGGAAGGGACCGGAGCGCGCCTTGCTGTTTTCGTGGCACAAGTGCGCGGAAGCGACCCTCGATGCCCTGCGCGAAGCCGCCGGTTACCGCAGCAACTCTTCCAACTGAATCTTCGAGTCGGTTTTTGCGTCGCGGTACTTCACGATGACCGGAGTGTAAAGGGAAATGCCCCAATCCTTGCCGGCCCCGCGTTGAATCGCCCGCGAACCAGCGACAACAACGGCGTTTTCCGGCACAACCAACGGCTCATCATCTGTAGCCGAGTAAACCTCACCCTTCACGAGGTCGTACACGGGTGTCGAGCGATTGAGGATGGTGCCCGTCCCGAGTACCGCGCGGCTCTTAACCACCGTACCTTCGTAGATGCCGCAGTTACCACCGATCAGCACTTCGTCCTCAATAATCACGGGCAGCGCACCCACGGGTTCCAACACGCCGCCGATCTGCGCCGCGGCCGAAACGTGACAGCCTTTGCCGACTTGCGCGCAGCTTCCCACAAGCGCGTGGGAATCGATCATCGTGCCTTCGCCGACCCAGGCGCCCGCGTTGATATACATCGGCGGCATGCAGGTCACGCCCCGTCCGACGTAGCAACCGTCGCGGATGCTCGACCCTCCGGGAACGACGCGCACTCCGCTCTCCACCGTGAGCCTCTTCACCGGATAGGTGGCCTTGTCGAAATAGGGCTGGCGCACGGCACTCACCGACATATCAACGAGCGCACCCATACGGAAGCCCAGCAGGATGCCCTTCTTTACCCATCCGTTCACCCGCCAACCGCTCCGCCGCGACGAGTCTGGCTCGGCGGCGCGCGCTTCCCCGGCGTTCAACGCGTCTTTGAAGCGCTGGAAGAGCCGGAAATGCTCTTCGGTGTACGTCTCCGGTTTCGAGTCAAAGAGGACTTCAATTTCAGTTGCGAGCATGGGCCGTTTGGGATGCGATCAGAGAAAGACTCCGCAGAGTGTTCTCGATCTTAGCGTGATTCGCGGCTGACGGCGGCACGAGAGGGAGCCGCCACACGGGCTCGATCAGCCCCATCAGGGCCATCGCCGCCTTGACCGGAATCGGGTTCGATTCAACGAAATTCACTTCCATCAGCGGGAGGTAACGCCGGTGGATCTCGCGCGCCGCGGAGAAGTCTCCAGCGAGGCACGATTGCGCAAGCTTCGTCATCTCAGCAGGGATTTCGTTCGAGACGACGGAGATGATACCGCGACCGCCGAGCGCCATAAGGGGAAGTGTGATGGCGTCGTCGCCGGAAAGCACCGTGAAGCGATCCGGCACCGAATTCAAAATCATCGACATCTGGCCGATGTTGCCGGAAGCTTCCTTCACGCCAACGATATTGTCGATCTCCGCGAGGCGCTTGAGTGTCGCGGGCTCCACGTTGACGCCCGTCCGGCCCTGCACGCTGTAAACGACAATGGGCAGCCGGGTGGCGGAGGCGATTGCCCTATAGTGCTGGAACAAGCCCTCCTGCGTGGGTTTGTTGTAGTACGGGGTCACGGAGAGGATGCCATCGACGCCCAGCGACTCCATTTCCTTGGCAGTCTGGATGACGTTGGTCGTGTTGTTCCCCCCTGCCCCGGCAATGACCGGCACCTTCCCTTTCGCCTCTTCCAGGGTGATCTCGACAACACGCCGTTGCTCGGCGTGCGTGAGCGTCGGGCTCTCACCCGTGGTTCCACAAGGCA
Source organism: Bryobacteraceae bacterium (assembly GCA_039680545.1). GTDB lineage: Bacteria > Acidobacteriota > Terriglobia > Bryobacterales > Bryobacteraceae > JAEHDI01. The sequence goes on along the minus strand of JBDKSR010000655.1, from coordinate 7,398 downwards.
CCAGGAAGTTGATGCCGGCTTCGATCTGCCGGCGCACCAGCCGGCGTAATGTGTCTTCGTCGATCGACTGGTCCTTCCGGAACGGTGTGACCATCGCCGTCCCGCATCCCGTGAACATCCCTCACCTCCGCAGTCAGCCGCCTTAGCGGCTCCCAATGATCTCGCTGAACTCGAAGAAACCCTTCTTGCCGGCTACCCACTGCGCCGCCGTCAGAGCTCCACGCGCTAAACCCTCGCGGCTGCGCGCTTCGTGGCGTAACGTGATGGTATCCGCGGCGGAGTCGAATCCGATTTCATGAGTACCCGGATGGGCTCCAGCACGGTTCGACGCGACATCGATCGTATTCGCGTAGCCCGCGTCTTTCATTCGCTCCACCAACTTGAGCATGGTACCTGATGGCGCGTCCTTCTTGGTAACGTGATGGATCTCCCACCCCCAGGCGCCGTACGCCGGTTCGTCCTTCAGCAGTCGCGCCGCTTCCACCGCCAGGCGCATGAACACATTAACGCCGACCGAGAAATTGGGGCTCCAAACCATCCCCGTACCCGCCTTCTCGATGGTGGATTTCACTTCGTCAATGCGGTCGAGCCAGCCGGTCGTGCCTTCGACCAGATTCACGCCAAGCCCCGAAATCCGCTTTATATTGTCCACCGCCGCCGAAGGGGTCGAGAAGTCGACTGCAACATCCACACCTTGAAAATTCGCCGGCGTCATCCCGGCCCCATCCACGTTATTGAACTCGTCGAGCTTCAATGTGACGGCGAAACCGTATTCGGGGGCAAGCCGCTCGATCATCTTGCCCATCTTGCCGTAGCCGACTATGGCGAGGTTCATATCAGTCAAAGACCGCCGGATCCACTTCGCCGAAGAACTCGCGGTGCAATACCTCGAATGATCGAGGAACATCCTCCTCGGCGACCACGAAGCTCACGTTCAGCAATGAAGCGCCCTGGGAGATCATGCGAACGTTAATGTCCGACAGCGCGTGAAAAACCCGGCCCGACACTCCCGGAGTATACCGGATGTTGTCACCGACAAGACAGACGATCGCCTGCCCGCTTTCGATATCGACGTCCGCGAACTGGCGCAACTCGCACTGAATCTCCGACAGCCTTGAAGGGTTATCGATGGTAAGCGATACGCTGACCTCCGAAGTTGAAACCATATCAACCGGCGTCTCGAACCTGTCGAACACCTCGAAGATACGCCGCAGGAAACCGTGCGCCATCAGCATACGGGTCGAGCGTATGCTCACAAGCATGATCTTTCGCTTGCAGGCGATCGACTTGAAGATGTTCCGGCAGGAAACAGACTCGGGGACAATTCTCGTGCCGGGCACTTCGGGCCGGCGGGAGTTCAGAATCGAGACGGGTATGCTCTTTTCGATCGCGGGAAGGACGGTCGAAGGGTGAAGCACCTTCGCGCCGAAGTACGCCAGTTCGGACGCTTCGGCAAAAGAAATCGCCTTCACGCGATGCCCATCTTTGAGAATTGTCGGATCGGCCGTGAGCATTCCGTCCACGTCGGTCCAAATCTGTATCTCTTCGGCGCCGATACCCGCACCAACGATCGATGCGGTGAAGTCGGAACCGCCGCGGCCAAGCGTGGTCGTCACACCAGCTTCATTTGCGCCGATGAATCCACCCATGACCACTACCTGGCTCTGAGCAAGAGGCGCCACCGTCGCGGCCAGCCGTTCATAGGACTGCGGGAACAGAGGAGCCGCCTGCGTGTGACGGCCATCCGTGACAATCACTTCACGCGAATCCACGTGGACCGCGTCAATGCCGAAGTTCCGAAAAGCGAGCGTCACGAGTGCGCTCGAAAGCCGCTCTCCATAGCTTGAGATGGCGTCGATGGAGCGAGGCGTCAGCTCACCGAGCACGGCCATGCCGCCAAGAAGTTCAGAGAGTTCGCGGAAATGGTCGTCGATGATGCCCGCAGCCGCGGCACGGTCGGCGGGAGATACGGCGGCTTCCGCTTCGCGCTCATGAAACGCCTTCAACTCGGTGAGTTGCGCGCGAGCTTCCGGGCGATGCCCATTCACGGCGTTAGACGCGATCTGGAGCAGCTTGTTGGTCGTCTTCCCCATTGCCGAGACGACGACCACCGGCCTGCGCTCCACACGCGCCTTCACGATGGATGCAACCCGTTCGATGGCGGCCGCCGATTCAACCGACGAGCCGCCGAATTTCATTACGATCATCAGTCGAGCAGCCCTTCCGACTGCATCAGTTCCGCATTGAGCACGGCAGCGCCTGCAGCGCCGCGTACCGTGTTATGCCCCATGGCGACAAATTTCCAGTCGAGAACGGGACATTCGCGCAGCCTGCCCACGAAAACCGCCATACCGTGCTCGCGCTCGACATCCTTACGGGGCTGCGGACGGTTGGCCTCGTGCATGTAAATCACCGGACGCGGAGGCGCGCTCGGCAACTTCCGCTCTTGCGGAACGCTCGTGAACGAGTCGAACGCCGCACGAAGATCGGCTTCCGACGGCTTCGCCGAAAACTCCACTGAAATTGTGACCGTGTGCCCGTCAACGACCTGTACGCGGTTGCAGTGTGCGCTCACCTTCGCGGCCAGCGACTGGATCGCATCGCCTTGGACGGAGCCGAGAATCTTCTGCGTCTCCATCTCCATCTTCGCCTCTTCCCCGCCGATGTAGGGGATCACGTTGGCGACAATATCCATCGAGGGCACGCCCGGATAGCCGGCGCCCGAGATTGCCTGCATCGTCGTGGTTATTATGCGCGTGATACCGAACTGCTTAAGCGGGGCCAATCCCATCGTGAGGACGACCGTGGAGCAGTTCGGGTTGGTGACGATTTGTCCCTTCCAACCCCAACGGCGTTGCTGCGCGGGGATCACTTTCAAGTGGTCCGGGTTGATTTCGGGCACGAGCAGCGGCACGTCCGGCTCCATGCGATGGTTCCGCGAATTGGAAACCACAACGTGTCCCGCCTGCGCGAAGGACCGTTCAATCTCGGTCGCCACGTTCGCGTCCGTCGCGGAAAAGAGCAACTTCGGCGCGTTGCCCGGCTTGCACTCTGAGACAATGATGTCCGACACCGTCTCCGGAGTTTCGCCGCCAAGATGCCATTGGCAGGCCTCCTTGTACTTCTTTCCAGCCGAGCGGTCACTCGCCCCGAGCCACTTCAGATCGAACCATGGATGGCCCTGGAGAAACTTCACAAAGTGTTGACCCACCATGCCGGTGGCTCCGAGAATGCCGACTTCGATTTTCCGTTTCATCACGCTTCCTTGTCTTGGGCGAGGAGTTGCCCCACCATACGCTGATAGATTTGTGCCGCTTCGACGAGTTGCCGCTTCTCCACACGCTCCTCGAGCGTATGGGCGACGCGAATCGTCCCGGGACCGAGCAGGAACGGCGTACCCCAGGCGCCTTCGAAGGCCGGGATGTCGGTCGTGTATGCGACTACCGTCGTTTCAAAGCCCTCTGCCGAACCGAGATGCAGGGCCGGAATACAGAGCACTTCGCGAGCTTCAACCCGGCCGGCGGCGGCTCGTGAAACAGCTTCCCGTGTTGATCCGGGATCGTTCACAAGGCGGATCATCACCTCCGCGCCGGCGGAATCCGGGATCATATTAGGCGCGCGCCCGCCCTTGATCGTGCCGATGTTGAGGGTACTTGGGCCGAGAATCGGGTCAACAGGCAGCGGCATCGTGCGCAACTCACCAAGCACGTCTAGAAGCTTCTCGATGGCCGATTCGCCCAACTCGGGATACGCCGAATGTGCCATTTTCCCGCTGGAGATCAGTTCATAACGGAGCGCGCCCTTTGAGCCCAACGCCAGCTTGTTCTCGGTCGGTTCGCCGTTGATCAGATACCGGCTGCCGCGCGGCTGTTTGGCCGCAGTCATCGCGCCCGCGCTGTTCCGCTCTTCCCCGACGACAAACAACAGTCCGATGTTCCGCGTGCCGCCGGCGAGCACCCCTTCGGCGGCGCTGATCATCGCGGCGGCGATGCCCTTGGCGTCGCACGCGCCCCTGCCCCAGATGTACTCGTCATCCTCATGGAAGGGGATGTAAGGGGGCACAGTGTCCATGTGCGTGGAGAGGGTTACGGTAGGGTTCCCCCACCTGGCAAAAACGTTGAATCGATTCGGCGCCACCTCCATCCGCTCAACCACGCCTCCGTAGAGCGAACCGAGGGCCGAAATGCGGTCGTAGAGGAAGTCGCCGACCTGCCGTTCATTACCGGAGAACGACTCGATATCGATTAGTTCACGCGTCAGATCAAATAGATCCATAAGCGTCCTTGACTGAAATGGGGAGCGGGAGAAGAGAGAAGCCGAAAGAAAAGAACTGAGGTTTCTGCACTTCCCGATAGCGCTCCATCCGCACGTGGCGAATGACAGTGGGCAGGTCTTATCCTTACCCCCCAACCGCCACAGAGAAGGCTTCTCCGGACGGCTTCGGCGGAATCAACTATTTACCCCTTTCGCCGGACTTCCGGAGTACCCCGAAATTGCGCGCCCGGCTACTGATGGCTTCCGCGCCTCTACCAAGGATAAAACTCAGGATAGCCAAGCCGAAATGGGCAAGTCAACTTCAGCGGGTCGTCGCGATGCCGTGCTTCTGGAGTACAAGATCTGTTCCAAAAGGAGCCCGTTGCGGTCGCGCCAGCATACCATTCGCCTCGTCGTCGTTGATGAAACGCTCGCGGTCGGGGTCCCAACGGAGGTCGCGCCCCAATTTCATCGCTGTATGAGCAATCAAACAGGCTGAGCAGGTGCGGTGACCCACTTCGGCCGGAGCGGCAGGCTCTTTCCGCGTCTTGACGCTCTCCAGCCAATCCAGATGGTGGTCGTGACTCTCGTGCAGATGTATCTCGTTGGGCCGAATCCCCTCGCGGAGGATACGGACATCGCTCGCGTCGAACACCGCGCTCCGCGGAGCGCCCGGCTGTGGATCTCCGGGCTTGTATGATCCCCGGCTGACCCAAATCCAACCGTCTTCGCCGATGATGCGTTCGCCCGTCGGGTACTTGTCACTGAGGTACACCGTCGCGCCGTTCGCGTACTGGAAACGAACTTGGAATGATCCGTGCACATCCCAGAGGCCTCTCTTTGGAAACTGTGCGAGCGCCGAGACCTCGATGGGCCCTGTGTGCTCGGTGCCCATGGCCCAGTGGGCGATGTCGATGTGGTGCGCACCCCACCCCGTGATCATTCCCGCGCCAAATTGTTCGCACCGGAGCCATCCGGGGCGGTCGTAGCGCACTTTCCGATCCTGCGACTGCGGATGAACGCGCTTCTCCGTGTAATAGACTTCCGGCGTGGACCCGAGCCACGCGTTGTAGTCCAGGTTGCCGGGAACGGGCATCTGCGCTTCTTCGTCGCCGGACGGATCGACCGGCAAGCCGATCAGGATCTCCTTCACCTTCCCGATGCGGCCGTTTCGCACGAGTTCGCACGCCAGCCGGAATTGGAGTTCCGAGCGCTGCTGCGTACCCATCTGCAGAATCCGGCCGGTTTTCTTGATCACATCAGCCATCTGCCGGCCTTCCCGTATGGTCAGCGAAGCGGGCTTCTGCAGGTAAATGTCTTTTCCGGCGAGAGCCGCCTCGATCGCCGGTTGCGCGTGCCAGTGGTCCGGCGTGCTGATGATGACCGCGTCGATGCTCTTGTCTTCGAGCATCTCGTGATAGTCCTTGTACATCTTGACGCCGGCCGCGTGGCTGCTGCCGAACTTCCCGGCGTAATAGGACTCAACGTATGTCTTGCTATCCGCAATGCGAACGCTATCCACATCCGAGACCGCCACGAATCGCGCAACATCAGTGAGTTTGATGGTCTCCTTCATGTCGTGCGTGCGAGCAATCCGTCCGCAGCCGATCTGCCCGATCTGAATCAGGTTACTGGGGGCTGCCTTCCCGAGCACTCTGGACGGAACGATCGTGGGGAAACCCGCAATCGCCAACGCTCCCAGAGACTCTCTCATGAATCGCCGCCGGGACGATCCCATATCGCACTTCTCACTAGCTGATTTCATCGTTCTTTCCTGACGCAAGAAGCTGTTACTTCCCCATTGCCCAGAGAATCCCGCCAAGGATGTGCTGGTAAAGGAGCGGCTTGGCGTAATCATCCTTGATGTGTCCGAGCGCCGTGTAAAATTCCCGGCCGCCATCAAACTCCTGGTACCACGCAAGCGGCATGGAGTCTCCGAAACGGTCGCCCGGATACTCCGCCTTCTTGGGGTCATCCAATTTCCCGGGGTCGGTGACCAGCAGCACGTGGAGACCGGTGCTGATGTGGTCCAGGTAGTAACACTCGTCGGTCCACTCGAAAACCGAGGGCATAAGACGGGTGGACGGATGGCTGGAGTCTTTCAACCTCACGGTGAATCTCTGCATCTTGGGATGCCGGACGAAACTACCCCCGAGCACTGACCAATAATAGGGCCATTCACGCTCCGATCCGGACGCGGAATGAATGCCGACAAAACCGCCTCCGGCCTGGATGTATGCCTTGAACGCCGCACGTTGTTCGTCGTTCGCGAACGCCTCATTGTTCGTATTCGCGAAGATCAAGGCAGCGTACTGCTTCAGATTTTCTCGCGTGAAAACCGCTGGATCGTCCGACACATCCACGCCAAAACCATTCTCTTTACCCATCTTTTGAATGGCTTCGACGTTGCTCTGGATATTGTCGTGGACATACCCCTTCCCCGACGAGACAAAGTTGCGTGTGTAGACGAGGACCTTCCTGTCGGCAGCGCGCCCGGCTTCCGCAAATGACAAAACCACAAGCATCGCGGAGAGAATCGCGAGAGGTCTGAACATTCCAATCACTCCTCGGCAAAGATTTCGACGCCTGATTCACCCTTGCCTTTGAACAACGCGTAAATCGTTCCATCACTATCTACTACCGACCAGCTCTCGCTGTGTTCTTTAGCCGAAAGGCTGATCGTCGTGATGAAGTCGCCGTTGTTATTGTACTTCGCCATGCTGACCTTCCGGCCGATATTGCTCTCAAGAGCGCCCCCGTAACCGGCCTTTGTGCGAACGGTTAGGATGACGTTGCCCCATCGATCGCCGGTGACACTGTGAAAGTAGACCGATCCCTCCGGCGGGTCACCAAACCCGAGAGAGAGTAGATAATCGCCCTCGGCAGTGAACTTTTGCGTCGGTCCGTAGTAGCCGTTGATGAAGACGTCGTTGTTCGCGTCCATGTAAAGCCCGTGAGGCGCGTTGAAATCACCAATGCGAGGTCCGTCCTTCCCCCAACAGGAAACGAACTTGCCATCCGGCTCGAAAATGCTCACCCGCATATTGTCGACATCGGTGACATAAACGCGGTGACGCTCGTCGAAGGCGATTCCGTGTCCGCGCAGTATGTGGCCAGGAAGCGTGCCTTTTTCCGCAAAAATGC
>JBDKSR010000654.1:0-20731 GCA_039680545.1 Bryobacteraceae bacterium | reverse complement strand
ATCTTCGCTGCCTGATCGTGGCAGGCTCCGCAGTCGGTCTTCCCCTGCCCGTACGCCCCAGTGATTCCGGCCCAAAGTAAGAAGCCTAGTATCGTACGAAACATAGCGAGTCCGTGTCACGATACTGAAATGCGGGCTCATAGCCCCACCAGTTGCGTGCTTAGACGCCGCTGGCTACCAGGTCCACATCATACAACTTCGAGGGGATCGCCGGAAGTCTTTTTCGCAGGCTTGCCGTCCGATTCGCGATTTTGGGCGCTCGGACGAACGCGGACCGCCGGGCACTTCTTGCTCTCCAAGCAGCGCAGCCTCGCAGCCATGATGGCGAGCATTGCCGTATTGATCGGGTCTCTCTCAAACACGACCGAAATGACGCCGGCTTCCCAGGCCCGCGACAGATGCTCCGGATCGTTTTGAGTGATCAACACCACGCGTTCCGGATAGGGCAACTCCGAAGGCAGCCGCTGAAACGCCGCTGAATCGACGACAAGGACACCTTCCACCCAGGGGTCAGGTACGTCAACGGAGCGCACGATGCATTCGCCGTCGCGCAAAAGCAACTCTTCGAGCGCCTTCCCGTAGGAGGCGTCCGCTATCGATATTTGCACCGTTTCCATGCCCGCCGTTCCAGCCCGCCGGTCAAACGTAAAAGCTACTTCTTCTCGCTGCTCTCGCAACCCTGCAGCGATTTTGCCTTCTGGTAACACTTCCCTACTTCGGTCAACTGCTTCATGTTGCCCGTCACGTGGCAAACGGAGCAGGCCTTCTTCTCCTTCTTCGTGTACTCGCTCTTACCGTAAGAAAGATTGGTATTAATCATGAATCCGGCGGCTAAGACCATCACCGGAGCTACAAACCTCATATAGCGCATGCGGAATGAGCCTCCAGCGCATAGATATGCAATCTTGTGGCCAATCCACTAGAAGCATCAAATCCCATATTTTTCTTGGCCCCAGCCCCCTCTGTCCCCTCTCAACCCCATCAAAGTTCAATCCCTAGTGGGTAAGGTGAGGGAGAACACCACGGAGCAGCCGCGGCCGGAACCGGTCCTACCCTTGTGGCGGCCCACTGCGGGTGGGTGAATTCACGCACCGCTGGAGGATCCTGATATACTCTAGTTAAGAAGTCTTCGGCCCTCCGACATGTCAAAACTGGTTCCCGATTGGCAGCGCGCGAGTGTGTTGGAAGCGGTCTTTGACCAGCTTTCGGACGCCCTGCTTCTTTACGACGGGAACAACGTAATCACCGGAGTTAATGAGGCGGCAGAAAAGCTCTTCGGGATGACGGCCGAAGAGATGGTCGGGCGGACGTGTTCGGACGTGTTCCGTTGCGGTCCGTGCGAACCGGGCTGCGGCATGAAAATGGGCCTCGATCAGGCGTCGTCGATCACCAACTCCACGGTACGGCTTCACTCGGATAACGGGCGCGAACGGTTGGCGGTCATTCGCACGCGTCAACTCTACGACGATTCCGGGCAGATGAGCGGCGTCGTTGCCACGATCAAGGACATTACTGAAGAGGCAGCGCCGCAGAATCGCGAAATCATCGCCGAGTCCCAGAGCATGAAAGAGGTGTTGCATTTCGTCCGGCGTGTCGCCGCCAGCGAGGCGACAACCATCCTGCTCGAAGGGGAAAACGGAACCGGCAAGGACCTCGTCGCCAAGACGCTTCACTACCAGAGCCTGCGGCAGGCCGAACCGTTCATTGCCATCAACTGCGCAGCTATCCCGGATACGCTTCTCGAAAGCGAGTTGTTCGGCTACGAGAAAGGCGCCTTCACCGACGCCCGCGCGCAGAAGCGTGGAATCTTCGAGTTAGCCGACAAGGGGACGCTCTTCCTCGATGAAATCGGGGAAATCCCGCTCATGCTGCAGGCTAAACTCCTGCGCGTGCTCGAGGAGCAGATATTCCGGCGTCTGGGCGGGCTGAAGGACATTCAACTCGACCTGCGCGTTGTAGCGGCCACGAACAAGAACCTTAGGGAGGCTGTCCGCGAGGGCGCCTTCCGGCAGGATCTTTACTTCCGCCTCAATGTGATTCACATCACGATCCCTCCGCTTCGCGAGCGTACCGAGGACATCATGCCTCTCGTGAAGTTCTTCGTGGATCACTACAACACGAAGTTCAAGCGTCACATCGAAGGAGTAACCCCCGACGCGGCGCGCTTACTGTTGAATCACGACTGGCCGGGCAATGTTCGCGAACTCCGTAACGCCATAGAGCGGGCGATGATTCTCGAAGAGTCGCCTTATATCACGGCGCCGAGTCTCCCTATGGCGATCAGCCAGTCACTCGCCCGTGCGGCCGCAGCCTCGCCTGAGACAACGGTTATCCCGGATGAGGGCCTATCGCTCGAAGACAACGAGAGGATGCTGCTGGTCAAGGCGCTCCAGAAGACGCACGGGAATCAGACGCAGGCGGCCCGTCTTCTGAAAATCACTCGTGACACGCTGCGCTACAAGATGAAGAAGTTCAATCTTCGGTAAGCCCCCGGCGGGTCAATCTCTGCCGGGAAATCCCATCTCCCCAACGTATGTGTCCATGAATTCCGGGTCGGCGGCGAGCGAGATGTGCTCAATTCGCCGTCGCAGGACGGCGTAATCTTCGGCGCCATCCCCGAAACATAGCGCGACCTTCGCGCCCAGCAGAGCCGTGTTCCCCGACGGGCGCACTTTTTCGAGAGGAAAATCCAAAAGTCCGATTCGGCGGGCGCTCGCCCGGTTTACGTAGTTTCCGAAGGCTCCCGCCAGATGGAGGCCAGCCAGGTCCTCCATGCGGGCGCCTCGACGGCGTAGCACGATGCGAAGGCCCGCGGCGATAGCCGCTTTTGCGAGCTGAAGTTCACGGATGTCCCCCTGCGTGATCGAGACAGGCGCCGCGAGCTCCCATGGATTGCTCTCCGGAAGCCGCCCCGTCGCGGCAATGACCCCGAGGTCAAGTCCAACCGCCGCGGCATCCACGAGCCCACTCCCACAGATCCCGCGTGGCTTACCGCCGCCCAGCACGCGACACGACACCTGTCCACCGGTGAGACGCACCTCTGAAATGGCTCCCGTCGAAGCCCGCATACCTCTCGAGATTCGCCCACCCTCGAACGCCGGTCCGGCTGCTGTCGAGGCACACACGATCCGCTCCCGGTTCCCGACGACGATCTCCCCGTTGGTCCCAAGATCCACCAGACCGATCAGATCGTCTGACTCGTGCATCCGCACGGCGAGCACACCGGCCAATATGTCGCTACCAACGAATCCCCCGAGGCACGGGAGGAACCGCACGGGTGTGTCTCCGGCCCACTCCCAGCCGAGTTCACGCGCCGCGAACACTTCCAGGCCATCTCGAACCGGCTCGAAGGGGACATGCGAGAGCGGCTCCACGTCGATACCGCAGAACATGTGGTGCATGACTGTGTTGCCGCCGATGACCACGTCCGCGAGCGGTTCTTTTGTCCGCCCTTGGACCAACTCCCGCGCCATTTTCCCGAGGCGGCCGCGAACCGCGCGGCATAGTCTGCTCGCCCCGTTTCCGGACATCGCGAACTGGATGCGGCTCATCACGTCCGCGCCCCAGGCAGCCTGCGGATTGAGCGCCGTCCGGACACCCAGCACGCGTCCCGTAGCGAGGTCGACCAACTGAGCCACCAGCGTGGTGGTGCCCAGATCGATGGCGATTCCAAGTCCCGCGCGCGGCGTGAATGCGAAGGTGGAGCTATCCGAAAGGATTACCGTTTCCCACTGCCCGACATCGAGCGTGATGTCTCGAACGGCAGTGCCGCGGCATGCCAGCCGCCATCCCTCCCGAATTTCGGCAGGGCTGAGTATGGATTGTTCGTCTTCAGTCGGGGGCAACTCGCCGGAAAGGACGCGCACACGGCAACCTTTGCATTCGCCCTGTCCGCCGCAAGGAAACTCGAGCCCATACGGGAAGAGAATGTCCTGAAGCCGCGTCCCACGCTTGACGTCCAGGGAAACGCCCAGAGGCTCCAGACGGATGTGGACAAGATCCGTCATCGGGCCGTCCGCGCGTAATCGCACAGAGCACGCATATTTTCGATGGGAGTGTCCCGCACAACTTCGCAGCCAGCGCTCACGATATAGCGGGAACCGGCGTCGCGGTGGCACCCTGCAATCGACTCCCTGACCTTCTCTGGCGTGCCGTTGCGTAACACGCTGACGGGATCGATGTTCCCGAGAAGCACCTGTCCGGGCCCCATGTGGGCACGAGCCTCGGCGACCGGCGCAGGCCAGTCGAGGTCCACGATATCCGCGCCTACGCGGCCCATACCGTCAAAGATCCGGCGGGTACGGCCGCAGATGTGCAGACGCACGAGCGCCCCGAGCGCGTGGATTCCGTCGATGAGTCTCTTCTCGTATGCTTCGACGAAGTCGTAGTAGACCGCAGGTCCTACCAACGAGGCAGCCGCATCGCCAACGCCGATGATGTCGGCGCCCGCTTCGACCTGAGCGCGTGCGAACCGCAATTCCATCTCGATGCAAAACTCGAACAGATCACGCACGAACCCGGGGTCGTCCATGAAATCCGTCATCAGCGTGTTGATGCCGCGCAAGTCCGCAGCCATAGCACAGGGGCCCTCAACCCACCCTTCGATGAGTTTTTCGCCATGCACACGCTCCTTAAACAGGGCCGCGCCGAGCACACGGTCGTGCATCCTCCCGCCACCGAGCGGATCGGGGAATTGTAGCCGCGCAAGCGTCTTCTTGTCCGTCAGAATGGAGGCTCTGGCATCGATCGCAGGGGGCTGGTCATCGAACAATTCGACTCCGCCGCCCATATCCGCGACCTCACGCGCCGGGTCCGAAATCAGCGACACGAAGTCGTAGTCAAATTCCTCCGCGACGTGAATCTGAGCCTGCACCAGGACCCGGTGGTCGACCGCATACTGTCCGTACTTGACCCCCACCCGATCCGCCGCAAACATCATCGTGATCGGCATCAGAGGGAGGCAATCCACCGGACGGCCTTCGACCTTCGCCAGGATCCGCTCTCTGCCGGTCATATCTTTTCCGAACTGATGATGCCGTCGTCAAGCCGCACCACGATGCGGTTGCCCGGCGGGACGACAAGGAAGTCCCCGTCCTGCCAAGGGCCGTCAACCAGTCGCTGGAACAGGCCCAAATCCCCGCGCACCTTCTCGAATTCCCAGCCGCGTTCCGTCGCTTCCCGCCGTGTGCTTTCTTCGAAACTGCCGTTTGGCTCCACCCCAGTCTCGATGTAGGTGAATTGCCGGTAATGCTTGGTCATTTCCTCGTAAAGGTACCGGGCATCATCCTCCCCGTACTTGGCGACGAGGTCCTCGTAGTTGAAACTCATCTGGCGGTCAAGCATGTGCAGTTCCTTGCCACGCTCGATCCACCCGGGCGTCTTGAAGTACACGCCGGGATGGCTATTGAAATATTCGAGGTAACGCTGGCGGCTGCCAAGGAAGAGAGTGATACAGTCGTGTGCGCGGGCGACTACGAGCGGCAGGTCGCGCGCCACAAGCCCGCCGATCCCATTACCACATAGGGCATAGCCAAGAAGGATGGCGTCGTAGTGGGAACCATCGACGCGATCGACGGTTTCCTGCAGGCGCTTCCGCATTCCCTCGCTGCCCATGTCGTGCAGACCTTTGGGCAGAAATTCGAGGTCCACCTGATTCACGGAGCGTGAAACGGAATAACAGAGTTCCCGGTACAAAACTTCGCAGGCAATTAGTTTAAGGCGCATGGAAGTGGCGACATAGGCATTGTACCGAAGGTGGCGCGGACACGTCCTCGCCGCCTGCTTCCTGGGAACTTGCGCAAGCCCGGATCCGGGCTTAGAGAACACCCCGAATAGCGCGAATGAACTCCGGGCTCGTACCGCAACAGCCGCCGATGAACGAGGCGCCAGCGTCCTTAAGCGCGGGAACCTGGGAGGCAAACTCGGCTGCCGTTGTTTTGTAAACCGTCCGGCCCCCTTCCAGTTCGGGCAGCCCGGCATTCGCCTTGATCCAGACCGGGCGATCCGACGCAGCCTTCAGGCGCCGGCACACCGGTATGTAACCGGCGATTCCCTGCCCGCAATTCGCTCCGATGATGTCCGCTCCGGCCGCGGCCAACTGCTCGGCGGCTCGTTCCGGGGTGTCGCCCATCATCGTCCGGTCCTTGTTTTTCCCAGTATCAAATACCAGGCTCACAACCACCGGAAGACCCGTCGTGGCGGCAGCCCGGACAGCAATTACGGCTTCGGCCACGTCGGACATGGTTTCGACCACAATCGCGTCGGGCTTTGCATCCGCGAGGATACGGGCCTGCTCCTCGAAAACGGAAGCCAACTCAGCTTCCGTGACCTCGCCGCTCATGAGCAGCTTTCCGCTGGGGCCGAGTGACGCGAATACATACGCCTTGCCGTTCGCGGCGCGGCGTGAGACCTCGACGCCTGCCCGATTGATCTCGACGATATCGCCCGCCAAGCCGTGGGACGCGAGCGTCAGACGGTTGGAGCGAAACGTGTTCGTGAGGATAACCTGGCTGCCCGCGTCCACGTAGGAACGCGCAACCTGTTCAACACGATCGGGATGCGAAAGATTCCACGGATCGGCGAGTTCGCCCGAGGCAAGCCCCAGTGTCTGGAACTGGGTACCCCAAGCGCCATCGGTGATAACTGGACCGTTTGCCGTCAGTTTTTGAACAAATGGTTTCATTTTGGGGAACGAATGGGTTATTACGCGACGAGACGCCGGGCCAGCTGGACCGCCGAGTTGGCGTTCTCACTGTAGCCGTCCGCACCGATCTCATTCGCATACTGCTGCGTCACGGGAGCGCCGCCGACCAAGACCTTAACTTTCTGGCGCATGCCGGCTTGCTGCAGCGCGTCGATGGTCGTCTTCATGGACGGCATGGTGACCGTAAGCAGCGCCGAAAGGCATACGATGTTGGCATTCTTTTCCTTCGCCATCTCGACGAATTTCTCGGGGGAAACGTCAGTGCCCAAGTCGACGACTTCAAAACCACCGCCCTCAAGCATGGAGGCAACCAGATTCTTCCCGATGTCGTGAAGATCGCCCTTTACCGTTCCGATGACCACGCGCCCCGCCGGCTCAGTCCCGCGCTCCGCAAGCAATGGACGGATGAGTTCGAGCGAGCCCTTCATTGCCCGGGCCGCCAGCAGCAGTTCGGGCACAAAGTACTCTTCGCACTCGAAACGCCGTCCGACTTCGTCCATCGCCGGAATCATGCCCTTGTTTACCAACTCCATCGGGTCGATATTCTCGGCGAGAGCTTCCTTCGTGACCCCAACTGCGGTCTTCGAATCTCCGTTAAGGATTGCATCGTAAAGCTTGCTGGTATCAGCCATTAGAGCTACCTTTCATCCGTTGAACTCGTTAACAGCATTAATCATAGCAACAATGTTCTCAACCGGAGTCCGGGCCTGAACATTGTGAATCGCATTAAAAACGAAGCCGCCGCCTGGTGAAAACGTGCGGCACCGTTCCAAAACCTGTTCTCTGACCTGGTCCGGAGTCCCAAATGGTAGAACCCGTTGGGTGTCGATCCCGCCTCCCCAGAACGTGATCCGGTCCCCGTATTCCTGCTTCAGGTGATTCGGATCCATTCCGGCTGCGGAACATTGCACAGGATTCAGAATATCGAAGCCGGCTTCGATAAACAACGGGATGAAGCGCTCAACAGCCCCGCACGAGTGCTTGAAAGTTTTCCAGTCCGTGTGAGCATGGACCCAGTCGTTGACTTTCTTGTAATACGGGAGGTACAGATCGCGGAAGGCCTTTGCCGAGCAGAATGTGGAAGTTTGCGTACCGAAATCGGTGCCGCAAACGAACGCCGCATCCACGGAATCACCCACGGCCGCCTGAATCTTTTCAAGGTTGCGAATCGCAATCTCGCATTGCTTCGAAAACACCTGGTGGACGTAATCCTTGCGGCTCACAGTTGCCATGTACCACTCGGCCACGTCCCGTATCCCCTTCGGGTGTTTCAACCCCGGTCCCGGGACAAGCGCGATATCACCAAACGCCGTGCCACCGAAACTGGCGATGACACCCCGGCCGCTTCCCGATACCCGTTTCACTTCGGATGCGAAATGCGCCAGTGTGGCGTCCGTGACAAGCCCGAACTCCTCTAGGTTGTCTTCCGGGTTTAACTTTTCTTCATCAATCGGATCCTGGCGGATGATCGAGTCGAAGAAATACCCCCCCTTCGGCATACGCCCGCTAGGGGGTGCGGAGGTATCACCTTCGGGGTAGATAAGTATATTCCCGTCCGCGTCCTTCGTAGTCAGGAAGCCACCGGGAACGAGGACTTCCAGACCCTGCTCGGTGCGCCACATCCGCCAGTCTCCCAACGGGAAACCGAACATCGTTCCCTGCGAGAAGACCCCGTCGACATCGATTCCCATGGCTGCTTTCAGGTCTTCGTCGAGCCACCCGAGCATCTGATACGGCTCGTGGACTTTGACCGGCCGTTTCTCCAGGCCGTAGTAGTCCCGTAAAGCAGCAACACATGTCACATGGATGCCGGTGACTGACGTCCCGCCGAAATCCAAAGGAAGGCGGGCAGGCTCCTTGTGGTTCAGAGCCGCCCGAACCAGTTCCTTGCTTGTCATTAGGCCAGCCTCTTCGGTCCTGCCTTCACGAGCTCTTTGGGAGATCCGTCTTGCATGAAGAGTTTGAAGTTCTCGATGAAACGAGCGGCAAGCGCATCGTATTTTTTCATGTACTCTTCACGGCTTGGCCACGTGCCAACGGGGTCAAGGATATTGGACGGCACACCCTCACAGCTCTTCGGCACGTCGAAGCCAAAGACCGGATCCTTGCGGAACTCGACCTTCGCCAGATTACCATCGAGCGCCTCGTTGAGCAAAGCCCGTGTGTGCCGGATGCTGATGCGCTTTCCGACAGCGAACGGCCCGCCCGTCCAGCCGGTATTCACGAGCCAGACATTCACGCCGTGCTTCAGGATCTTCGACTTCAAGAGGTTGGCGTACACCTGCGGACGGTGCACCATGAACGGCGCTCCAAAGCAGGTGCTGAAGGTGATTTCGGGTTCCTGCCCCAATCCGATTTCGGTGCCGGCGATCTTGCTGGTGTACCCGGAGAGGAAATGGTACATCGCCTGATCCGGCGTGAGCTTGGCAATCGGCGGCAGTACGCCGGAGGCGTCGCACGTCAGGAAAATCACGTTCTTCGGATGGCCGGCCATCTTCTCCGGCAGGTGATTATCGATGTAGCTCAACGGGTAGACGGCGCGAGTGTTTTCCGTAATCGCATCATCGTTGAGATCGAGCCGGCGGGAATAATTATCCATCGGGACGTTCTCTATGATTGTCCCGAACCGCCTCGTGACGGCGTAGATCTGCGGTTCAGCGTCCTCCGAAAGCCGGATCACCTTCGCGTAACAGCCGTCCTCGACATTGAAGATTCCGTTATCGCTCCACCCGTGCTCGTCGTCACCGATCAGGCGGCGCTTGGGATCCGCCGACAGCGTCGTTTTGCCCGTGCCCGAGAGCCCGAAGAAGATAGCCGAGTCCCCGGACGGCCCGACGTTGGCCGAGCAGTGCATCGACATCACGCCCTCGTTCGGGAGCAGGAAATTCAGCACAGTGAAGATCGTCTTCTTGATCTCGCCGCCGTAAGCCGAACCGCCGATCAGGGCCAGCCTCTCAGCGAAATTCGCGATGATGAACGTCTCCGAGCGCGTGCTATCCACGAGCGGCGACGCCACGAAAGACGGCACGCAGAGGATCGTAAAGTCCGGGACGTGCCGCTTCAGCGCATCGAGGTTCGGGAGCTTGATGAACATGTTCCGCGCGAAGAGGCTGTGCCACGCCTTTTCGGTGATAATCCGGACCGAGATCTGGTATTCCGGATCGGCTCCGGCGCACACATCCTGGACGAACAGGTCGCGTCCCTGGACGAAACCCTGCATGCGCGCCCAAAGATGATTGAAATTCTCAGGACTGTAAGGACGGTTGTACTCGCCCCACCAGACACGCTCTTCGGTGGTCTGTTCGCGCACGATGTACTTGTCGGCGGCGGATCGGGCCGTATGCTTGCCCGTGTATACGACGAGCGGTCCCTGGTGGCTGAGCTTGCACTCGCCCCTGAAAACGGCCTCTTCGTAGAGGGATGGCGTCGGCAGGTTCCAATACACCTTCCGCAGGTTCGCCAAGCCGTGGTTGGCCAGACGGAAGTCACTGGCGGCTAGGCCGGCTTCTTTCGCTGCCGGGGATTCGATGTCGTAGTAGATGTTCATAGCCAGTCTCTCACGAGCTTACGGTCGCCAAGATAGAGTTCGTTGGCGGAATTCGGATCGAGCGCCCACTGGATGCGTTCGAGGCCTTCCCTGATGTCCTTCAAGGTTCCACAGAAACTGATTCGGAGGTGTCCCTCCATGCCGAATTCCTTTCCGGGCACTACGGCAACCCTCACCTTATTCAGAAGGAACTCAGCGAGCTGCTGAGAATTCTTGTTGTACGCACTGAAATCGGGGAACGTGTAGAACGTGCCGTCCGGTTTCGTCACTTTGACGCCTGGAATCGAATTGAGACGGGCAACCAGCACGTTCCGGTTGTTCTCAAGCGTCATGCGCAGGCTGTCGATGCAGGACTGGATGCCGTTCAAGGCTCCGACTGCGGCCCACTGCGACGGCGTCGCCGGTCCGGAGGTTTCCTGCGACTGAATGTTCGTCATGACCCGGATCAATTCACGGTTCGCCGTGGCCCAACCGATCCGGAACCCGGTCATGGCATACATCTTCGACACGCAGTTGATCACGATCAGCTTCGACTGTTCGGTCTGCGCCGTCGAATACGCATACGCGTTAACGGGGCTTCTGCCGTCGAAGACCAGCCGGTTGTAAGTGTCGTCCATGATCAGGTAGAGGTTCTTCTTCTCGCAGAACTCCACCACCTGGGCGACAAATTCCTTCGAGTACATCACGCCGCTGGGGTTATTCGGGCTGTTCAGAATGACGGCCTTCGTGTAAGAACCGCAGACGTCGGCAATGTCTTCGATCGTGGGCTGGAAGCTCCCGTCCCTGGGCGTAGCAACCACAGGCACGCCGCCAGCGAGCTTTACCATTTCCGGGTAGCTCACCCAATACGGCGCGGGGAATACGACCTCGTCCTTTGGATCGAGGATGGTGTGAAGCAGCACCATGATGCACTGCTTGGCGCCGCTTGACACGATGATATTCTCCGGAGCGAACGACCGGCCGTAATTCTCCTCTGTGTAACGGATAACGGCCTTCTTGAGGGGGACAATGCCATCCGCCGGCGTGTACTTGACATCGCCCGAATTCAACACGGCGGTGCAACTCAAAATGGCGTCGATCGGAGTCTTGCTCTTCGGTTCGCCTCCGCCGAGATGAATGACGGGTTCACCCTTGTCCCGCAGCAGCGCTGCGGTCTCATTGAGCTTCAGGGTCGGAGATTCCTTGATCGAACGGGCCAGTTGACTTAGACTCATAGCTCCTTAATCCTTCCGATAGCACACTCGGATCGCCCAGCCGAGAGGTGTGGTCACACTCTCAACTCTGCATCCAGCCTTTCATTGCCCCGCGGAACATCGCCCCGAATCGCAGCTTGCGTAAGCGGCGAGCGGGAGCCGGATCGAAGACAGCCGCTGTGCGTGCCCAAAACGGTCGTGCGCCGGGGGGTCGGTGTAGACCTCTCCCGCTCCGTCCGTTTTTGGGTACAACTCGGCATGGCGTCTCCGAAAAGGGATTTGTACTATTGTAGCGATTCTATCGGCCGTGGCAAGTCCACACCCGGAGCGAGCGCACTGTAAATCTAGCGGCGATGCGTGCCGAAGCCGGCGAGCGTAGTAAAATTAGGAAGCAGAGTGTGGGCGCGTAGCTCAGCCAGGATAGAGCATCTGCCTTCTAAGCAGAGGGTCGTGGGTTCGAGTCCCGCCGCGCCTACCACAAGCTCCTGACTGCGCGTGGTTCAGTTGCCCAGTTTTCTGCGCATCCAAAAACTTACACCGCCCGGTGGATTGGCCCCAGGGAAAGCTTCAAGAAGTGCCGTGGGCATCCGGTCCGCTGCATAACTGTTCCCAACCAACACTTCCCAATCTTGATTGGATTGCAGAAAAGCCGCTAAAAGGTACTGCTCATTCCAGAACAGGTGATGTTCCATCACCCAGGCACGGGCGTATTCAAAAGGAAGAAATACATCATGGATGTGGACAGCTACCCCGGGCCGCAACTCGGGCAACACGCGAAGAAAAAGATGAACGACATCGCTGCCAACCTTCGCGACATGGGTCGAATCGATAAATAGGACGTCTCCCGAACCAAGCGACGAAAAGCGCTCTCTTGCCACTTTCTGTATGGGCAGTTCGATCAGTTCGTCGGGAACTCCGTGGAGCCAGTCATAGGGGTACGGCTCTATACACTCAAGCCTGAAAGGCGTATGGCGTGAAGCTTCCCGCGCGAGCAGCGTCGAATATCCGCAGCCCACTTCGATAACCCGGGTTGGGCGCAGATGGCGAAGCATGCTGTAGTTCAGGAATGCGTCGCCTCGGCAGATGGACGGGTTGTCCCAGTGGAAAACACCGGGGGCGTCCTTCTCGGCCACATCGTCCAACTCTGTAGCATAAAGGCCCAGCTCTCGAATCAGTTCTTCCATCGCGTGATCGTCGCACCGGAATGGGAACGGCTGATTCCAGACCGAAGCGTCAAGCTCGGCCGTATTGGGGACCGGAGAATAGAAATGGGTTGGAAGAATGTGGACACCCATGCTCTCGCCAAGGTTGAACAACCGCTTGGCCCGCTCTGGGGTTGAGAATCCGAGCCGCCCCAACGGAATGAGCAGCAAGCTCAAGTATCGAAGAAGGTCTTCATCGTTCGCAGACGCTTCGGCAATAGTTGCCGTGAATGCATCTGAGTCTCTCATCAACGAAAGCGCTCTTTCGAGTTGTTTGTTGCGCACCGTCCGATCATAGCCCGTTCGGCACCGGCCTTCGAGGTGCCCGTTTACCATTCAATCATTACCTGTTCTATGATGATTTCTCACAACGGGAGAACTTCCATGATGAACACCCATCCGTCGCGCCGCGCTTTTGTCGGCACAGCTTTGTCCTCCGTACTGGCCCGGTCCGCCTCCGCCGCCGACCGGATCTCCCTCGCCGTTATCGGCGCGGGGGATCGCGGCACTTACCTGCTCAAGGAAATCACAAAATGCTCCGGCGTGAACGTCGCCGTCACGGCGGTCTGTGACGTTTACAAACCGAACCGGGAGCGTTACGCCGCGCGTGTCCGCGAAATCTGGGGAGCCGAGCCCTTCCAGACGGTTAACTTCAGGGAAGTGCTCGCCCGGAGGGACGTGGACGCCGTCATCATCTCCACCCCCGATTTCGGCCACAGCCGCATCCTCCAGGAAGCCGTCGAAGCCGGCAAGGACGCATACTGCGAGAAGCCAATGGCCGTCGACTTCGCCGAGGGCAAGGCAGCGTACCTGGCGGTCAAGAAGAGCGACCGGGTGGTACAGATCGGAACGCAGCGGCGCAGTGAAGGCGCGTACATCGGCGCCGCCCGGCTCGTGCATGCCGGTGTGCTCGGCCGCATCACACGCGTGAATTTCTCGATGAATTTCCAGCAGCCGCGCTGGCGCCGCGATTACTCGACAGTCACGCCGCAGGATGTGGCCTGGAAGGAATTCCTGTTTAACCGCCCCGACCGCCCCTTCGACGCGCGCCTGCTCCGCGAATGGCAATTGTTCCGGACGTGCACGAGCGGCATCGCAGGACTGTGGATGTGCCACTACATCGACCAGGTGCACTGGTTCCTACAGGATCCCTACCCTGCAAGCGCAGTCGCCAACGGGGGCGTTTATTTCTGGAAAGATGGCCGCGAGACGTCCGACGTCTTCCAAGCTCTGTTGAGCTATCCGAAAGGATTCCTCGTCAGTTTCGGCATGAGTCTCACCAACGAATCCGGGAATCTCAACCTCTGGTGCGGCGAACGCGGCACGATGGACATGGAGAAGTACGTCATCTCCGGCGCGGGCAGCAAGGCGGCAGACCGATTGGAGAAGGAGAGTCCGATCCAACCCGAACCCACCACGTCGCACATGCAGAACTTCCTGGAGTGCGTGCGGTCCCGTCAGAAGCCGCGCGCGGATATCGAAGCAGGCTTCTCGCACGCTGTCGCTTGCTGCATGGCCGCACAGGCTCTCGATTCCGGACGGCGAATTGAATTTGACCGCGCCAAACTGGCCATCGTCTGATGGCCGAGGTGTGAGCCTTTCGCAGTGACGGCGAATTTTCTGTAGAAAAACTAAACAAAATCCCTTAGTCGCCGATTGTATAAGCGGGCGGTGATTGTAGACTGTTGAAATGAGTTATCTACCACTCATCCTGCAAATCGTGTTGGCCGTAGTGGCCATCCTTGCCGCCGTCTATGATTACCGGTTCCGGCGCATTCCGAACTGGTTGACACTCTCCGGGGTTCTCCTCGGCCTTGGGCTCAACTCATTTCTGTTCGGATGGGGAGGTCTGCGAACGGCAGGATTGGGCCTAGGGCTCGCCTTTCTTGTCTATTTTCCGCTCTATTTATTGCGGGGCATGGGCGCCGGTGACGTGAAACTGATGGGCGCGGTGGGTTCGCTGGTAGGCGCCGCGAACTGGTTTGGAATCTTCATCATCAGCAATATTCTGGGCGGCGTTATCGCCATCATTCTGCTCTTCGGTCGCGGACGGTTCGGCAAGACGTTCAGAAATGTCGGCTACATGTTGACGGAGATGATTGCACTGCGTGCGCCATACTTGAAGCGCGAAGAACTCGATGTTAAGAGTCCGAAGGCAGTCACCCTGCCGCACGGGGTGGTGATAGGGCTAGGCTCTCTAGTATTTCTTGTGGCCGCCGCCATCTGGGCTCCGAGATAAATTGCGGCGATAATATGGCCGTGCGCCGGACGTTCCGGCCCTTGGGGCGTCCGCGGCTGGAGAGGGGCAAGCGATGGTTTACTTTGAGATCTTTGTCTACCTTCAACTGTTGGATTTTCTGACGACTTTGGTCGGACTCCAAATGGGGCTCTCTGAGGCAAGCCCCTTCATACGGTACCTGATGCAGTTCGGACCGGCTGCGGGGCTGGCACTCTCGAAGACAGTCGCCTTGGTGCTCGGCGGCGTCTGCATCTACTTGAAGAAAAGGCACATCGTTCACTGGATCAACTATTGGTATGCCGGACTTGTGGTCTGGAATATCTGTCTTATCTCGAGGGCACTGCCCACAGGATGATGTGGTCCGTTCCGTCGTCGGGATACTTCAATTTCCAGCTATGCCCGTTTAACTGAAGGCAACCCTGCTTTCCTCTCGCCCGCTTGCGATGTTTACCTACCCCAAAGGGACGGGAGCACCTGTCGCGGTATCCGAGTGACGATCTCCCCGGATTTGAGAGACTTGGCGTGCATCGATAAGCTACGTTCGTCACGGAAGCGCACTTGATAGAGAGGAAGATCGCTCGCTCGCACGGAGTAGGTTCGATGCTGCAGGGCAAATGAGTCGGAATAGTTCGTCACCACGACACCATTGCCCGGGGCGGCCCTTACGCGGAACTGTGTCGTAGAGGGTTCGTAGTTCGCATAGCTGAAGCAGCGGCCCACGCATGCCCGGTCGATCATATGGATGACTGGATCGATTCGGGAGGCCCCCTCGGAGAAGCCAATCACAACGCGCTGCCGGGGGGACATCTGCGTCACTGCCTGTCCGACTTCCTTTTCCATCGCGTTAAGCACGCGCGTGTCGGCAAAAAGGAACGAGAAGTAAAGTGCAGCCAGAACTCCGCTCACGACATGGACTGCTCTTGGCAATCGAGTCGCAGCCAAGAACGCGCAGAGCGCAACAGCAGCAGGAAGCGACATGCGTTCCGAGATATATACGAGGGCGTGCGCGTAACCGGGAATCTCGATCCGCATCGGTATCAGAGCCACCCCAGCGGCAGTGAAGACGTACACATGGAAGATCGGATCAAGGGCTGCCGTTTTGAGACCGGCGCCGTGGAGCCTCAGAGCGAAACACAAGATGAAGATGAGCAGCATAACCAGTGAGACTACCGTGTACTTCGTCCCATAAACCCACGCCTGATCAACCCCTGAGATTTCCAGTATTTGCCCCGGAAACCACAGATACGCGAACCGGCTCACGATCACGGCGCGAAGTACGATAATCGACCCGATTCCGGCTGCGGCGATCGCTATCCGCCCGCGCGGCCTGAGCCGTCGAACGACTTGCGCATAGATCGCCGCGCCGGCAGCCCAGGCGACAGGCAGCATATGTGCCGTTGACGCCGCCATGAGCAGAACCACACCTCCCGCGAACTCCGTCGCACTCGATCGTCCCCACAGGAGAACCAACGCCCACAGCGACAAGCCGAGCGAAAGGTAGAAGTTACAGAAGCCGACGTGGAAAACCCAGCCATACGTCAGAATGGCGAGAACTGGCGTCCAGCCCCAGGCGAGCCGGCCGGACACTTTGGATACACACGCGAATGCTCCCCAGAAGAACAGGAGAACGACGATCGAGGCGGCGGCTTTTTGACCCGCGTCCCAACCCAGCACGCCGATTAGCCAACTGAGCAGCAGGTCAAACAGAATATTTGTGTACTGCCGGACAACATAGACTCCGGCAATCCGGCTAGCCGCCGCTTCCTTTGCCAGCCAGGCATTGTAAACGTGGCTGGAGAAATCACCCGCCTGAATTCGAGGCTGCCAGAAGCAAGGCATCAGGATGGCAACCGAGATCAGCAGGACGGCAAGGCTTCTTGCGGAGGGGCGCTTCATGGGACTCGCAACCAGTTCCTAGCTTCCCAACCGGATCGAACTAAACTCCGGCATCAGAACAAAATCCGTGCGGACACTCGCGATCTGTTCGCCGGCTTGCCGTACGTTCTCCGCTACAGTCTGCCCTTCGCGCGCAGCCATCTTGAGGTAGGCGACTTTTTCGGGGTCAATCCCCATGATGCGGCAACAAGTCGAATCGACCGCTGCGAAGTCCGTCCCGGCGACGATGACGCCAGCGGACTTCGGCTTTCCCTGGATCGGACCGTTCCCCTCCATCCCCTCAATTCCGTCCACGATGGCGAACAGACGCGGAAACGTCGCATGCAGATCAACAATGCACTCGCTGATCCCGGCCCAATGCAGGACGTTCTTCGGCCACCCGTATACCCCACCCGGCACGACACCGAACAGATTCTTCATGCTCAGCGTGGCGCCAACCCAGTGGTGGGTCTTCATCTTCGGCATGCTCACCAGCAGGTCGCATCCGAGCACAGTCCTGGGAAGATACAGCGAATGCAGCCGTGATTCGTGTCTTCCGAGTTTCACACGGTCGACTTCGTCCAGATTCAGATCCGTGAAACGGTCCTCGAAGCCCGGCACCGCGGAAAAGTATCCAGCGGCCTCGGCTAAGTCCCAGGTAGGACGACGGTGTCCGGGGCCCTCGGCGATTCTCACCTCCGCCGCACCCAGCGCCAGAAACGCTTCATAGGCCGCGTGGACAAGTAACGGGTTCGTGTTAATCGAGGTGCCCGGATCGAACTCGACCAGATTGGGCTTGATAACCACCCGCTTGCCGCGAACGGCGGGAGCGTGTTCAGCAACCACGCGCCGCACTTTCTCGTACAAGTCCTGCGAATAGTTGCCGGCACGCAGGATCGATACACGAGGCTCCTTGCCCGGTTGAGGCTTCCGGCGGCAACTGGCAGACATCGCCGTTCCGGCTACTGCCGCGAGTGTGTTCCGTCGTGTGACTGCCTTTGTCATAGCCTAACTGAGCAGCGGATTCCGCCCCTGTGCCGCCGCCTCAGCCAGAAGACAGAGCGCACATTCGGCGATGGTACGACAGGTAAGCGGGTTTGCGAAAAGCGGTTCGTTTGTCCGCGAATGGGCCATCATCGCCATGCGAAGCCAACTGACGCCCTCAGCAGACCGGCAGGTCCTCAAATGCCTTTCGCCGGTCGAGAGGGCCATATTGAGCTTCGGCCACCGCGCGCCGTGCAGAGCCAGAAGAGCAACACCGGTGGTTTCCGGGTAGGAAGCTGCCTCATAGCCCAACGCTCTTGACGAACCGTGGTTCCATCCACCGTCTCCACACATTCTGGCAAGGAGAAACTGGCGGCCACTCTCAATTCGCGCCTCGACGTCCGGCCTTTTCAGCACCCGGCCTGCCTTCTCCAAGGCGAGAATTGTGAGCGACGTCGGCACCACCCACGCCGCCGTCTCCGGGTACCACGGCCAGCCGCTGAACTTGTTGGAAGGGTCCTGCTCAAGGCCGATTAAACGCCGGCGAAGCTGTTGGATCCAACCGGATTCACGCCCGGTCTGCGCGAGCAGCCAGTCGGCAGCCCGTCCCGCTTGAGTGGAATACTTGTGATCCGCCAGAAGGAGTAGAACCAGAGCCGTAACCCATGTGCTCTGATCGACTTCAGGACGGGGAGCCCAGCCGCCGTCCGATCGCTGGCTTCGAAGCAGCCAGCGAAGGCCACGCTCCACGCGATCAGGCACACCCGCACCTGACCGGAGCGCGAGGAGAGCGTAAACAGTTGGCTCAGTCCACGAGCCAACTCCGCGATACCCCCATCCTCCATCCGGATTCTGAACAGCTGCAAGTCCCGGAAGGGATGGTGTGAGATTAGATGCCATCAAAAAGCTGTTGCCGCCCGGCAGAGCACCGGACGGCCGCAACCGTAATATTCGGGAGAGTCGTCGTCAAAAGACTCTATCGTCCGCCAATCTTGCGCTTGCGGCGGCGGACAATGTACAGGACAAGAATAGCTGCCGCTGCAATCCACAAAACCGCGGACATGGTCTGATTATCCATCTAGTGATTTCTCCTTTGAGTACTTTACATACCACCGCCCGCCTGTTTCATCAACGGGAACAGGTACTTGAACACCTGCAACAGTCCAGGCCCAGCGGCAACAACAAGCATCGATGGCAAGATGAAAAAGAAGATCGGAAATACGAGTTTTACGCCGACCTTCCCCGCGCGTTCCTCCGCCTCCTGGCGCCGGCGGACCCGCATAAAGTCAGAGTGCGTGCGCAAAGACTCCGCGATACTCGTGCCGAAACGGTCGGCCTGAATCAGAATCGCGACCAGTTTACGCAGTTCCGGCTCTCCAGTCCGGTCAGCGAGGTTCTTGAGAGCCTCGGAGCGCCTCTTTCCGGCTCTCATTTCAAGATTGACGAGACCCAGTTCTTCGGCGATCTCTTTGTGTGAGATGCGGAGTTCCTCGGAAACACTCCGCACCGCCTGATCGAGGCCGAGACCGGCTTCGACGCAGACCACCCTCAAATCCAGGGCGTCCGGCAGTGAGAGCCGCAGTTGGTCCTGACGCGTGCTGACCAAGTGTTCGAGGAAGAATGTCGGGCCGAAATAGCCCACAAGGCCCGCAGCCGCAACAAGCACGATTCGCAAAATCGGATTGCTCGTGACCACGTCTCGAAAAACCAACGCCAGAAGCACGAGCACGATGCACAACACGACCTTGATGCCGTAATAGACCTTGACCGCCCCGTCCGACCTGTAACCGGCAGCCGCCAGATAGCGCCGGGCAAGGCTGGCATCCTGAGGCGAGATCGGCAACTTCTCTCCGATCTGCCGCGTCACCTTGACGAAGACGTTATCTTCCGGAGATCCTTCGACCGCCACCGCCGCAGGGACATCGACCGCCGTCGGCGTCCCGAGCTGGTCATAGAAGCGTCCGGGCTTCGCGTACCGCCGGTACCCGAAGTACGTGATCGCCAGCATCAGGAACAGAAACAGCACGACGGCAATTGTTATCGCGATCATCTTAAAATACCTGCGTCAAACTGTGATATTTACGATCCGGCGGATGAAGTAGTAGCCGAGGACCTGGCCCACAATGGCCCCAAGGATAATCCACTTCCCATCCGGGTCTTTTGCCATCCCCTGCAAGTAACCGGGAGCCACAATCAGCAAGGCGAACATCAACACAATCGGCATGACGGTCAGCACAAGTCCCGTAACCCGGCCATGCGCGCTTGCCGCCTTCACTTGCCCCTTCAGTTGGAATCGCTCTCGAATTACGTAAGCGAGCTTCGTCAGAATTTCGCTCAAATTTCCGCCCGTTTCTTTCTGAAGCATGACCGCCGACACAAAGAAACTGACGTCAAGGATCGGAACCCGCGCCGCCAGATTCTGCAGCGCGACCTCAATCGGCGAGCCCAGGTTTTGCTCGTTGAAAACCTGCCGGAACTCCTTGCCGAGGGGCTCCGGGCTCTCGTCAGAGAGCATCTCGAGACTCACAGAGAAAGCGTGTCCGGCGCGCATGGCGCGCGCAAGGAAATCCAGCGCGTCGGGAAACTGTTCTTCGAATGCACTCAGACGTTTGGCGCGCTTTCGAACAACGTAAAAATACGGCGCCAACCCAAAAATCAACGCAAAACCGATTGCGCTCGACCATTGGAAAATGAGGATCTTAAAGCGCAGCCCAAGCAATGCGCCGACAATCAGCCCAAGCACCGACAACATCACGAGACGTCCCACTGTCCAGTCGAGACCGGCCTGTTGGATCTCCGTTTCGAGCTTCTTCGCGAAGTCAAGCCGGGTGAGCATGCGGGTGAGTGGGTCGCCCTCCTCGCCGGCATCCTTCAGAACGGTCGTCTCCGTGACAACCGTTCCACCAGTGACCGTCTGGAGCATCCCAACGACCTTCTTCTTTCGTTGGGACTCCACGAACGTCCAGCCCATGCTAACTGCGATCAGCA
>JBDKSR010000653.1:0-1910 GCA_039680545.1 Bryobacteraceae bacterium | reverse complement strand
ACCGGATCGGTTTCCAGGAACTGGTCCGCGAAATGGTCGAAGCGGATTGCCGCGTGCACGGCGCTCCACTTGCACCCGCAGATATGCTCCGCGCCACCGCGGGTTCCGATAGGAAATGATCGATTGCTAGACCTCGTATTCGTGCTCTTTGGCGCGGGACTAACCCTCGTCGCGGCCTATTCTCTTGGACGTGTGTTGACGCAGGGCCTCCCCGTGCCCCGCGTGATCGTGTTCGCCGCCGGCTCTGCCGGATTGAGCCTGGCCGTGTTCGCCCTGCTGCTCGCTGGAGCAGCCGGAACACGGACGTTTCTCCCCCTCGTTGCTCTACTGTTTGCAAGCGGCCTCGTGGCGCGCCCCATCGCCGTCCCGGCTTCCCTGCCCGGCACTGAGCCTGATACCTCCGGACGCATTCGTCTTCTCTATATCGTGCTTGCAGCCTACGGCGTCCTGTACGCCGTTCACGCACTTGCCCCCGAAATTCAGCCGGACGCGATCACGTATCACCTTGGGCTCGCGGCTGAGTACATTCGCCTGCGCGCTTTCCCGAGTCGTGTCGGATTCTATGAGGTTTTGCCACAAGGCCTCGAGATGCTTTTCACCTTCGCGTTCGCCTTCGGCAAGCACTCGGCGGCCAAGTTGGTCCACTTCGCCTCTCTCGTGGCAACCGTCCCGTTGATCATCTCGATCGGACGGCGCATCGGGTTCACGCGTTGGGTGTCAACGGCTGCAGCGGTCCTCTATGTTGCCTCACCGGTTGTCGGCGTCAGCGGGACAAGCGCATACAACGACGCCGCGTTCGTGTTCTTCTCCCTTGCCGCTTTCCTGCTGCTTTGGATGTGGAAGGAATCGCCGAATGATCGCTGCCTTGTGATCGCCGGCATCCTCGCGGGGTTTTGCTACGCGATCAAGATTAACGGGCTGCTGATCCCCGCACTGGCGTTCGTGTTCGTCGCGATCTTTTCGAAACGTCGCACGCGGCATTTGCTCCTGCTGAGTTCGGGAGCACTGGTAATGATCGCGCCGTGGGTAGCCCGCAACCTGGTGCAGTGCGGAAACCCTCTCGCGCCATTCTTCAACGCCTGGTTTCCGAATCCATACTTCCATGTAGCTTCCGAAATGAGATTGCTGGCTCAACTGCGCGCCTATCACGGGCTGACGCTTGCTGCGGCGCCGCTCGAACTCACGATCCGCGGTGAGCTTCTGCACGGGTTGCTCGGGCCTGTATTTCTGCTGGCGCCACTCGCCATCTTCGCTCTCCGGCGCCGTTCGGGACGTGTGGCGGCACTCGTGATGGCGTTGATGGCGGCTCCCTGGTTTATGAACATGGGCACACGGTTTCTCATGCCGGCACTACCGTGGCTCGCGCTATTGATCCTGGCCGCCCTTCCACGGCCGGTGGCGGCGGCCTGTGTTGTGTTCCACGCCGTTGTCTCATGGCCCGCGGCGGTCGGGCAGTACTGCAACCCGGACGCCTGGAGGTTGCGTGGTTTCCCGGCGCGTGCAGCGCTTCGTATCGAGCCCGAAAAGGAGTACCTGCGACGGAATCTATGGGCATACAACCTGGCGGAGATGGTCAAGGCGCACACACCGCGCGGCGCAAGGATTCTGGATCTCGTCGACGCGCCGGGAGCATATATCGATTGCGAATTGATTGGATACTGGCAAACGGCGCTCGGTGACCGTCTTGGCGAATCGTTTGACCTGGCGGCCCGGCAGGAACGCGGCACGTTGAAACAGGCTGTTGCAGAGTGGCCCGAACAACCCCTTCGCGCCCTGCGCTTCCGGCGAACCCATGCCTCAACCGACTCCTACTGGGGACTCCATGAGGTCTACCTGTATCGGGGTCCTGAGGTGATTCGCACCAGCCGGGACTGGGAACTCGAAGCCTGGCCGAACGTGTGGGAAGCGCC
>JBDKSR010000652.1:0-3707 GCA_039680545.1 Bryobacteraceae bacterium | reverse complement strand
TGAAACTGATTGATGCCGGCGCGCACCGCCAGTACACGGGTAAGGACAACGCGCTCATCCTCTCTAACTTGAAGTGCCTGAGCAGCACTGGAGTGCCTTTCGTGGTGCGTGTCCCGCTGATACCAGGAATAACTGGCAGCAACGAGAACCTTTCGGCAATCGCCCGGACGCTGCGAGGCCTGCCGGGACTGCTTCAGGTGGATTTGTTACCGTACAATCGCGCCGCGGGAGGCAAGTATGCCGCCCTCGGAATGACCTATCAACCAGGATTTGACGAAGCCGCCAAGCCGAACGCCAACACCGGGCCATTTCTGACTCTGGGCATCCCGGCACAAGTTCGACTTAGTTAGTGACTGGCCACCTTCACGCCGTTCAGGTCTTTCGCCTTGCTGAACCTGGGCCAGAACATGCCATAAAGGCCGACGAACGCGAAGCAGAACATGGGCACGATGAAGCCGCGCGACATATCGTAGACATCGGCCACGTGGCCCATCAGCTTGGGAAGAACGGCGCCGCCCATGATTGCCATCACAAGGAACGCGGATGCCTTCTTCGCACGAGCGCCGAGGCCGAAAATCCCGAGGGCAAAGATGGTCGGGAACATGATGGACATGAAGAAGTAGCTCAGAAATACGCAGGCAACCGAGAGCCAGCCCAGTTTGCAGAACACCAGGAACGTCATGATGACATTCATCACGCCGTAGAGTGCGAGGACCTTGTGCGCGGCGAACTTCCTTAGGATGCCCGCACCACTGAAGCGGCCCGCGAGGAAGCATACGAATCCCAAGGACGCGAGGTTGGAAGCGCCCTTGTTGCTGATCGCAACGACGCCGTTTCCGTTCGTCTCAAACCAGCCCGTGAGCCAGTCGCGCAAGAAGCCGGCATGGGTCGATAGGCTGGTCATTCCGGCATCCCACGAGGCCGGAATGGAGGGCACTTCGGCTGTCATGTAATTAATGAAGAAGCTGAAAATCCCGGCCTGAGCCGCTACGTATAGGAACTGCGCCAACACGGCAAAAGCAAAGTGCGGGTGTTTCCAGATGGAATGGGAAACACCGGGGGCATTGTCGTCCAGATGGTAATCGTCTTTCGTCTTAATGTCCGGCACGTTGGCGAAACAGAAGATGGCGGCGAGAACGATGACTCCGCAGGCGATACCGACGTAAGGAATGTAGAGCGTCTGGCTGCCTGTGTTGTTGCCCATCGCGTCCTTCGAGTAGAAGAACATGCTGCCGACGATCGGCCCGAAGATCCAGCCAATTCCGTTGCAGGACTGGGCGAGATTGATACGAGTCGCCGCAAATTGCTTGTCGCCAAGCACAGTCGTGTACGGGTTAGCGATCGTCTCCAGAAATGTGAGGCCCGTGGCGATGACGCACACACCCGTGAGGAACATGACAAACGCAGTTGTGGGCGAAACCTGTCCCGTGTGCGCAAGTTCGCTGACATGCGTGGCGGGGATGAACCAGAATCCTCCCAACGCGACAATCAGCAGGCCCATGATGATTCCGCCCTTGTACCCGAGTTTTCCCGCCAGCCAGCCCGCAGGCAGCGACATGAGGAAATACCCGAGATAGTGCGCGAATTGCACCCAGGCGGATTGCGACTTAGTGAGGCCCAGTTCGTCCTGGAAGTGCTTGTCCATCACGTCAATCATCCCGTTGCAGAACCCCCAGAGGAGGAACAACGAACTGACAAGGATGAACGTGAATACGAGATTTCTCCCGTCGTCCGTGGTGAACATGCTCTTCTTGTTATTTGCCATGGATGTGCGGATACGGCTCTCCTTAGCCTGCTTTTCCTGTCGCACCGGAGATTACTCTGGACTCGGCTGGAAGTAAGCGACTCTCGGAATATCCAGGCTACGCCAGAGAGATTCCCTTCGCAATTGGCAGGCCGGAGGGTGGGAGGAGCAGACCGGCTGCGAGCGAGAGAGATTGGACGGCAAACTCATTCACGTGCGGGACAAGTCCCATGAAGCGACCTTTGCCTCCATTTCGGCCCAGCGCGCATAGAGAGCATCAACTTGCGCCTGGGCGTCCTGCATCTTCCGGTAAGCCTCCTGGAGGCGTTGAGGATCGGACGAGACGGCCTGGACTTCGCTCTGCCACGTGGCGAGTTCCTGTTCAGCCTCCAGGATCTTCTCCTCCATACCGTCCCATTCGCGCTGTTCGAGGTAGGAGAGTTTCTTCTGGGGCGCAGCAGCAGGCGCCGGGGCACGCCGTTCTTTCACAACGGGAGTTTCCGAGGTCTGCTCCTCCCGCCATGCCTCCCATTGAGAGTAGTCCGCGAAAACGCCGGATTCGCCCGCTCCGTCGAGGCCAAGAACCACAGTCGAGACACGATCCAGCAAGTGCCGGTCATGGCTCACCAGAACCAGCGCGCCCGGAAATTCCAGCAGGCTCTCTTCGAGGACCTCAAGCGTCGGAATATCCAGGTCGTTGGTAGGTTCGTCGAGCAACAGCACGTCGGCAGTTTCGAGCATCAGGCGCGCAATCAAGACACGAGCCCGTTCACCTCCCGAGAGGCTCGACACCGGCATTTCCAGTTGCTCGTCGCGGAACAGAAACCGCTTGGCCCATCCCGCAACGTGAATCGGGCGCCCGCGAAAGATCACGGAATCGCCCTCCGGGCACAGCGACCTGCGAAGGCTTGCCGAGAGATCCGGATGGGCATTGCGATCCTGTGCGAAACTCACGATTCGCAGGACGTCCGCGCGCCGCACAGAACCCTCATCTGGAGGAAGGACGCCTTCCAGGATCTTGAGCAGCGTCGTCTTGCCGCTCCCGTTGCAACCGGCCAGTCCGACCCTTACGCCGGGTGAGAGGGTCACGTCCAAATCCCGGAACAGCCTGCGGCCCCCGAGTGTTTTGCTGATGCCTTCCGCCTCGATCAGCCGTTTGGTCTTACGGTCGGATGCCGTGAAATCGATCTTCGTCCGCGTCGTGCGACTACGCGCCGTCACATCGGTCAACTCATTGATAAGCCGTCCAGCCGCATCGATTCGAGCACGCGATTTACCGGTCCTGGCTTTCGGCCCACGACGGAGCCATTCCACTTCGCGGCGAACCTTCGTGGCCAACGATTCCTGCCGTTTCGACTGCGCCTCGAAGAAATCTTCCCGCCGTTCCAGGAATTCGCTGTAATTCCCCTTTACCTGAAAGGCACTCTGCGGATACACGGAATTCAGCTCCGCCATGTGGGTGGCGAGGTTTTCGAGGAAGTAACGATCGTGCGTCACGACCAGGCAGGCATTCACAGTCCTCAGCATCTTCTCAAGCCAGACGATGCTTTCGAGATCGAGTTGGTTGGTAGGCTCATCCAACAACAAGAGATCCGGCGATTTCACCAGAGCCGCGGCGATCGCCAACCGTTTCCGCCATCCGCCGGAGAGCTCCGACGCGGGAGCATCCGCGTTGGTGAATCCGGCCCGCCCCAGCATGACGTTGATGCGAGTCGTCTTCCCGGCCTCGTCGAGACGCAGACCGACTAGCGCCGCCACGAGCACGGAGCGAACGGTTTCATCCAGGGCAAAAATCGAGTCCTGGGGAACATAGGCGACATTCGCCTGCTTCCGCAGCGCCTTTGTTCCGGAATCCGGCTCTTCATTTCCGGCCAGGATCTCGAGCAGGGTGGTTTTACCGCTGCCGTTGGGTCCGATCAGGCCGATCCGGTCTCCATCGGAAAGGCTCAGTGACAGGTCCCGG
>JBDKSR010000651.1:0-14682 GCA_039680545.1 Bryobacteraceae bacterium | reverse complement strand
CTGTGGATTTTGAAGAGTTTCTGCAAGTCATGTTCGACGCGACCGGTGTCGATCGCCGGTATCAGTTGATTCGAGAGCTAAACGAGCAGGAACAGGCAGCGCTCAACAAACCGAATCCGCAGGTGCAGGCCGCGATGCAAAAGGCCCAAATGGACGCGCAGATCCGCGGCCAGGCCATGCAGTTGAAACACACGTCGGAAATGACGAAGCATCAACTGGAGTACGACGCGGATATCCAGGAAACCGAGGAGAAGTCCGCTCGGGAGTTGGTGAAGTTGCTAAGCGAGCAGCAGTCGCTTGGGGCTGAGGTGGAAAACGAACGGCAGAAGTCGCAGATTCAGCTTCAGGGCATGGTTGCGAAGATGAATATCGAGCAACAGGGGATGCTGATGAAGCTCCTCATGCAGCAGCAGCAGCATCAACAGGGAATGCGGCAGCAAGGTGAGCAGGCGGAGATGGACGTTTTGACGCAGTTCCTCCGGGGTGAGGGCGAGCGCAAGAATGCGGCAGCCGACGCTTCCATGGAGCGCAGCATGCGCGCCAAGGGACATCGACAGAATCTCGCGATCGGCGCGGAGTCGGGGATGCAGAAGCTCCGGCAAAAGGAGGAAGAGTTCAAGTTGAAGCAGGCTCAACAACCGCCTGGTCCGCCTCGGCCGCGGCAGGCGCCGCGACGTCGGTCGGAATAGGCGGTATACTGGATTCAGATGGGACGAGAGATTTCACCGCAGGAAGCGCGGATGTTGGCGGAATTGACGCGGGTGCCGGCGTGGACGGTGTTGACTACCGTGCTGGCAAATGGGGAAGAACTCTTACTGACTCAACTAGCGACGGCCGAGGCGGATGCAGATGTTTTGCGCCTGGCGCGTCGCTGGCAAACTTTTCGCCGCTGGACTTTGTTGGTGCGGGACGAACCGATGCGGTTAGCGGAAGAATTGGGCGTGTTGTTGGAGACGTCGGGATCCTCGATGGAACTGGACGATCTCCGCCGCGCGCGGCAGACTGACTTACGGCCCGTCCAGTTTGAGAAAGTAGAGGAGATTCAACATGAGCACGAGTAATCTTCCTGGGCAGGTCTTGAATTCCCAGGAAATTGACGTCAACGCGCTGATTGATGAAATCCAGGCGCACGATCCAAACGCCGATCCGGCAAAGGCCCCCGCATCGGGTGCCGGCACCGCGGGCGCCGCACCGGTGAAAATCAACGTGGGTGGGCAGGTACGGGAATTCGCCGACGCGCAAAAGGCTACTGATGCGCTCCAAGCGTATGCGAACGAGGTCGCCAAACGCCAGGCGGAGATGGAAGCCGCCGCGCGCGAAGCGGGTGCGGTTGGCGGCGGAGTGCTGACCACTGGACAGGATGATCCGACACAACCGGATCTGTCGCCGCGGGTGGATCAGGAGAAGTTCGCGGCGCTGGTGAAGGCCGGCCGGCTGGACCAGGCGATTGCGTTGGTTGACAAGGTCCGGTACGGCGGGGTTGACCCGAAGGATATCCTTCGCGCCTTGGCGCAGAAGGTGCAGCAACAGGACCAGACGCTGTCGGCCTTGACGTTCGTCAACTCGCATCAGGAGTTGGCGCAGGCGGACAATGCCGCGAAGCTGGGTTCGGTCATGCAGCAGATGGGAATCCCGAAGACAAACGCGGGGTTCGAGCTTGCGTATGCATACGCAAAGCAGCACGGGATGCTCGAGGAATCGGCGCAGCCCGGTGGACTCCGCGAGCCCGATCAGCGCGGCGGTCTCCGCGAGCCTCCGCCTCCACCTCCGTCCCCCGGCCGGCGCCAGGCAGCCTCGAACGATGACGCGCCGAGTTGGCTGGACCGCGCGGAGGACATGTCGCCCGAGCAGCTTCGGGCGCTGATGGCGCGCCTGGAACAGCAGCGGACGGCGTAGACGTCGATTTCTCAACTCGACTCGGCAACACCAGGCCCTCCCCGAGGGGAGGGCTTTGTGTTTGTGTTATACTGCAAGTGACGTAGGCTCGCCTACGAACTGACTTACTGAGGAGCGTCCTATGGCTTACGAGCCCGTTCCGGTTACCAATCGGAGTACGTCCAGCAACCTCGCTCACCTAGCTTCGGTCTACCTGCGGAAGACCGGCTTGAGCAAGTTGTACAAGAAATTCCATTTCGACAAGGCTTGCCAACGCGACATGCTGCCGAAGCAAAACGGCCGCACCGTGCAGTTCTATCGCTACGGGCAACTGGCAGCCTCCACGTCGGCGAAATCCCCTGAGGGCGGAGTTGGGACCAGCGAAGGCACGTCCAGCCGGACGATGTCCGCCACGGTGAGCCAATTCACGAACTTCATTTCCACCAGCGATCTGTTGGTGGATACCGCCATCGATCCCATCGTTCAATCCAATGCGGACATCCTGTCCTACCAGGCCGGCCTGTCCGTGGACACGATGACCCGTACCGTCATCGACGCGGAATCCGCTTCGACCGATACGACCCCGCTTGACACCTATCTCACCGCCGCGGACTTCCGCGCCATGAGCGCCCGGTTGCAGGGCGTGGATGTGGAGCCCATGGAAGACGGCTGGTACCTGGCGTTGGCGCACCCGTACGTGCTGTATGATTTGGTGAACGACCCGTCCGCGGGCGGATACACCGACATCTACAAGCGCAACCTGAGCAAAGACACCGCGATCATCAAACCCGAGGATCGGGGGCTGTTTGCCTACATCGGCCAGTGCAAGATCATGGCGAGCACCAACGTCCTGCTCACCGCCGGCTCGCCGAACAAGTGGCGCGTGTATGTGTTTGGCGCCGACGGCATCGGTTGCGTGGATCTCGAGGGCCGCGGCCCGAACCGGATCACGGATCCGAAGCGCCAGCGCTTCAACATCAAGGTCATTAGCCCACAGGGTGCAACCGGGTACGATCCCGAAGGCGTGATTGGCGGAATCGTCAGCTACAACTTCAGCTTCGTCACGGTTGTCCTGGACGGCCCGACGACCATTGGCGGCACCTACCGGTATCGCACGATGGACGTCCCGTCGAGCATCGTCGCGTAGTCGTGGTCACCTGGGGAGCGGGGCGCAGGTCTCGCTCCTAAACTCGAAGGAAAGGGGAACTCAGATGTCCGAATTTCGTAACTTCCTCTCCAACGATTCCCAGGGAATCACGGAGTTGGAAACTCAATTGCAGGCAACGGCGATCACGCTGGACGCCGATGTCACCGACGCACCGGTTGGTTTTGCCCCGTACGCGGGCAAGATCACGAAGGTGTGGCTTGCGGTGGGCCAGATTGGTCAGGATGGAACCAACGCTGCGAGCCTGGCCGCAACGGTGAAGAAAAACGGTACCGCGATCTGCACGACCGATCCGGCGCTCGCTAAGGCGGCCGGGACCGGTGGGGGCAATACGCTGTCCACCGGCGCCGGGATCACCCAGGCGGTGATCAAATCCGACGGAACCGAGGTCGTGGCGGCCGGCGATCAATTCACCGTGACCTGGGATGTCACGCGGACCGCGTCGACGATCACGCCCGAATTCGCCAACGGCATCGTGATGGTTGCGATCAAGCCGTACGCAGTGTAAGGAGGGAGATCATGCCCTGTGGTGGTGGGAAGAAAGCGTCGAAGGCGAAGGAGACGATCCTGAAGACCTTCACGGGAAAGAAAAAGTAGGGGTGTTTTTCTAAACGCCCTGACGACTTGATGCGGCCGCCCGAAGCCGGAATGCGTTTCCGGTCCACGGCGGCCGCGGTGCGCTAGGGAAACGAAACGTCGGGAAGTTTTAATAACTACCGACGGAATGAAACTTTGGCGCAAAACTTTTAATCCTCTGGCGCATAAAGCATCAATGGTACACTGAGATTGGGCCGCCGCTCCGGGTTCCGCCTCGTCTCGTCCACCCCCGCGCCCGGAGGTGTTTTCGGCGGCCCCAGTTTATCGACGTTGGGGCGTAGCGCAGTCTGGTAGCGTGCCTGCTTCGGAAGCAGGAAGTCGCAGGTTCGAATCCTGCCGCCCCGACCATTCGTCCCGCTGCGCTACAATGGATTCAGGGAGTTCAACGTGGCGACCGCTCCAAAGAAAGCACAATTGACCAGTTCGCGGATTTCCTGGTCGTCCGGCGAGTATTTCGACGGGCACTTGGTCCTCGGGCTCGCGTGTCCAGTGCCGACTTCCGGCGCCATCAGCTACGTTCTCTCCGACAACGCGTCTCCGTCGGCGAGAATCCCGACGTGGATTCGCATTCCGGTTGTGGAGGGCGAGTTGTCGACCGAGGCTCGGGTGTTGAATAACGCAGATCTGGAACCGCCGAACAGTCGATATGCAGCGTTTTGGTACGATCTCGCCGGCCGGCGGGTGGCAGGACCGAGCGCGTTGTTCGAGGTGAGCGGGGATTCTTACGCCATCGACGCCATTGTGCCTACGTTGACATCACCGGTGGTATCAACAAGTGCCCCGGTGCCGGAGGTGTAGGATGAAGAACGATTCGACGGCGACGATGTTGCGGGCCTGGTTCGAGCCGGTGGTGAAAGTGGCGTCGATGTTGATTCTTGCCGGGGTGCTATTTGCTCGACAGGAGGCTCGGTTTACACAGGTGGAGTTGAAGTTACAGAACACCGCGCCGCAGATGGAAAAGTTGGAGAAGTCATTAACATCACTACGGGACGAAGTGATCAAGTTACGTATCGAGCTTGCCGAGACGCGAGCCGTGCAAGCGGAAAGAGGAAAACGATGAGCGGGGTTCATGGAATCTTCGGCGAACAGTCGTTGACGATTCAGCAGCAAATGGCGGAAATGGAAGCGCGCACGGACCAGGCGCGGCAGTATGTCGAGCAGGTGCTCGCGCAAGGTCGTATGATGGGCGCGACGGCGACGAACCTGGAAGCGCAAATGGGCCGCGGCATGATGTCGGAGGAGTTCGAGCGACACGCAAAGAAACTAGTGCGATCGCTGTGGACGACCGATCATCCCACGAATCCGAACATGCGCGTGATGTACGTGCTACCGCCGAACGGGGAGAAGGAGTACATCTCCGCGTACGAAAAAGGTTTGATGCCTGAGTACAGTGTATTCGAGAGCACGGAAGAGGAAACCTACGATCCGAGCTATCTCGGTCCTGGCGCACGGAAAACGCGCCGCGCCGACTTACCGCGGATTCTGGACTTCAAACTCGAAGCCGATCTGGATCCCAAGTCCCCGAATTACGGCGACGTCCGAGGTCCAGGGTTTGTGTTCGACAACAGCCAACCGCGGCCGGGCTTGATCCGGCGCACGGTTCCCGGCCGGGAACTGCGTCGTGGTTGGCGCACGGTGGCAGCGCGCCTCGTGTGGCCGAAAATGCTCACGTCGCCGGAGTTGTTGGAACGCGAGTTCTCGACCGGCGAACGGGACTCCTGGGCCGCGGCCATGGGTCGCGGAGTTGGAAAGTTTTAGGAAAGGACGAGACAACGATGGCAAACATCAACACTCCTGTTCGACCGCCCGTGCCGGCGCGCGAGGAATTGGCGAGAGAGACGGCGTTTATTCCGGCGCCGGATCCGAAGAATTTACCGGCGATCGAACTGACCGTGAGTGACGCCGATATCGCGGATGCGCTCGCGGCGAAGGACTATACGAAGGCTACGCAGTTGGTCGGTTTGCGTGAGTCGCTCAAGAACTTGCAGGCCGAGCGCCTGGCGGCGGAGCGCAAGCACCGGGAGCAGGTGCAGCAGTTGAAAGCTGTGGAGGACGAGCTTCTGCGCCGTGGGCGAATCCAGGACGAATGCCTGCACATCAAGGAAAACCGGCGTCCGGCGGTCGTGCCGATGAAGGACAGTTCGGGAAACGTCCACTACCTGTGCCAGCAATGCCAGAAACACTGGGTCAACCGCTTGCCGGCGCACCTGACGGCCGGCCTCCCGCCCGTAGGCGGCCCGTCGTAGAAAGGAGTTCGTCGTGGCGAGCACTTATCGACCGTCCAGCGCGTTCGCATTGGCGAAGACGTACGTCAAGAATATGCCGTTGGAAGACGTGCAGGTACGAATTCTCCAGGCCGCGGCGAATCAGTTCTGGCTGGCGGCGCCGTGGCGCTGGACGGTTGGGGTATTCGATCCGACGCCGCTGACGGCGACGGGGAATGATTTCGCCATTGCGGGAACTCCGGTCGACGCGTCGGTGTTGTATCTGCTGCGGGCGTATATCGACGACGGGCAGAGTCAGAAGCCGTTGGTGCCGGAAGCGATTCTCCCCGCCGGGGTGACGGTGAAGGGTTCGCCGAATAAGGTCGCTTACATTTCCGGAGCGACGCCGAAGTTGCGGATTACGCCGGTGCAGGCGGCGCTGCCGACCGGCGTCACGCCGTATATTTTCGCGTGGTACAAGAAGTCCGCGCCGATCATCACGAAGTCGACGATGGCGACCGCGGGATTGCTGACGTTCCCGGATGAGTATGCTTGGGTGTTCGAGGCCGGGGTGCTGTACTACGCGTACCTTTACGCGGATGATACTCGAGCCGGCGGCGTCCAGATGCAAATGGCGAAGGACGGAAGTAGTGCGCCGGGGTACTCGGGGCAGTTGGCTGTTTTCATGGACGCGATGGCGCGGCTGCGTGAAGTGGAGCCGATGGTGTCGATCTATGAAGGCGATCTGGCAAACGTCACGCGGAGGGTCGGATAATGGCTTCGACGTTTACTTACCTGGACGTGTTGACCCGCGTGGCGAGTTACAATCCGCGCGCGACGGAGGATGCGTTGAGTATCTTTGCGGTCAATGATGCGTTGGGGCTGTTGTGGAACGCGTATCATTTCTCGTTCACGAAGGCCGAGTTACCGCCGTTTTGGCTGGTCGGCGGGGAACAGGACTACGGGAACCTGGTGGCCGCGGTGCCGGCGGATTTCAAGTCAATTATTTCCGCCGAGATGATCGACACCGATACGGCGCCGTTCTACCGGATTCCGCTGATTCCGAAGCGCGACGCGCCGC
This sequence comes from Bryobacteraceae bacterium, assembly GCA_039680545.1. Taxonomy (GTDB): domain Bacteria; phylum Acidobacteriota; class Terriglobia; order Bryobacterales; family Bryobacteraceae; genus JAEHDI01. Next base: position 7,760 of record JBDKSR010000651.1, on the reverse strand, counting down.
GGACCGGCCGACAGGACACGCCGGAAATCATCGCGTACGTGCCGGAGGTGGATGCGTTTCGGGTTCACCCCACGCCGCCGTACGGATACGGGCCCGGAAAGTGGATAGTGAATGGGGTGTACAAACGCCACTTCACCAAAATCACTCGGGACACGCTGATTTCGACGTTGCCGTGGGACGACGAGTGGTTCCCAGTGTTTTGCGCAGCGTTGGAGTGGGGATTGCTGCCTCACAAGGGACAGGAAAAGGCGATGGCACGGCAGTACGCATTGGCGTTGGTTGCCGACATGGCTCAAAAATCGGGTCTGGACGAATCCGATCCAGTTGGCGTCGCGCCGCGAGAGCCATTGGTTCGGCGATGGTAAAATGAAGTGAGGAAAAGACTATGCGACGATTGCTGAGTTTGTGTGTTTTGGCTGGGCTGGGCTGGGTCTTCGCGGGGGACTTCGGGATCGAAGATCGCGAGAAATTCAACGAGTTGTACTGGAACGCGCAGCCGGCCGCGGTGCGCGTCGTGCGGACCATGCAGAGTTTGTCGCCGGAGCGGCTGTCGAAGGCCGTGGAACTGGCGCGGCAGGGGTATCGGGTAGACGCGCAGATTGCGGGGCTCGGGTTTGAGGCCTGGGGAACCATGAAGGGCCGGCAGTTGAATGGCTTCAAGTGGGCGCCGGCGCTGTTGCAGGATTACTCGCTGGTGATGTGGCCGCTGAATCCGTGGGAGTTGGGTCCGAATACCCCAGCGCCGGAAGGCACGATTAAGGTGTCGTTGGATCCCGCCGATTACCCGGCCATCGATCAACCGGTGAAGGAAGAGACGAGTCTGCCGAGGATTACGAATCCTGTGGGGTCGTTGATTTACGGCAACGTTTATCAAGGAAACTTCGGTGACAACTGGCCGGTGGGCGCCGTGTATACTGACGCTCGAGGCCGATTTGAGAAGAAAGCTGTCGCCAGCCCGTTCGGTCTGCGGGTTTGGTGGGAAAGGTTGTAACATGCCGCACGAAGAAGTCCTGGCGGAGATCATCCGTCTAACCAACGCGGCCGGGAAACTGGTTGCCGAAACGCAGAAGATTCCGGCCGCCGTGGCGCGGCTGAGATTGGTGTTCCAGGAGAATCCGAACAACGTGTCGACGAAGGAGTACGGCGCGATCTCGAAGGCGTTCGGGGAAGTGCTGGACGCGCGCGAGCGCTTCGATGAGGAGCTTGCGAACTTCAACGCGGAGTTCTCGAACGAGGCGCCGATCTCGAACGAGGGGCCGATTGGGACGAAAGAGGCCTGAGCTATGGATCTGTCCGGCGTCGGGAATGTCAGTACGATCGCCCAGGCTTGGGACGAGTGGGTGCGGTGCGCCGGCTCGGAGGAAGCGGGGAAGGAAAAGTACCTGCAATTCATCGGCGCCGTGACGGATATGTTGAGCGGAATTCTGCCGACCTGGCCTGACCGGTCAACGGTATTGGCGCGCGCCGCGGTGGTGTGGGACGCGATGAGAGAGAAGGAGGAAACCCATGGGTGAGTTCTATGGCGCTCCAGCACCGTTGACGCTGCCGGACGCGGTCGCGAGTCCATTTGGCGCAACACTACGCGCCGCGAGTACGTTGGGAAGTACGTCTCTGCCGTCGGAAGTCCGCGGCGGTCAGCCGTCCGGGCGCGTCGGCACGGAGATTCCGACGTTGCAGACAGTTGGCCTGGGGTCCGCATTGCCGTCACAGACGCCCGTCACGGCGCCGGTTAGCGGCGCGCAAGGCGGATGGCTGAACGACGCGCTGCGTGCGGCGTCCGAGGCGCTGAAGGCCGCGCGCGGGGACGATGTTCGAGGCGGAGAGAGTCCGACGGTGCGCGAATTGTCTACGCCGGGCGTCGGCGGGAATCTGGGTACCGGGCCGGCGACGTCGCCGACTTCATACCAAACGCCGAATTACTGGATGGGCGGGAACGAAATCGGGCAGAACGTCGATCCATACAATCCGAACAGTCAATGGAAGACCGCCGGGTCCGCGGATCAGAAGTTTACCCAATGGGCGAATCCGGCCGGCGTGAGCGCGGCGCAGAAACTTTTGGGGGATAACGGGATCAAGTCCACGGTGAATCCAACGAACACGGAGTTCGATCCCTTTGGGACTACGAAGCAGGCGCAGTTGAATCTCGGTGAGGGGAAGCCGTTGCTGAATGCCGGCGCAGTGGCGGCGTTGATGAACAACCCGTACTACCGCGATAACCCGCAGAATTTGAAGGCTTTTCTGGATTCACAGGCAAATCCGAATGCGTTGGGAAAGCCCGGCGAGAGCCGGGCGCAGACGGCGCAACGATTGGCCGCGATGCCGGCTGCGGTCCAGCAGCAGACGGCGCAACCGACGCAACGTTCGGCTACGTCGATACCGCAGACGTTGGCGGCACTTCTCTCCGGCGCCGGACGCTCGACGGGACAGAGTACCGCCGCCGCGCAGCCGTCGTGGATGACGGCCTGGAACCGCGTGAAGCGTCCGATTGGGTACACGTCCTGGAACCGCAGCGTGCGCCCAACGGGCTCGGCCGCGCCGACGCAGACAAACATGGGATTGCCGAGTCGATTCACGACGTCGAGCGGTGGGAACAGTACCGGAAATAGTCTCATGTCGTTGCTCTCGTTATTGTTGGGTCGATAGGGGGCGCGCGTGGCGCTGCAACAGATTTTCGACGCGGGACATTACGAGAATCTCGCCTGGCCGTATGATAGAATCCGCGGGGAATTGGATCCGTCTCCGCGGTTGGTCGCTGGGTTGAACACGTTCGTGACGGCTGGGGACAAGCTGGGCCGGCGCCCGGCGACGAAGACTTTGGACTCCGTCACGCAGATCACCAAGCGGCCGGCACGCCTGGTGGCGGTAGAGACGTTGGAGTCTCCGTCGAAAATCTACCTGGTTGGAAGTTTCTACAACACCACGACCGCGCGGTACGAGATTTGGTGGCTGCGGTTGGACGCCGGGAGTCCGGCGTGGACGAAATTGACGGATCTTCGGAGTGTGAATCTCTCCTACTACCCGCACGAAATGGAAAGCTCTCGGGGGTTGTTGTACATCAAAGCCTTCCCCTTGTCGGCGACGGGAGAGAAGCTCGGAACGGTCATTCTCGATGGCACCGGCGGTACCGTGACGGCGCGATACTGGGGACTCCTGGGACCGACGGAACCGGCGCACGTAGTGGATCCGGGAACGTGGTCGACGCAGGTGAACCTGCATGCGTATCAGGTTCTTTACGGCTGGCAGTACGCGTACGCATATGTTACCGACACGGAGCAGGTCAGTAACCGCAGTGACTTTGAGACCAATCTCGACAAACTACCCAGCGACACCGGCAATGTCGGAGTGATCGCGGCCGGTGCCGGATTCTGCCCCGAGGTGCAAATACAAGGCCAAGCCGACACAACGCGAATTCCCTACATCAACATCTACCGCACCACCGACGGCGGCGGGACGCTGTATTTCATCAAGCAGATCGCGAACACTGGCGCGGGGACGATTACGTTTATCGATAAGTACTTTGAATCCGGCGTCAGCGGCGGGACCTTCGAAGACCCGATGAGCGATGAGTTTATCGACACGACGCAGACCGCGCCGAGCTTGACGAGTAACTCTCCTCCGCCGGCGTGCCGGGCGCCGAAGATCACCGGTGTCGATGCGATCGAGCGCTCCACGCCGATCGTGAGTTACGCGAATCGGTTGTGGTACGCGATTGGACACTATGTCTTCGGCTCCGCGCAGGAAGAAATCTCCGCCGGCGTGCCGGAGGAGTGTTTCCCGAGTGGATTGAACGGTATGTTCTTCAAGACCGCGTCGCCGGTGACGAATGTCGTGGCGGCGGCGGACGGCGTTTATGTCCTCACGGTGAAGAAGGTCTACCGCATCACTGGGACGAACAAACAAACCTTTGAAATCAACTCCTGGCTGCACGACATCGGGCATCCGTGGGGACATCCTCGCGGCGCCGCGTCGGTGGGGTCGGGTCTCGCGTGGCTAGCGCACGATTTCCGCGTGATGTACGCGGAGCAGAGTCAAGCCGTCGCGGTTACCGATCCGCTGTGGACAGATATCCGCGACGCCGTCAACGGCGGCGGTGAGATCGATATCACGCGTTGGACGGACCTTGAGAAGGACTATCTCATCATCGCTTCGCATCGGCCCGCAGGGACGGAGAACTCGCGGCAGTGGATCATGGATATGAAGCGGTTCAAGGAGCGAGGAAAACCGTTTTGGTTTACGCCCTGGGACATCCCGGCCGTTGCGATGCTGTCTTCGCGAACTCACGAGTCATTGTTCATGCAGCGCATGGTGTTTGCGGTATGGGATCAGACGACGACGGAGCTTGTGTATCTCGACCCGACAAATCGCACCGAACAGGATCGGATCCCGACCGGGGATCGGCCGATCACGTGGTACTTCAACACGCATTTGGAGAAACTTCCCGAAGGCAACCACATCAATGCCGTCAACGCGCCGACCCGGACGCCGAGGTTCGAGGGTTTCCGGTACGAGCGCTCCGTTTGGGCCGGGGATCAGGATCCGCGTGTGTATCTGTTCCTGGACGATTTTTGGACCGACCCGATCGACGCGAAACCGAGTTATGATCCGACCCGGCGGGGTAAGAGTAAGTCCTACAATACCACCGAGCACCCGGAACGTAGTGTGGCGCAGCGTGTGGCGGTGAAGGTACAGATTGTGAACTCCACCACGCCGGCGGAGTTTCACTCGTTGACCTGGATTTTCGCTCCAGGGAGCGGGGTGTAGCGCTGACGTGATTCCGTAGTACCCTGTATATAGGAGCCTCTTATGACGCCGCCCGAGCAAAATGAATCCACCTGGGACAAAGTGTACCAATTCCTCTTTGGTCGAGGGGCGCTCGGCAAGGCGCAGGGCGCGAGCGCGCCGGCGGCGCCCACTGCGGGCGGCAACGTAGCCGCTCCCGTGCCGGGCATGGGTGGGAAGTCGATGACTGATCTTGCGAAAGAGGCGGCGGAAAGGGCGAAAAAGGGGCAGAATAAGGCGAAACCCGCTGTAAAGCCGACGCCTTCTCGAAGCGCGGCCTCGGCGCCGCGAGGGTACTGGGATTCCCTCATCGCAAACGCCGAGCAAGCGCAGGCGAATACCCCGCCCCCGGATGACTCGCTCCTGGGATTGCTGAGTCCGGGCGGGAGCCTGGCCGCTGGCGCCGCGGCGCTTCCGAAGGCTGCGGGACTCATCAAGCGCTTCAGCGTCGACGCGAAGGCGCTCTCTATGCCTGAGATCGATGCATTACTGACTCGGGCCCAGGCGCTAGGAACGCAGACCGGCGCCGCAGCTCAACGGTTTGGGCAGCAAATCAACAACGCAAAGCGCGCGGTGTACGGCAAGGCCATCGCGGATCCCGCGGCCAAGTGGTCGGTGCAGGATGTTTTGAACATGCTATCGGAGAGTACGGCCAAAGGCTCAGTGAAACGTGCGTTGGCGGAGTGGATCGATAACCCGACCGCGCAGATTCAACAGGGTGGGAGATTGTATCCTTTGACGCAGGAGATTGGCAAAGGCCTTCGCGGATGGATCTCAGGGCAGAAATAGGAGGGTCGGGTGACGTTTGCGGCGAAGGTTGACAAGAAAACCAAGTTTGGAATGCTGAAGGTGTTCGACGCTTTCGGCGAAGTGTACGAGTGCGCGTGTTTGGGCCGGGCCGACGCCGGCGCCGCAAAGTTGAAGGGCAATCCCTCGGCCGATCCGCTGAAAATCTACGGCGACACACCGGAGGGGACGTATCGCGTCACGCGCGGAGGAGTGTTGACCCCGCTGCGATCGTACGGTCCATCGGCAGTGTTAATCCTTACACCTACCGCCGGCCCGGCGCTGGAGGCGGCGAAAGTCCGCTCCGGCCTTCTCATTCACGGCGGCGCGCTGACGGTGGCCGGTATTCTGCGCGTGACGCACGGCTGTTTGCGTGTCATGGACACGGATCAGTATCGCCTGGTGACTCTTGTCCGCGGGACGACGGAACCGGTGAGTTTGACGGTGGAGTATGTTTGATGCCGGAGAATCAAGGACCGATTTCCAGTTACGCCGGGGTCGGGGAGTCAGACGCTTATACACTGAAGCGTCTGGAATCAACCACCCTCGGTCCGCCGGTTCTTCGAGGACTCCGGGTCCCGTACGCGCGCGGGATGCGTGTTGCGGCGACGTCCACGTTTCTTGGTGGTACCGCGTTTCAAGTCGTTTTCCAGGAAGCGATTATCGACCCCAGTCTCGTTGATCGGTACGAAATCTATGCCTCCAATCTCATCGACGCCAATACCGAGCCCGTTCTCGTCGGAGCCGCTCGACATTCGCCTATCGTTTGCCGCGTCACCGCCGATGCAGTCCGTAACATTGTGCTACGCATCCGCACCGTCCTCAAAAACGGTATGGCAAACGAAATCTTCGACGGTCCCTCGTGCAGCGCGACGACAATCGCTCCGACTACTGGCGCTGGCGACCTGCCAACCGGAGTGCGGGGAGAAGTTTGGATCTTTGGCGCCGGCGGCGCGTTCGATACCGTCGGGCCCGGCGAGGTGGATGAATTCCTCGTGGGCGCCGGGGCGGCCGCGGATCCGGTCTTCAAAACGGCGCAGACGTTGAAGCTGGGCCAGTTTCGGGTGGTGAGTAAAACCACAGATTTCGCGCCGGATAACGTGTATGACGTGTATCTCATCGACACGTCCGGCGGCGATGTAACTGTCACGCTTCCCGCGGCAACGGGCCGCACAACGCCGTATCATTTCAAAAAAACCACATCAGACGTCAACGACATCATCCTCGATCCGAACGGAGCGGATAACATCGAAGGCGTCAACGCGAATTGGTCGTTCAACGGAGATCGACAGAGTATCATGCTGCTTCCGGTTTCTGGTAACTGGTGGATTCTATGAGTTACATTCCGCTTGAGTCGTATATCCCACAGGCGATCGATTACTCGCCGATCGACCTTTCTTCGTTGGCTACGACAACTGTCGTGGATGTGACGGAGGCCGGGGTGCTGGTGCATATTGGTTTCGAAGCGGAGACGGCGATCACCGGCGATCCGATGGGAACCGTAACGATCACGGTGGACGGCGCCACGCCGGCGTCGATGGAGATTTTCAAGGCCGGGAACGAGTTCAGCCAGGAACTTCACGGTGCAGCGCGGCAGGGCTCGGGCCCGGTGTCGCAGGATTCTTGTACCTGGATTCTTGGAACCAGGTATGCGAAGTCGTTGAAAGTTGAAGTGACCATTACCTCCGGCGGCACTGGGACTCTTGGGTTCACGGTTTCGCGCGCCAAGCGCGTGTAAAATCAACCGCTTCCCCGCGGTATAATGAAGCGAGGAGATTTCTCGTGCCGACTGATCCGTCGAATCCAACTGCTTCCGGTTCTTCTCTCCCCGGTTGGCTGGAGTCGCTTGCTAAATTCATCACCGGTCCCGGTGTCGATCTCGGCTCGGGGATCTGGCAGTATCTTCTCGCCTCGGATCAGGCCAATTATCAGCGTGAGTTGACGCAGCGGCAGCAGACGAATTCCGAGAAAGGTCTGACCCAACTGGAGACGCTCTCGCCCCAGTTGTGGCAGACGCTTCTGTCCAACGCCGGCAACGCAGACATGAATCTGTGGGGGAACGAGGGGTTTCAAGGACAGATCAGTCAGCAGCAGGATGCGCTGAAGCGGCTTCAGCAGCTAGTTCCTGGACTGTTCAATCAAGACACGTTGCGCCAGATGAACCCGCAGATCGCGGACGTGATCTCCAATCTCCA
>JBDKSR010000650.1:0-8117 GCA_039680545.1 Bryobacteraceae bacterium | reverse complement strand
GAGTATCCCTGGGCCACTATCTTCATCACGGGGTTGTTGTACCGCGACCCGGCCATGTACGTGGAACGGCTGGAGTTGACGGAAGCGAAACCAGATGCCGCGGGCCTCGCGGCTTTCGATTACATCTTCACGTTCGAAGACGACAAGCTAATCGAGCTGGATCACAAATATGTAGCTCCGCCGGGCCTGATCCAGTGACTGGTCTGGCGGACGTTATCGGTTCTGATTGAGATAGACCGGGCGGGGCGCCCGGTCCCGGAACACTTAGACGTGTGAATCCAGCATCTTCTGAACTTCCGTCTTGCCGACGGCGCCGACACGCTGGTCGACCACAAGGCCGCCCTTGAAGAGCAGCAGGGTCGGGATTCCACGAATTCCGTAACGAGCAGCCGTTCCACTGTTCTCGTCGACATTCACCTTACCGACCTTCGCTTTACCCGCGTAGTCGGTCGCGATGGTGTCGATCGTCGGCTCCATCATCCGGCACGGGCCGCACCACTCGGCCCAGAAGTCCACCAGCACGGGGACATCGGATTTCAATACATCGCTGTCAAATCCAGCGTCGTTGAAGGTAAGGGTATTTGGACCTGCCATTCACTCTCTCCATTTCCTATAGATGCACCGGAGGCGAAAATGATTCAACCGAGCAGGCGGTGGTACAGCGCCGCATACTCGCCGGCTGACGCATTCCAGGAGAAGTCCTTCCTCATCCCGTTGCGCATCAGTTCTTTCCACCGTTCCCGGTTCTGCCACGCAGCCAGAGCATCCCGCAGCGTGGCCAGTAGAGCAGCGCCGGAGTACTCTTTGAACTTGAAGCCGGTTCCCTCATCGATCGTATCATCCAGCCCTCCGGTGGCGCGAACCACGGGCACCGTGCCGTAGCGAAGGCTGTAAATCTGATTCAATCCACAAGGCTCGTACAGGCTGGGCATGAGAAACATATCGGCTCCGGCTTCGATCTTATGCGCCAGCGGGTTGTCATACGCGATCCGGACGGCGATCTTGCCGGGGTGGCTGGCCGCCAGACGCCGGAACAAGTCTTCATAGCGCATTTCCCCGGTGCCAAGGGCGACGATCGTCACGTCTTCCGAGGCCAGATCCGAAGCGATCTCCTCGATCAGGTCGAAGCCTTTCTGGCCGGCGAAGCGGGAGACGATTCCGATGAGCGGCCGCTCTGCGGCTTCGTCGGGAAGACCGAATTTTCTGAGAAGGTCGAGCTTACAGGCGCTCTTGCCCGAGAGATCGTCAACCGAGTAATGAGCCGCGATGTAATTGTCGGTTTCCGGATTCCACAGCGAGTAATCAACACCGTTCAAGATCCCGGTCAGGGCACTGCTGCGATCCCGTAACAGGCCGTCGAGGCCGAAGCCATATTCTTCGGTCTGAATCTCGCAGGCATATCCCTTGCTGACGGTTGTGATCGCGTCGCTGTAGACGATGCCACCCTTGAGTAGATTCAGGTTTCCAAAAAATTCGAGCCCGCCTATCGTAAATACACCGGTGTCCAGGCCGATTTGAGGCAGCATGGCCGGAGGAAAGATGCCCTGATAGCCCAGGTTATGGATCGTAAGCACGGTCCGGATGCCCATGAACGTCGGGTCTCCCGCGAGCGCGGTCTTCAGGTAGACAGGCGCCAGGGACGCCTGCCAGTCGTGGCAGTGCAGGATGTCGGGGCGGTAGACGTAACGGATGATGCCGAAGGCCGCCTTCGCCAGCACCGCAAAGCGAATGTGGTTGTCGGGGAAATCCCCGTCGCCATTGACGTAGATGCCTTCCCGGTCGTAGAGCGCTGGGCAATCGATGAAGTAGTATGGAACGCCGCGCTCAACGGCGAGTTGCACATCGACGGAATACTTCGCTTGGCCGAGCCAGACGGCGATGTTCTCGGCCACGCGGCGCGCTCCATCGATTCGTGCCTCGCGATAGCGCGGCAAGACGACCGCCACGTCCTCACCGCGCTCTTTGAGCGCCGCCGGGAGAGAGCCGGCCACGTCCGCCAGCCCACCGGTCTTGATGAAAGGAGTCGCTTCCGATGCCACCATCAAGATCTTTGCCATGACTCTCTGATTGTCGCCGTTCGGGAGCCTTCCTGACAATCATCGCGATAAGATGATGATATTGGTAATGATTTTGCCTCTCGTCGCATTGTCGACTAACCATGTTCCACAAACCTGTATTGACTCTCTTGCTGGTAACGGCTTGTCTGTGGATGGGTGCCTGCTCAAGTTCCTCCCGCGAAGGACGTCCGAAGGACGAGCGCACGCCTGTCCGCGTCCGTAAAGCTGATCGAATCCGGCAACCTCAGCAAATCGCTGTCAGCGGTTCCATCGAGCCCCGTGAGACTGTGGATCTTGCCTTCCAGGTCGCGGGCAAAGTAGTTCGGGTCTTTCCGGAAGAGGGCGTGGAAGTCCGTTCCGGTCAACTCCTGGCCGAAATCGATCCCACCGACTACCGTTTCGGCCTGGATGCTGCCTCCGCTCAGGCCGGTATGGCCCGTGCCAATCTCGACAAAGCGAACGCCGGAGCCCGAGCACAGGAACTGGAACGCGCCCGCGTTGCTTTCGCGCGTGCCGAAGATGAGTACGGACGCATGAAGAAGTTGTTTGACCGCAAGAGCCTCGCTCCGAACGACTTCGAGAAATTCGAGGCTGGGTATCTTGCCGCCAAGGCGCAGTACGAGGAAGCCAAGGAAGGCGCTCGCAAAGAAGACAAGTCTGCTGCCCGCTCGGCATATGAACAGGCGCAAGCAGGTGAGAAGGTGGCCCGAAAGCGGCTGTCCGATACCCGCCTGATGGCCCCGATTGGAGGAGTGGTGGCGCGCCGCGGCGTGGATCCTGGAGAAACCGTGGCGGCGGGCTATCCTGTGTTCTCGATTGCTGATTTGAGCGTGGTCAAGGTGCGTGTGGGTGTGCCGGAGTCTGACATCGGTCTTGTACGGATCGGCCAGCATGCCAGCGTCGAGATCCCGGCGCTTCCCGGCCAATTCTTCGAAGGTCACGTGGAACTGGTGGGTGCTGTTGCCGATCCGGCGTCACGCACGTATTCCGTCAAGATCGCCGTGCCTAATCCGAAACGGCTTCTGCGCGCGGGCATGATTGCCGAAGCGCGGATTCAGGGCAATGTAATGGTAGACACGATCACGCTTCCCGGTGAGGCTGTTGTGCGCGATCCGCAGGGGGCCACGCTCGTGTATGTCTATCTCGACGAAAAGAAGCGCGTGTACGGACGGCGTGTTGAATTGGGGACCGTTCTTGGACGGGAGGTAGAGATCAAGAGCGGTTTGACCGGCGGCGAACTCGTCGTTGTCGCGGGCCAGCAACAGGTTCGTGACGGCATGCCCGTGGTTGCTACAGAGGCCTCCCGATGAACCCGGTCCGATCGTCTCTGCGCCACCCGCAGGTCACCATCGTACTCACCGCGATTCTGTTTGCCGTGGGCGTTCATGCGCTCATTACCATGCCCCGGCGCGAGGATCCCAAGATTGTCATCCGCGCGGGTCTCGTAATCGCCGTGTATCCCGGCGCCACGCCGGAACAGGTCGAAAAGCAGGTCACGAAGAAGATCGAAGAGCGTATCTTCCGTTTCGAGGAAGTCCGCAAGTCGAAGACGTATTCAACCAGCCGCAACAGCCTTTCCGTTGTTAATATCGAACTCGAAGACTGGGTTAAGGACACCGACAAGTTCTGGGCAAAACTCCGGCACGACATGAACGAGCTACGTGCCCGCGAATTGCCGCAAGGGGTGCGCGGCCCGATTGTCAACTCAGACTTCGGAGATACGGTCGCCGTGCTGCTGGCCGTTCACGGGAAGCCGTACGGGTACCGGGAGTTGAAGGACTACACCGAGCGGATCGAGGACGAACTGCGAACGATTCGCGCCGTCTCCAAGATCAAGCGTTACGGCGAGCAGAAGGAACAGATTCTGATCACCAGTTCGCTCGAACGCATCTCACAGTACAACGTCGACCTGCTCCATGTGATAGGCGCATTGCAAGCCCGCAATATCATCGCCTACGCCGGCAGCTTGGATGCCGAGCGAACAGCGGTGCCGATGAATACCACCGGCTTATTTCAGACCGAAGAACAGATACGCCGCGTGATGGGGGACGTCTCCCGGACGACCGGACAGCCTGTGTATATAGGCGATCTCGGCACTGTTGAGCGGCGCTATCAAGACCCCGATTTTCTTGTTCGTTATAACGGCGAGCCATGCCTGATGCTCTCGGTCGAGATGCAGGAAGGCAATAACATTGTCGATTTCGGTAATGCACTTCATCAAAAGCTCGATGCTTTGAAACCGATGCTGCCTCCCGATCTCAAGCTCGATCTCATTGCCAATCAGCCGCAGGTCGTTGAAAACCGGATCCGCAGCTTCATTCGGGAGTTTGGAATCGCGATTGCCGCCGTAATCCTGGTGACTATGCTGTTGCTGCCGCTTCGCGTCGCGGTGATCTCCGCGGTGGCCATCCCGGTTACTGTCGCCATTACTTTTGGGATGATGAACGCTCTCGGTGTCGAGTTGCATCAGGTGTCGATCGCTGCCCTGATCGTCGTGCTCGGCATGGTCGTTGACGACGCGATCGTGATTGCCGACAACTACGTTGAACTGCTGGATCGCGGTGTGTCACGCGCCGACGCGGCATGGCGTTGCGCGAGCGAAATGGCCATCCCCGTGCTCACCGCGACGCTTACTATCATCTCGGCATTCTTGCCATTGCTGCTGCTGTCGGGCTCGGTTGGCGAGTTCATCTCGGCATTGCCGATCGCTGTTGCAGTGTCTCTTGGTTCGTCCTTTGTTGTGGCGATGCTGCTGACGCCGCTACTCTGCAATTTCTTTATTCGGAAAGGGCTGCACGCGCAATCCGGCGAGCAAACCGGGGAACAGGAGGGTGATTCGCCGCATCGTAAGAAGAAGTTCAACGTACTCGACACGATGCAGACCGTCTATTCCCGGACCATTACGGTTGCCATGCGGCACAAGTATGCGGTGGTCGCCTTCGCCGTCGTGGCGTCTGCGGGCGGTTTCTTGCTGATTAAGGCTGAACCCGGGCAATTCTTCCCATCGGCGGAGCGGAATCAATTCGTGATTGATGTTTGGTTACCGGAGGGAGCGCGTCTGGAGGCGACCGACGATGCGGTGCGGAGAATCGAGCGGTATCTACGGAAGGAATCGTTCGTGACGAGTTGCGCGTCCTTTGTGGGATCGAGCGCGCCCCGGTTTTACTACAACGTCAATCCCGTTTACCCGGCCGACAACTACGGGCAACTGCTCGTGAATACGGAATCCGCGAGAAAGACGCCGGCCTATGTGGAGGATTTGCGGCATCTTCTCCGTGGGGTCGCGCCGGAGGCTCGTGTGATCGTCAAGGAGTTACAGCAAGGGACGGTCATCGAAGCTCCCGTCGAGGTTCGTGTGGTCGGTGACGATCTTTCTACGCTCAAGCAGATAGGGAGCCAGGTGGAGACGGCCCTCAGGGACACTCCCGGTTCTCAATTCGTCTACGACGATTTCCGGGAAGATTCTTACCAGTTGCGAATTAAAGTCGACGACGAAGTTGCCAACCGAATGGGGCTAACCAATTCAGGAATTGCGCAACAGCTTGCCGGGGCGTTTTCCGGCGCTCCTGTCACGACCTTCTGGGAGGGCGATCGTTCCGTGGATATCGTGCTCCGATTGGAAGAGGACCGGCGGGAGAACTTCGACAACGTGCGGAACGCGTATGTGATCTCCCTGCTGACCGGCGCGCGTGTGCCGCTACGCGAGGTCGCGAGTCTGGAACCGGCGTGGCAAACCAGCCGTATCGTACGCCGGAATGGCGTCCGCACGCTCACGGTCCGCAGTTTCTTCGATAGAGGTTACTTGGGTTCTGAGGTGCTCTCGAAGGCCAAGCCGAAGATCGACGCCCTTTCCCTCCCTCCCGGCTACCGTATCGAATACGGAGGTGAGGCCGAGAGCCAGGCCACGACGTTCGGAGAAATGGTCGGTGCCCTGGGCGTCAGCCTGCTGGCGATCTTCCTGATCTTGTTGTTCCAGTTCCGCACCGCATGGGAGCCTCCCATCGTCATGGCGGCCATCCCTCTCTCCCTTCTCGGCGCGGGTCTTGGGTTGATCCTCACGAACAACCCATTTGGGTTTACGGCGTTCCTGGGTGTCGTCAGCCTCTCCGGAATTGTGGTGCGCAATTCGATCATCCTGGTCGATTACATCAACGAGCGGCTGCGCGCCGGTGAAGAGCTTGAAGCCGCAGCGCGTGAGGCGGGGGAACGCCGTCTGCGTCCCATCTTTCTTACGACGATGGCGGCTGCGGTCGGCGTGACTCCTATGATCATCTCGCGTTCGAGTCTTTGGTCGCCGCTTGCCAGCGTGATTGCGGTGGGGCTCATCTGCTCCATGTTCTTCACGCTGGTGGTGGTGCCTGTCCTGTTTGTCCTCGCGCGGCAGAGAGCCGCGAGGCATGAAGCCTAGAGGTATTCGATGAGAGTTCGCATTCTGAGTCTGTTTCTGCTGGCGGCGCTCTCGGCGGCGAGTGTGCCCGCGGAATCCCGGCGCGTTACTATGAGCGAGGCGGTCGATCTTGCGCTGCGCGACAACGCGTTGCTTAAGATCGCACGGCTCAAAGTTCGCGAAAGCGATGCGAAGCGCCGGGCGGCGCGCTCCGACTACTTTCCAAAGCTCTCCAACGAGTCTCAGCTTTGGCATACGTTGAACCGGCAGGAAGTCGTCGTTCCAGCGGGCGCTCTTGGCGTTTACAGCGGCGTCGGCCTGATTCCGAAGTCTCCGATCCGCATCGAGCAGGGCGGCGATAACCTGCTTCTCACGGGCACAACGCTCGGACAGCCGCTCACGCAACTCCTGAAGATCCGGCAGGGACACCGGATCGCGCAACTCGATGAGGCTCTTGCTTCGAATGATGTGAAGAAGACCGAAAACGAGATTGCGTTGAAGGTACACGAGATTTACTTCGCGGTGCTTATCTCCCAGCGGCAGCGTCGCGCTCTCGAACTGCAGGTTTCGGCGGCCGAGGAGAAGTTGCGGGATAGCCAGCGCGCAGTTCAGACGGGCAACGTTCTTGAGGTCGCCGAGATTGGCAGCCGCGCGAACCTCCTGGAGCGGCGTCACGCTCTTCTGGCGCTCGAAAACCAGATCTCGGACCTGACGGTCGAATTCAATGACATGCTCGGACTTCCGCTCGACACGGACGTCGAACTGGTCCCGCCACCACCGGCTGACGCTTCTCCGGCGAGTATCGAGGAGTGCATGAAAATCGCCCTGGCGGAGAGCACGGAAGTCCGGGCTGCTCAGCAGACAGTGGAGAAGGCTCGGAGCGCGGTCATTGCTGCTCGAACCGATTACATCCCCGAACTTAGCCTGTTCGCTGAACATATCTACCAGAGTGGAGTCCCCCTGCTCGCGAGGAACAACGGCATCCTCGGGCTCAAAATGACCTGGAATATATTCGACTTTGGCAAACGCGGCGATGTCGTTGACGAACGGAAGGCATTGCTTGGTCAGGCCGAGGAGAATTTGCGCCGTTTGCGAAATCGCGTGCTCGTGGACGTTGAGAAGGGGTACCGGAAGGTGGAACGATCCCGGCAGATGATGGAGGTCGCCGGGGAGGCGTTGGTACTGCGGCGTGAGGCGGAGCGATTGAGCAGCGATCAACTGGAGACCGGTCTTGTTGTGCTGGCGGCTCACAAGGAGAATGCCGCCGCGTTGGCGAAGGCTGAGGCCGACGCGCTTGCCGCGCAGCTTGGCTTCCAACTCGCCCAGGCTGAGCTCGAACGAACGATGGGCCGCACGGCGAGGTAGGCACGGATTCAGGGCATGACGGCGGACTCGTCGAAAGCCATAACTACGCTAAACTAATAGGGAAGGTAAGGTCTGTAATTGATTCGGTTTTTTCTCCCGGCGGTGCTGTTCCTGGCGGGTTGTTGTATCTCCCCGGCGGCCGAACAGGGCCAGCTTGACGCCAGCCCGTCACTATTCAGCGTGATGGCCGCGATCAACGCGGCCGGCTACGACGCCGATATCGACTCTGCCGCCAATCACCCTTTACGTGAGACCTTGCGGAGGGAGCTTTCCTCGCGGAACATCCCGTGCCTGCCGGAGTTGAAGAA
>JBDKSR010000649.1:0-3251 GCA_039680545.1 Bryobacteraceae bacterium | reverse complement strand
CGCGCTGGGTGATGTGCAGGGGGATACCCGGGAACTCGAGGCGGGCGCGACGAGGCATGGCGGCGGGACGCGGGTGGGGGAGCGTCCAAGCGTCGTCGCCTCTTGGGGTTGCCGGTATCGGCCGGCTGCTACGGCTTTTGTAGGACGATGCTGACGGATTAATTGCCTCCGTCCCCTATTCCGATCCCCCGCCCATGCGGCGGGGGTAGTGCAAACCCATACCTTGTCCAGAGACGTTGAAGAGGCTTTTGCAGTTGGCCGGAATGATCGGAAGCCATGCCTTCGAGAAGGTCAGCGCAACGGCTGTTGCAAGCGGTGTGACACGGTGCCGGTAACGTGCCGAGGCAATGCCCACCCAACGCCACGGAGAACGACCATGCACAATAACGTCGACATCAATTACGGAGTGGACTTCGAACGGGCGCGGGAACGCCTCGACCACGCCGCCGGAAAGATCTTCCGGGAATACCTGATGGCCAAGAAGGGCAACGGCAGCGACGAAGAGATTGCGAGGCTACGGCAGGCCTACGACGACGCGCAGGCCCAGACTAGGGCACTGTCGCGGCACGATGAGGCGGCGATCCGGGCAGTGCTGGCCAGGCCGGTGTGACCACCACACCAAAGAAGAACGCCCGCACGGGGCGGGCGTTCTTTACGACGAAAATCCAATAGATTGCAACGGAGTTCAAATCCCTTCTGGAATTCCGCTACGTCCATTCATCTTGGTGATCTCCCAGCGCTGGAGGTCACCCCACTCAAACTGGATGCCATAGTCAAACTTGCTGTCGACCGACAGAAGGAAAACTCCTTTTTCCTTGCCCAAGATTCTGAGCAACATGGCCCCCTTCTCATTCATCGAATCGTAGAACGATCCGTGCTTGATCGCCCCAATAAGGACTACACCTGACGTCCCCACATACGAAGCGTTTGAGCCATAGCGGGACTCTTCTGCTCTGAACCTGTAGTAGCCCTTTGTCCAACTCGCATCAAGCGAACGAACAAGCTCAATAAAATTCTTGGCCAGATCAACAACAACAGCTGAAGCCTCGTCATTCATTTAGTGCGCCCTTCGGACATATACCTGGCCCGACTGATTTAAGTATTTGTCGGCAAACGTATCGACAACGTTTCCATTTGCATCGGTGACTTCGTACCTAACCGAGAGTGAACTTGGCCTACCGGTCAACGGATCAAAGTCACCAAGCGTGTGCGAGAAATCTACTTGATAACCCTGAGACGTATAGCGCGCATAGTCGTTCTCAAGCGTTTTGAAGGCAGACATGTTGAAGTTGCCTTCCTGCGGAAACAAATTCACGGAGCCTTGATCGAGCACAAAACGGTGAGCTACTAAGTGCCCGCCTTGATCTCCTGCAATCCCCGATGCCGCAGCGTCCGCCTGTGCCCGTACCTCCGCCGAACTTCTAGCTGCACCAGAGAACGACTCGCGTAACGTACCTGTGGCAGAAACAGTATTTCCCTCGGAATCCAGCACCCAAGTTACGCTGTTCTTTCCAACATTCGCAGTTACTGTGTTTGGAACGAACTCCCCGAAATCCAGCCTGCCCGCCTGTGCCGCCGGCGAGCCGATCGTCGGCCCACTGCCCAGGCCATCAACGAAGTCGCCGATGGCTCGGCGTGCATTGTTCGTCAAGCTGGCCGCGGAATCCAGCACTTCGCCGCCGACCTTCAGTGCCGTGCTCGCCCCATCGGTCAGTACCAGTAGCGGCGCCTGTTCGCCCACGAACTTGCCGAGGTCGTAGCCGATTTCGGCCCCGGAATGGGTACTGACGTAAGTGGCGGCCTGCTGGATCCCCTGGCTCGCGAAGTCCTGCGCACCCTGCAGATCCTCCGCCAGCGAACGCTCGGTCACCGCATAGCGCACGAAGTCGGCGGCGTCTTTGGCGCTCTGCGCGATGAGCGTATGCGATATACCCTCGGAGCGCGCCGTGTTGATCTCCTCCTGCGCAAAGCCGTACACGCTCCTCAGGGCTTGGCCCGTCTGCGTGGCGCCAAAACCGCCTTCGTGATTGAAGCTGTAGAGCTCGCTGCTGATGAACTCGCCAGTAGCCTGGGTCACGTGCCTGAATCCGTCCCAGGCCCCGTGCGTGAAGCCCCATGTCGTCTCCCAAGCCGAACTCGACGGCACCGTGGACACGGGATTGTCGCGCAGCGAAGTCATCGCTGTGCGCGCCTGATCGGGCAACGCATAAGTGATCACGCCGTCGTCCCACACCAGCGCTTGGCGGCCATCGCTGGTGGTGAATGTGCGCACCACTGCAGGTGCCGCTTGTGCCTGGCTCATGGCTTCGGTTGACGCGTACTCAACGGGTCCGGTGCCATCGCCCGACAGGACGACGCCATCCTGCAGTGCGACTTGGCCATTCGGCAGGACGACGGTGCCGTCGCGCGCACCCGCGGCCTGCGTTGCCGACGCGTGATCGGAAGCGTGGGTGAGCGTGTTCGCCAACGCATTGCCGAAGGCATCCACCGCGATCTGGTTGCCGTTCTGCGCATCCGCCCCAAGCGCTCGGGCGACGCCCGCATTGACGGCACCATTGACCAGACCGCCCTCGACGTTGGTGAAGAAGCCGGCGGCACCCTGCCCCGCCGTTTGCTCGGCATTCGTCGGCAAGTGCGCACGCGCCGTCATCGCGCTGCCTGCCGCCGAAGCCAGCAGAGTCGCCCAACTGAAGTGCGCCTCCTCGCCAGCCAGTCGGTTGCCGGCGTAGCCGCTCGCATAGCCAGCCGCACCGACGCCAGCGATGCGCGCGTAGTTGCCCGCGACCGCCGACGCGCTCATGCCGTTCTCGATCTTCGCGAGATCGGCCACACTCTGCCCGCCCGTGATGGCTCCGCTTAACCCAGCAGTAAAGGCCGAACCGAGACCGGCGCCGACGGCCTGGCGCAGGCTGAAGTGGTCCTGCACACCCATCGCTTTGCCGGTTAGCTGGCCGGCAACGCTGCCGGCGACGCCACCGACGAAGGCGGATGCGATGGCCTCGGTGGCCGTGACACCGGCCACCGCGCCGCCTGTAAGGACGGTCCCGCCCGCCGCCGCCACGCCGGCCGCGCCGCCGCCTGCGGCCGTTCCTAGGGTGCTCGCAAAAGCTTCGGCCGCGGCACCTGCGGTGTAGACCGTGACCACGATCATCACCGCGATGATCACGATCATCGCCAGCGTGTTGCAGTGCTGACTCGGCGGCGGCGCAATATACGGCAGCGCCGGCGTCTGGCTGCCGATGCTCTCGGCC
>JBDKSR010000648.1:0-19907 GCA_039680545.1 Bryobacteraceae bacterium | reverse complement strand
CAGTTCGTTCGTGGCTCCGGCGCGCAGTCATGCCTCAAGCCAGTAGTTCGTTGTAGAGGCGCCAAATCGCCTCGATGTTGGCGCTATCGGGGGCACTGGCAACTCTCAGCGGGCGATTCGGAGCGGTCAGGCATTCCTCAATCGATCGGCACAAGGCGTTCACGTCGTGCAGCGGGATGAGGTGGACACCGTCAGGGCGCATACCAGTATCAGTAGCAATTACGGGGGAGCCGAAGTGCAGTGCCTCACGCACGGCAATCGAATCCCCGTCAAAGAGCGAAGTGCGTAAGAAGAGATCGCACTCAGCGATGAGACGGAGTGTAACGGGGTGGGGCAGGTCGCCACTCAAAAGCACGTGATCGCGATAGGGAAGGGTGGCCAGATGCGCTCGTAAGTCTGCTCCGATGCTGCCGTCAGCACCGGCGATGACGAGGCCGGCTCTTGGAAAACGCGAGCGAATCCGTCCGAGCGCCTCGATCTGAAGCGTGAAGTCGTAGTCGGGTTCGAGCTGGCCAATCGTGACGAGCAAGGGCGCGTGCTCCGAGAGGAAGTTCCGCACCGGTTCAGGGTATTCAGCATCAGGCAGTTGCGCCGGGAGGGTGAACGGAAGGATGAGGCGTAGCCGGTCCTCCGAGACGCCGAATCTGCGGAACATCTCCGAGAGCTCTTCATTGACTGTGACCACGCGGTCGAGCCGGCGAAACACGAATCCACGAACTGAGCACGGTTTTGCGGCGCGCCCGGACGGAGTGGACGGATATCCGCCCGAGTGGAAGGTAAAAACGGTTTTCGCCCAAGGGATCATTGCGCAGAACAGGCAGAGTCCGACGAGCCGGCCCGGCAGCTTCCCACCGATATGCAAGTGGATGATGTCGTAACGACGCCGCAGCAGGAGCGCTGCCACCTGTAAGGGACCAGACGGGTAAAAGACTCCATCGGCGCCGGGTCTGCGGAAACGGGTGAGATTGATTACATCGCACGGTACGTTCCGGCCGCGCAGATAGTCCCGGATGGCGACCAGATTCGTCTGGACGCCACCGTGTGGCGGAGGGAAGGGCCCAAGCTGAACAACTCTCATTATGGCTACCGGTTTACCGTGCCACCCTGTCCCGGCACCGTCCCTCGAACGGAGACCGGGAACCCTTTCGTGGAAATGTTGGTTAGTCCTTCTTCCCGGAACCAGTCCTCAATCTCCGCGACCGTGTGTTTCCACTGAAACCGCGGTGAATACCAATCGAACGTATCAAGGACACGAACTTTCCACTTCGCGTGAATCGAGCACGGAATCATCAACAGCGGAGACAGCAATATCCTCACAGGCCCCTGGGTCCTGTCAGCACACCGGCCCAGCCAACCAACCGGCGCCGCGATGTAGCAAAGATAGCAAAGCAGAGAAAGCGGTATGCAGGTGGTGACTTTTCTCAGCGTGCCCGCGATCCAACCCTTCATCGTAGCGTGCACTGCCTTCAGCCCGTGCAACTCTGGTGGTCTCCAGACGTGGTAGACCCAAATGCTCACCCTCCCACCGGGCTTTGCCAGCTTCACAATGCTTCGAAAAGAAGACCTCATGTCCGGCGTATGGTGCAAGACGCCGATGCTGTACACGTGGTCGAAAGTTGCGCCACGGAAAGGGAGCTGCAGGATGTCCCCCTGCACGACATGAATGAACGGGCGCCCGCGAGCTTCCTCGTAAGCACGATTTACGGCGAGGCTCAGATCAAGGCCGACAACCTCAGCAGGGCGTTCGTCCCCGATGACCTGAAGGTAGCGTCCCATGCCGCAACCGGCTTCGAAAAAGAGCTTGCTTCCGAGGGAGCCTGGCTTGGTCTCCGTGCGGCTGAAGAAGACCGCCCGGTTCTCTTCGTGATCCGTCACCTGGAAACGAAGCCACTGAAATCCAAAGCTGCGTTTTGTCTGAGCGTGGAGCGCCCGGAAGTCTGCCAGATCCGGCGCCTCACGGTAGCGAAATGCCCCGCCATAGAGTTTAAAAAACGATGGAAAATCCTGCTCCACGTCGGGGTTGAAGCGGGGCACCCCATCGATGACCGGAAAATCACGGCGGCAGGCGTCACAGTGAAGGACGCCCTGCGTGATCTCAGTGCCGTAGCATTCCGCGCAGGGGCGGGCCCGGCCGGAGCCTTCCACCTTCTCTGAGCACCAGGAACAATAATGCGAACAACGTACCCCGTCCACGGCGGGCGCGGGAACCAATGCAGTCTCGATCACCGTCAGGTCGAGCGGACTCGAACCGCACGAGCAGCAAGCTAACAAATCTCGCAGTCTATGTTTCAAACGTTCTCCGTTGCACCGGGCGATACACCAGTTCCAGTGTACGATGCTATCATTCCAGAACGCTGAAGTACGATTGAGAATACACGAATGCCAGACACGAGCAACGCGAAAAGTGACGTGCATGGAGCAAAACGTTTTCTTTCCGGCGTTCTTTGGAACTGGGCCGGCATCGGCGTACAACTCTTCGCCGGTATCGTCATCTCGCCATACGTCATTCGCAAGCTAGGCACGGAGCGCTACGGAATTTGGGCGCTGGTCTTTTCCCTGACGAGCTATTACGGCTTCCTCGACCTTGGGTTCCGCTCGGCTGTGGTACGGTTTTCGGCACATTTTTACACGCGAGGCGAGGACGACAAGATCAACGAGCTGATCAATACGACGTTCTTCTACTTTTCCTTCGCGTCAGTTGCGCTCGTAGGCATAACGCTCGTTCTTTGGCGGCACGCTCATGACTTCTTTACTGTGCCCGTCGAGCTACGCGGGGAATTTTCGTGGCTTGTTCTGATTGTCGGCTTTAGCATTGCCGCCGGTTTGAACATGAGTGTGTTCTCCGCGGTGGTCGAGGGATTTCAGCGCTTCGACGTCTACAACAGGATACGGATAGTGATTTCCGGTGTGCGGGCGGCGGGATGGTTCACGCTGCTTGCGACAGGCTACGGCCTCGTCGCGATGGGGTCTTGGACCCTGGCGATGAACATCGTGTTTTTCCTGCTGTACCTGCTGTACATGCGCAGGATATTCGCGCCGCTGCAGTTCTCTCCCCGCTGGATCAAGCTCTCAATGTTCAAGCAGACGGTGAGCTACGGTATACACACGTTCATCGCGAGTCTTGGCACACAGTCACTCGAACAGACACCGTCCCTGCTGATCGGCTACTTCCGAAACACGACCGAGGTCGGGTTTTTCAATTTTCCGCTTCGCATGATCCAGTACGTCGCAAATGGGATTACCAATGTCGGCATGGTGGTCCTGCCGCGTTCCACCGAACTCGCGGCACGCGGCGAGTTGAAAAGAGTGGCGAAGCTCGGGATTTACGCGAACCGTTACTGCCTGGCGCTTTTCATGCCGATGGCCGTCTTCCTGATGGTCTACGGGCACGAACTGCTCTCGGTTTGGGTGACACCTGAATTTGCACCACGGGTTTTTCCGCTGATTCTGCCGTTCCTGGTTGGCTTCGGGCTTGCCCAGGCGTCCCAGTTCTGCACGGGATCCATTCTGTTCGGCCTTGGAAAACAACAGGGCTATGCGCGGGCAGTCCTCGCGGAAGCAGTTCTAAGCATCGTTTTGATGGTTCTGTTGGTCCCCAAGCACGGTATCCTGGCGGCTGCGGTTGTGTCGGCGGTCCTGATGATCGTAACGCGGGGAGTGATTAGCCCATGGTTGTTGTGCCAGCAACTGACGTTCCCATTCGCGCAGTACATGAGGTCGATCCTCGTGAGTCCCGTTGTTTCCGCTCTTCCCGTGTCGGTCGTCCTCGTCCTATTGAAGCAAGGGGGCCTAGCGGGGAAGAGTTGGAGCGAACTGATTCTGGTGGGCGCGATCACGTGCCTCGTCTATGGGGCGACGGCCTACTACGCCTGCGTTGAACGTGACCACCGGCAAGTCGTTCTTGACTGGACCGCACAGCGTGCCGGCCGCCTGCTCAGGCAAGAGCCGAGATCCTAAATTCGGGCCAATTCACAGTCAGGACAGGAAGTATTCCAGCCAAGAAATGCGCACGGCCCGGCTTGTGACCGGGCCGCGACGCTAAATGATGAGCTGTTGCGCCTCTAAGAATTAGGCGTAATACTTCTTCATCTCTTCGAGAGACAGCGGTTTGTAATCGTTCGCGTGGCCTGCCTGGCCGAACTGCGTCATGCGGAGGGCAACGACCTTCTGCATCGCCGCACGCGCCGGCTTCATGTAGTCGCGCGGATCGAACTTCTCAGGCGTCTCGAACAGCACCTTGCGGATAGCGCCCGTCATTGCCAGGCGGTTGTCGGTGTCGACGTTGACCTTGCGGACGCCGTTCTTGATTCCGAGCTGGATTTCTTCGACCGGGACACCGAACGTCGGCCGCAGCTTGCCACCGTACTGATTGATGACGTCCTGCAGGTCCTGGGGAACGCTGGAGGAACCGTGCATCACAAGGTGAGTCTTCGGCAGCTTCTTGTGGATCTCGATCAGACGGTCCATCTTGAGAACATCGCCCGTCGGCTTCTCCTTGAACTTGTATGCGCCGTGGGACGTTCCGATGGCGATCGCCAGCGCGTCCACACCCGTGCGCTCGACAAACTCAACAGCCTGATCCGGATCGGTGATGTGGGAGAGTCCGTCAAGACCGGCGCCGTGGCCGTCTTCGATTCCACCCAACACGCCAATCTCGCCCTCGACGGTGATGCCCTTCGCGTGTGCCATCTCTACTACTTCGCGAGTGGCTTTGACGTTCTCGTCAAAGGTTGACGGCGTTTTGCCGTCCTCGCGCAGCGAGCCGTCCATCATGACGCTCGTGAAACCCGTCTCGATGGCTGACTTGCAGGTAGCCGGGCTGTTGCCGTGATCGAGGTGGAGCACCATGGGGATCTCGGGATAGAGCTCGGCAGCGGCCAGCATCAGGTGATACAGGAAGCGATCCTGTGAGTACGCGCGCGCACCACGGCTAGCCTGCACGATGACGGGCGATTTCGTCTCTCGCGCAGCCTCCATGATGGCCTGGATCTGCTCCATATTGTTGACGTTGAACGCCCCGACGCCGTAGCCACCCTTGGCGGCTTCGTCGAGAAGCTGACGCATGGAAACTAGAGGCATAGTGAATTACTCTCCTAAATAAAGTCTCATCTGGCCGATACACCCAAGAGCCGGACAGGCGTGGCGGGATTGTACTCGCCGGAAACTACTAGGCTATCACGAGCGCCAGGGAGCCTGCGGGCCGGGATCGATTACGGCTTGCGCGCCCGGATGAAGGCGCTCAAGAACTTGCCGTCGACCAGGGGGGCAAGGGCGTCAACGTCGAGACCTGAGCCCGTGAGAAATTCCCGGGCCTCTTCGACCTTGTAGACCTTCGTCGGCTCCACTCCGATTTCGGAGAAACCCGCAGCAGAGAGCTTCGCTTTGTACTCGGTTTCTTCCAGAGCGCCCGCGATGCAACCGGCCCAAAGCTCCATATTGCGCCGCACTGCAGAGGGGACCTCGCCGCGCACGACAACATCCGATACCGCAAAGCGCCCGCCGGGCTTGAGTACCCGAAATGCCTCGCGAATCACCCTGTCCTTATCGCCGGAGAGGTTTATCACGCAGTTAGAGATGATGACGTCGACGGAATTGTCCGGCAGGGGGATGTTTTCGATCTCACCTTTCAGAAACTCAACATTCTCGACACCGGCCTTCCGCTGGTTCTCACGGGCGAGCGACAGCATCTCGTCCGTCATATCCAACCCATAAGCTTTGCCTGTGGGTCCGACCCGCCTGGCCGACAGCAGGACGTCGATACCGCCGCCGCTCCCGAGGTCCAGGACCACCTCGCCGGGACGCAACTCGGCGAGTGCGGTAGGATTCCCGCAACCGAGCGAGGCTTGAACAGCCGCCTCGGGGAGTTCCCGCTGTTGCGCCTCGTCGTAAAGGTCAGAAGTAATCGGGTCGCATCCGCACGAGGCGGACGGGCTTGTTCCGCAACAGGCGTTTCCCAACCCGGACACAACGCGTAGGGCGGCTTGCCCATATTTCTCTTTCACGGCTTCTTTAACATCGCGATTCGTAGTCATTTGTTTTTTCAGCTCCTCTCGTCCCCAACAGGGGCGATCTCCGAAGGATCAATCACTCTGCTCCGCGTGCAACACTCTGCGTAGAGAAAGGTCAGCAACTCACGCAGGACCTCGGTGTCGACGCTGTACCAGAGATAAGTGCCCTCACGCCGCACCTTGATGAGGCCCTCGTTCTTCAGTTTTTCCAGGTGGTGCGACAGTGTCGACGCCGGGATACCCAGTCCGGACTGAATTTCACCAACCACCATCCCGGTAGGGTGGGCACTCAGCAGCAGGCGAACGATGCGCAGCCTTGGCTCGGCGCCAATCGCTGCAAGCATGTCGGCAAAACGCACCGTTTGATCAGTTTGCTTTGCGGCCTGGGTCATAATTCGATAATAGTCGAAATATGGAAATTGTCAAGTGATTGTGTAAATGCTTAATAATTAAGATTCCTTGGTGAATTGGCGATATTGCCAACATCCCGAGAACTGGTTTCTGGAGGCAGCATGGCAGTCATAGAGCCGAAGCGGCTGAATGTCTTTGAGCGATTTCTGACACTGTGGGTCGCAGCCTGTATGATCGCGGGCGTCCTGCTCGGAAAGGCAATTCCGGGCGTGGTGGACGCACTGCGTCGCATGGAGTTCGGCAGTGGCAGCCAGATTAACGTTCCGATCGCCGTTCTCATCTGGCTGATGATCGTTCCGATGATGATGAAGGTGGACTTTGCGTCGGTCAGGGACGTCGGCAAGCGTCCAAAAGGGCTCCTTGTGACTCTGTTCGTCAACTGGATCGTGAAGCCGTTCTCCATGGCTTTCATCGCATGGCTGTTCTTCCGGCATGTTTTCGGTTCGATGATCCCGGCAGCCGAAGCGTCCCAGTACATTGCGGGATGCATCATTCTTGCGGCGGCGCCGTGCACCGCGATGGTGTTCGTCTGGAGTTACCTGACGAACGGCGACCCGGCCTATACGCTGGTCCAGGTCTCGGTCAACGATCTGATCATGCTGGTTCTTTTTGCTCCAATTGTGCGCTTCCTGGTGAGCGGCGCCTCTTCGCTGGACGTACCTTTTGCCGTTCTGCTGTATGCCGTGGCAATTTTCATTGTCATTCCGCTTATGGCGGGGACTCTCCTGCGACGCTGGTTCATACAGCGGCACGGGCGTGGGTGGTTCGAGGAAACGCTGCTGCCGCGATTCGCCCCCGTAAGCATGTGCGCGCTGCTCGCTACGCTGGTCCTGATCTTCGCGTTTCAGGCGGACAACATTACGGCGAAATTTTCCCACGTGCTACTGATTGCCGTACCTATCCTAATCCAGGTCTACTTCAACTCATCCCTTGCCTATGGGCTGATGCGATTATTCCGGGTACCGTATCCTGTGGCGGCGCCGGGCGCACTGATCGGAGCCAGCAACTTCTTCGAACTGGCCGTGGCCACAGCGATAGCCCTGTTCGGCCCGGGTTCCGGAGCCGCCCTGGCTACTGTTGTGGGCGTCCTGATTGAAGTACCGGTGATGCTGTCGGTTTGCGGGATCTGCAACCGCACGCGGCATTGGTTTGACGCCCCTGTTCCAAGTCAGGTTCGCTGACGCCCGGCTTGAGGGGCAGTACCACACCATGGCGCGGAGCAAGTAAAGTGGTAGTTCAACCATGGCTGAAGGCGCAACGACGTCAAATTCATCCCTTCCTTCGGATTGCCGCAGTCTAGCGGCAGGAGACGGGCTCGAACTGCTCCTGCCGAAGTGCGAAAAAGGCATCGGGAAGATCATACGCAAGCCAGACTCCCCGGATCTGATCGCGGGAGTGCGTTTGCGTCCCTATTCCATCTGGCCCGACGACCGCGGCTATTTCGCGGAGATCCTGCGCACAGGGCAAGGTCTGGCAGCCGATTTCCCGGCGGACCGGATGCAGGTGTCGATGTCTCTCAGTTACAAGGGAACCGTGAAGGCGTTCCACTATCACCTGCGGCAGATCGACTGCTGGGTTCCTGCTGAGGGCATGTTTCAGATTGCGCTGGTGGATCTGCGGAAGGGTTCACCGACTTTCGGGCTGCGCAATACGTTCTATGCCGGTTCGCTATGGCCGGTCCAGGTCCTGGTGCCCCCAGGGGTGGGCCACGGTTACAAGGTCATCGGGGGAGGCCACGGTTTCCTCGTCTACGTTACGAACCGATTCTATGACCCCAACGACGAGGGGCGAATCCCATACGACGATCCCTCGATAAACTACGACTGGGAAACGCAGCACAAGTGATTCCGGATCACCGGCGCTGTCAGGTCTTGCAGCGCCAGAGTGACTCATATGCAGCGAAGCGGATTCATCAGCCACTCCTTCCGTCACCTCTTCCGCTTGATGGCGGCAATTGGAATCCTGTGGACCATTGTGACGCTCACTCCACTCGACTATTGGTGGGCTACGCAGCTATCGGGGGCGTGGAACAATCCCAAGGGTGACGTACTCGTCGTGCCTGCGGGCAGCGTGCTGGGCGACGGCACGCTTGGAGAAAGTTCCTACTGGCGCGCAATCTATGCAGCCAGGGCATTCCGGGAGCAGAGCTTACGGCGCATCGTTCTGAGCGGAAAGGATGCCGCAGCGCCGATGCGGGAGTTTCTCGTCTCCCAGGGCGTACCGGCAGGCGTAATCGAAGTGGAGAACCGCTCCAACTCCACATGGGAGAATGCGCTTTATACAAAAGAGATGCTCGCCGGCGAACGCGGGCGCATCGTGCTTCTCACGAGTGATTACCACATGTACCGGGCCCGCCGTTGCTATCAGAAAGCCGGCCTGACGGTTTTGCCGCAGCCGTTTCCGGACATCCGAAAGCGCACTGGATCGTGGCGCGGACGCTGGCCGGCATTCATTGAGCTTGTCCAGGAGACCGCTAAGATCGGCTACTACTACGCGAGAGGCTGGATCTAGACTGCGGGTCACTTGCGTTTCCACGCCATGTGACGGCGTCCGAGCGTGGCGTAGTAGATCCCCGCGAAAACCGCCGCGTTGAGCATGCAGAAGTAGTAGGGGAGGCGCAACAGCTTTGGGCGAAGCTTCACAAAACCGCCCAGAACGGCGGCCACGTAGAAGGCTCCGTGAAATGCGCCGAGCCATGCGTAGAACATCTTCCCTAACAGAGCAAGATTGGCCGCAGCCATACCCACCATGCACAGTGGGACCACCAGGCGGCCGCCTTTGTGCGAGAGGAACGTGAACAACACGAGCCACCGCGGAGGCCGTAGTAGTTCCTTGAGTTCGCGCAGTTGCTCGAAGTTACCGGCCATGATGCGCGCGCGGCGGCTGAACCCTCCCATTTCGTGGGCTTCCTCCAGAGCGACTGCGGACGGCTCGTACGCGACACGGTAGCCGCGGCCCACAATTCGGATGGGGATCACGAAATCGTCATTGATCGTGCCCAGCGCGGGGAACGGGTATAGTTCCTTGCGCACGGCATA
Source organism: Bryobacteraceae bacterium (assembly GCA_039680545.1). Taxonomy (GTDB): domain Bacteria; phylum Acidobacteriota; class Terriglobia; order Bryobacterales; family Bryobacteraceae; genus JAEHDI01. The sequence goes on along the minus strand of JBDKSR010000648.1, from coordinate 10,450 downwards.
GAGCGCGCCGTGAGCGCCCAGTATGGACCCAATGGCAGCCTCCTGCTGCTTCAGGAATGTTTCGTATTTCCAGTAAAAATCCTCCTGCGCGCCGATCTGGACGCTGTCGTGGTTCACGACGCCGTACAGGCCGCTCACCGCGCCCACTTCCGGGTCCGCGAAGTTGGCGATGAGAGAGCGCAGGGCTGAGGGATCGAGCATTGCAGCGGCGTCGGAGAAGACAACGATCTCCCCATGCAACCGCGGTACCGTATCGTTAAGCACTGCGAGCTTGCCACGGTTCACGGGATAGTTCAGAACACGGACGCGAGGGTCCCCGGTGAAGCGGGCCGCCAGTTCGGACGTTCCGTCGGTCGAACCGTCGGAAGCGATCACGATCTCCAGCCGGTCCGCCGGGTAATCGAGCGCCAACGCGTTCCGGATTTTCGCCTCGATCACGTGCGCTTCATTGAACGCGGCTACCAGAATGGAGACGGACGGCTCGATCGGAGCCTTGCGCACGGGGCGGGGCGAAATCAGCGCAATCAACGTGACGAGCAGGTAATACCCGACGTACACATAGAAGATGATGCCGGCGCATACCCAGAAGAGAATCTCCGCCATCATGGTTCAGCTCGCCGATTCCAAGACTTTTTCGAAACACTCTACGACCCGATCCCACGAAAACCGGGCATTGACGTGCTCCCAAGCCTCTTCCGACGTGCGCGCTCGTTCGGCCGCGTCATCGAGCAGCGCGAGGCAATTCTCCGCGAACGCTTCCGGGCTGTCCGCGAGGCGTATGTTGCCGGGCGAGGAAACATCGAGGCCCTCGGCGCCGACCGAGGTTGACACCACGGGCGTGCCCGCCGCCATCGACTCGTAAATCTTCAGCCGTGTACCGCCGCCGATGCGCAATGGAACAATCGACACGGCTGAGCCCCACAGGTAAGGGCGTATGTCCGGAACCGTGCCGGTGACACGGATTCCCGAATCCTTTTCGGAAAGCTCTACGATCTGTTTGAGCGGAGACCGGCCGACCACGGCCACGGTACACCCGGGCCGCTTCCGGCGGATTAAAGGCAAAATCTCCCGAACAAAATACTGTATGCCGTCCACATTCGGCAGCCAGTCCATCGACCCGACGAAAATCACATCGGCCACCGCGTCACTCGACAGCGGCCTCCGGAAGTACTCGATGTCCACGCCGGTAGGCACAACCGACACGCGCTGCGCTCCGAACCACTCCTTCATCAGCTCGGCGTCGGCCCTCGACACTGCGATCACGTGGCGGGCGGCAAGACAGCTTTTGCGTTCGTAGTCGAACATCCGCCGCGCCTGTATGCCGAAATAGAATTTCCGGAACGGGTCAGGAGCATGTTCCGCGTGACGCCGCCAAATGGCGGTCTCCACGTTGTGCTGGAACAGGACGCAGCCGCTGAGGTCACCGATGTTGATGGCTGGCGTCAGGAAATCGCAGACCACCTGATCAAAACGCTGCGACGCACGCAATTCTTCGATCTTCCGCGCCATCGCTTCCGAGCGATAGCGGCTGATCGCAACGGGGACATGGGAAAACAGGCCCGCCGCAAGCTGGGCCACGAAAGCCGCGGAGTCCTTACGCGGAGGCTCGTGAACAATCGCGTGGGAAAACGTGCTGTACTCACCGCTCCGGCGCGGTCCTTCCTCCTGGCCGGAAGCAGTCAGCCCGACGTAATGAACCTCGTGCCGCTGATGGAGCCGGCGCAGTATCTCCAGAGTCCGAATGTGGCCGCCCTTGGTCGTCGGGTGGAGGAAGTCCGCTTTGATCCAAAGGATCTTCATTTTTCGACGGGGGCGCCCGCAATCAGGCTCTCCCATTTCAGATCGTGCTTGCCGCCGAGGAAGATCTCGCCCCAAACGTAAAGATTCAACAGGCGCCAGATGCGGTCCGTGGCGTCCTCAACACCACTACGGTGGTGGTCGAGCAAATCTCTGAGCACCGGCATGTTGAAATACGACCCGAGTACCCCGCGGCCCGACTTGAGCATCCTGAAGAGCGGCTCGGATTCCGGCCGCATCAGCCAATCCCGGAGCGGAGTGGGGAATCCCATTTTCTTCCGGTAGACGATGTCGCGCGGCAGCAGGTCCTCAACCGCCCGCTTGAAGATGTATTTCGCTATACCACCGTGAATCTTCATTCCGGCGGGAATGGTGGCGGCGAACTCGACGAACGGATGATCCAGGAACGGCACGCGACTCTCGATTGAGGTTGCCATGCTCATTTGGTCCTGTTTCATCAGCAGCTCGACGAGATACGTTTTCATATCCACATAGAGCATGCGTGCGAGCGGCGAGGCGCAGTCGCCGTCATTCCACAGGCGCAGGAACGAGTCGTACGTCCCATCGGCGAACTGTGGGCGCGACAACAATTCGACTTGTTCGGAGCACGAGAACGCCGAATAGAAATTGTCCACGTAGAGCGACTCCACGTTCTCGCCACGCACGAAGATGGAGTGTTTCAACTTCCGGCGCAGGGATGCCGACAGGAGCGGGGAATTCACGATTCGGGACGAAATCAGTTGGCGGAGCGACTTCGGTATGCACCGGTAGTGCTTCATCAAATGGCTGTTGAGCAGGAAGAAATTGTAGCGGGCGTATCCCGCGAACATTTCGTCGCTGCCTTCGCCGGTCAGCACAACCTTGACGTCTTCCGATGCCAATTTCGAGACGAAGTAGAGCGGGATGCTCGACGGCCAGGTTATGGGTTCGTCCTCATGCCAGATCAGTTTCGGGAGCGCCCCGAAGAAATCGTTCATCGAGACGACAACTTCCCGATGTTCCGTGCCGATTCGCTGGGCCACATCGCGCGCGTAGCCAAGCTCGCTGAAGGGTCCCTCCTCGTAACCCACGGCAAATGTTTTGACGGGTTTCGAAACCATGCGCGCCATCAGGGCGGCTATCGCGCTTGAATCCACGCCGCCGCTCAGGAACATCCCAAGCGGCACGTCGCTCATCAGGCGCATCTCGACCGTCTGTTCCAGGCGGCGCCGGCATTCACCGACCCACGCGCGCTCGTCCCAATTCTCAACCGCCGCCGGACGGGGCACGTCCCAATAGCGTTCCATCGCGGGCCCATCCGCCGTCAGAAGCATGCGGTGCCCCGGCATGAGCTTGCGGATGCCCTTGAACAAGGTCTTCTCGCCGCTCACATAACCAAAGGCCAGATACTCGGAAAGGAGCGACTCATCGAGCACGGCCGTTATCTTCGGGTGCTCGAGCAGCGCCTTGATTTCGGAACCGAACACAAACAGGCGGCCGTCCCAGAAGTAGTAGAACGGTTTGATCCCAAGCCGGTCCCGCGCACAGAACAAGGTTTGTTTGGTGCGGTCCCAGATCACGAACGCGAACATGCCGCGGAGCTTCTCGACGCACGCGGGGCCGTACTCTTCGTAAGCGTGCAGCACGCTCTCGGTGTCGGACCTGCTCTTGTAACGGTGCCCCGCGCGTTCCAGTTCCTGACGCAGCCCGGCGTGGTTGAAAATTTCGCCGTTGTAAACGATCTGCAGTTCGCCTGTCTCGTTCGCAATCGGCTGCGCACCGGTTTCGAGATCGATGATGCTCAGCCGCCGGTGTCCCAATGAGGCAAAGCGGTCGCGGTAGAAGCCTTCCCCGTCGGGACCACGGTGACGGATTGAATTCGTCATCCGTTCAAGCAGGCTCTCCGGCTCCGAAGATGGCGTTGTCGTTACGTATCCAGCAATCCCGCACATAGTCTCAGACCTCGGCCACCGCCTTCGTTTTCGCAACAGGCAAGCCGCCTGTCCGGCGCCATGCAGCAGAAAGGCCGGGCGTCAGACCCCGCGCCCTCATCTCTTCATCCACCACGTGGAAGAAGGCCGTACATACCCCCGCGAGAGTGGGGAAGTAGACGTAATACGCAACGCTCGAGAAGCTCGCGGTCGTGGCGAACCCCACAAGAGACAAGTAAAGAGCGAAGGCAAGCGGGGCGATGTCCGCCGTTTCGGGACGGTTTCTGGTCATCCTGTAGTATCGCCTGGTCCGTAAGAGGCAATATAATAAGGCCCCTCCGTAAAAGACCAGCCCAAGTACGCCGTTCTCACTCGAAATCTGCGTGTACGTGCAATGCGTCTCCCGCCACATTGCATATTCGTTCTCCTCGCCCGCCTTGGCCGCCTGGTACGCCTGAAACTGGCCGGGGCCCACGCCGAAGATGGGATTCTGGATAGTGATCCACAGGCTCTCGAGAAACAATGAGTAGCGCTGTTGCGAGGATTCCGCAGCGCTCGCCTGGATGCCATCGACATAACCCTCTTCACTCACCACGGGGTCCATGGTCAGTGCGAACCGGGCTGCAATGGTGTCAGGGATAAAGGCGGCTACCGAACCCGCGACCAACAAAACCGCAATCAGTAACTTCAGCCTGCTGGCGAACGAAACATTAAAGAAGACCACAAGGCACATCATCGCGAGCCCGATCGTACCGCCCCTCGATCCGGTGCGGAAGAACGCAAAAAGAACCGGCACGATCGCCAGAATCACGATTGCTTTACGGAAGGGGATCCGGCTTTGCACGCCCATCAACATGAACCAGAACGGGAGTCCGAGAAGCAGGATCTGAGCCAGATCGTTGGGGTTGTTCAGCATGCCAATGGGCGCTATGAGACGGTCCGCCACGGTCTCTCCAAAGTAGAGGACCACCAACGACGCGGCCGTTACGGCGACCGCCATTGTGCTCATCACCTTGCGGCACTGTTGCAGGTTCTGGACCAGCCCCACGATCATGATGAACGCCATGAGCGCCTTCGACCATTGGTCAGTGAGCATAGCCACGCTGCCGCCACGCCAATAGCTGAGCGGCGTGATCGCAATCATCCAGATCGTGAACAGGATCAAGAACTGGCCGGCCCGCGACGCAAGCGTGCGAAGAATGCCTCCATTGACAATGGCCAGTAACACGGCAAGTGAGCCGGTAATCAGAGGCAACCGGAACTGAGAACCCCAGAAGTCCGCCACACGGCTTATCACCAGGAACACGAACACGTACATCAACGGCGCGCCGACCTTGGACAGAAGGCTCGGCTGCGGCGCGGTGAGCGCGTTTATGCTGTTTCCCGCAGGTTTCGGAACCATAATTCCATCATCAATAACGACCAAAGCCAATGCTGGTTGTCTCTGCGGCCGCAATCGTGCTCAGCGAGCAGTCGCTTCACGAATTCCGGTGAAACGACGCCGCGGCTGAGCGACGGCGAACTACACAGATAGTCCCAGATGAATTCCCGCAGCGGGCCGCGGAACCAGGGTCCCAGAGGCACGGCAAATCCCATTTTCTTACGCTGCAAGATCTCGGGCGGAAGACGGTCGCCTAACGCTTTGAGAAGGATGTACTTCCCCGTTCCATTTCGAAGTTTCCAGCCATTCGGAATTGTCGCGGCGAGTTCCGCCAGCTTGTGGTCGAGCAGCGGGGAGCGAAGCTCCAGAGAATTCGCCATCGACATGCGGTCCACTTTCACCAGCATGTCGCCCGGCAGGTTGGACGTCGCCTCGAAGTACATAGCCTGCGTCATTACGTCCGCACCGTCCGGCAACAGGCAGCCGGCGAACGTGTGCATGAGATACGCGCCGTCGGCAGGGAGCATCCATTTCGATCGCAGCAGTTGCTTCCGCAGAAAGTACGGCGCGTAGTTGGTCTCAAAATAGCGCTCAAGCGCGCTCGGGCGGCTTACGGCCCGCAGGTAGTTCTTTCCGTATGCGGAATAGGGCAGCCGGTTCGCGGCTACTGAGAGAACCGCCCGGAAGGCACGTGGAACGCTGTCCCAAAACCGCATTTTTTCGATCACGCGAAGGCTGTCGTAGCCTGCGAACAGTTCGTCGCCTCCATCACCCGTCAGGGCGACCGTCACGTGCCTGCGGGCGAACTCGGAAACAATGAAGGTCGGGATCGCCGAGGAGTCCCCGAACGGCTCGTCGAAGTAGCGCACCAGGCGCATCGTGAGATCCACCGAATCCGGATGCACGACGATCTGATGGTGCTCGGTGCCATATCTGCGAGCGACGAGTGAGGCGTACTCCAGCTCGTTGTATTGGGCCTCCTCGAACCCGATCGAAAACGTCTTGACCGGTTCGCTCGATTGCATCGCCATCGAGGCCACGACGAGGCTGGAATCGATGCCGCCGCTCAGAAACGCTCCCAGCGGCACATCGGCGACCATCCGCATGCGTACCGACTCGTCGAATACGTCCCGCAGCCGCCGGCAGGTTTCCTCTTCCGTCATTCCGGGCGCGGCCTGCTCCGCGGATGGAGGCAGTTTCCAATAGCGTTGCTCGCTCGATTCACCGTCCAAACGGTAGGTGAGCCACGCTCCCGGCCGCAACTTACGGATCGCCCGAAAGGGGGTGTACGGATCCGGCACGTAGTTGAACTGGAAATAGAGCCGCAGGGCCTCTTCGTCCAGGTCGAGCGGGATGGCGGCCTTCCGCAAGGACTTAAGTTCACTCGCAAAGTAGAGGCCGGAGGGCAAAAGGGCGTAGTAGAGCGGCTTCTTGCCAAAGCGATCCCGCGCAAGCAGCAACTGCTTCCGCCGGACGTCCCAAATGGCGAACGCGAACATGCCGCGAAGCCGGGAAATACCGTCCGTCCCCGCGTCTTCGTACAGGTGAACCAGGATTTCCGTGTCGCTCTGCGTCGAAAACCGGTGACCCCGATCGATCAACTCCTGTCGAAGTTCACGGTAGTTGTAAATTTCGCCGTTACAGACCACCCAGGCGGAGCCGTCTTCGTTCGCGATCGGCTGGTGTCCCGTGTTCAGGTCGATGATGCTGAGCCGGCGCATCCCAATCCCGCAGCCGCCGTCCACGTGGTAGCCCTCGTCATCGGGGCCGCGATGCACCATCTGATCGCACATCGCCCGCAGCACGTCGATAGGTGCTTCCTGCGACCGCAATGCGAATCCGGCGATGCCACACATAGGAGATTTCCGGGCTCGTACTAGTGTCCCGTTCCTGTTTACTGTAACATCCCGATCGGCGGATCACGGTGAATTTGGTAGGCTGGTGAGGCTGATTTCGCGATCAGCCAACTCTAACTCAGGCTCTTACAAGACGATGGGAGTAGAATCGGCCTTGATCCGGACAGCGGCGAAGCCGTTCACGACGACGATGATGAAGGAAATATCCGTAGCGAATGCCATAGAGCACAGAACGGTTGGCAGCCGGGCGACGGAAACGCAAGTCCCGGTTCAAGAGATGCAGGGCTGCCGCAACTGGTGATCCCGATCATGAAGGAGAAGCGCCTTTGGATCGTTCTGCTAGCCGCTTGGGCGCTTACCTTGGCCATCCTGGTGATCGCCGCCTGGCATCGCCTCCCTTGGACGGATGAGGCCAATTTCTCGTCGCCGGCCTACAATCTCGCGAAACACGGCTTCTTCGGCACCACGACCCTCGATCCCGATGCCACACATCTGCTGCGCATCGACCAGCGAACGTATTGGGTCATGCCGCTGCACTCCTTTCTGTTAGCCGGTTGGCTTCTGATCTTCCCACCGACTGTGTTTTCGGTCCGCCTGTTCACCGTGTTGCTCGTGCCGCTTCTCGGCTGGCTTACGTTCCGGTTGGCGCGCTCGCTGACCGGAGATCGTCTGATTGCCCTTGTCTCGGCGACTTTGCTGCCGCTGGAGTATGTCTTTCTGTACACGGGGAGTTGGGCGCGCCCAGACGTACTGTGCGCGGTGTTTGGGCTTGCTGCGTTGTGCTCTTACATGGACTACCGCGAGCGCGATCTCGGGCGAGCCGTGCGATGGGCCGCATTCTTCCTCGCGTTGAGCGGCCTCACACACCCTAATGCACTCCTGCACGTGGCTGGCCTAATCGTGCTCGCTGTATGGCTGGATCGCAAGCGGCTCGCCCGCAAACAGTTGCTCGGCGCGGCAACCGTGGGTCTGCTTACGGTATCGCCCTATCTGTTCTACATAAGCCGCGACTTCCAGGCGTTCGTACAACAGATGACCGTGAATACACTGGGCAACGACCGCTGGGCGTCCGGCTTCAATCCATTCGTGGTGCTCTGGCGGGAACTTGTCGAACGGTACGGACGGGCGTACGGATTGTTGTCGCCGAGCCTGGCGCCGCGATTGAAGAGCGTAGTGCTGCTCTCGCTCGGATCGGCCCTCGCTCTCTTCCTGTTCAACCGGAAGGCGCGCATCACACAGAACGTCAAGCAAGTCCTGGGTCTGTGGGCCGTCTACTTTACCGTCCAGTGCCTGTTCAATCAAAAACTATCCGTGTATCTGATCCACATCCTGCCCCTTTACGCGATGCTGGCCGCAGCCGCAGCCGTCTACATCTCGCGGCGCTCCCGCGGTTTGGCGGTGGCCACGGTGGCATGGCTCGTTCTGGTGGCTCTCGTTCAGACCAGCGGCATGTTGTTTATCTCGCTGCGCGATAGCGCGGTGGACGGCCAGCGTAAACTGGCGGTCTTTGTCAACCAGCACGCGCAAAACGCACGGCGAATCAGCGGCAGCGTGTCGCTTGTATACGCCCTGCGCTTTGACACGCGACTGAAGAGCGACTGCTCCTTCGGCTTGAATCTGAAAGCCAAACCGGACGTCGCCGTGATTGATGGTTTCTGCCGCGAATCGTTTGACACCTGGGCACAGAGCGACCCGGATAAATTACGGGCGATCCGTCAACGGATGTCAGAGTATCGGCTCGTGTACGACGAGGACGGCTACCAGGTCTACTTCCCGTAAGAACTATTGCCGGGACGGCTTCTCCGGCGGAAACGCCGCTGCCTTCGCTGTGCCGTAACCGGTCTCGATGACGATGACACGGGATTTGGAGGGTTCCCCGAAGTTCGAGTCGGCGATCACATACGCGCCATCATTCGAGATGCAGGCTCGCGCCAGAGTCCAGTAGGAATTGGCTTCCTCTCCTGTAAAGGGAACGGTCCGGTGTTGGGCAAGCCGGCGAACCTCGATCCGCTGTCCCGGACGGTTGTCCTTCAAAGAGAACACCATGATCTCCGAAAGGTGTGCCGTTCGCTTGATGGGCGTCCTATCGGCTCGATCACGTTGGGAGTTAAACCCGCCGTAGGTCGTCGAGACGACACAGTACGGAGACTGCTTGGCGCAGCCAACATGAACATCAGTCCAGGTGTCTACGCCGCCGCAGCTGAAAAGCTTCAACAATTGCCTGGTCCCGCCTCCGACCTCGGCCGGGAGCAGAAGGTCTTTGCCTTTGTTGAGCTGAAGACTGTATATGCCGAAGGAACACGGATTGGGGACTTCCAACGAACCGGCAAGATACTGAATGCCATTGGCATCTTCGAAGGTGTCGTTGTGGTCCCCCGTGTAACAGGACTCCCCTGGCTCGCAGATGCCGTTCTTGTTTCCCTTTCCCCTGAGGTTCTCAGGGCCGAGGTACTCGAAGTCCAGCTTCTTTTCCGCAAGATTCACGGAGAAGACGGCGAGGGTCGGCGCGGCGGCCAGGATCACATAGCGTTTCCCCGTCTCACGGTCGATGCCCTTGGCGATGAGCGCGCCTCTCCCGGTGGGATCCAGCGTCACAGGCCCTAGATTCTGATAGCTCGCGCAATACGTGTTTGATGTGTTCAGATCGGCCGCGCAAATCATCTTTTCCGGAGGCGAGAGAAAGGAGACCCAGTTGTCTTTCGAGGTATCCGTCGCGCCGCCCGTGCGAAGATCGGTAAGCTTCAGCGGACCTTTGTATAGATCGATCAGTTTGGATGTACGGCCGGTGCGAACGTTGTACTTGCCTATAGTCGACTCATCGAAGAAGTAAAACGTCTCGGGGTCGGTTGCGTCCCACATCGTTCCACGTGGCTCATTGGCGGGCGTCGAACCCCTCAATACTTTCCCTGTCGTGGGAGACACGACGGACCAGCCGCCGGAAACATAAGCGAGGGCATACTTGTTCCCCGCGCTCAGTGAGCTGGGACTTGAGTACATGTGGCTGCTGGGCGGGTCCGTCATGATGCGAACCGGCGCTCCGAAATTCGGATCGACGTACGACCCGCCTCGCGCGGGCGGAGCGAAGTTTCCTGGCGGCTTCTCCCCCGGCACGACACAGACAGCCGGATCATCGTGGCCGGGGATCTGCGTGCATCCATGCGGCCCATCGAGATACGTGAAGACCGGCGCAGGACTGGGCGCGGCAACCGTAATCGTCACCTTGATCCGCTGTGCCTTCGCCAGCATCGCGTCGGGAGCCACGGCGATTTCCGCCGAATGCGTGCCGGGGGCGAGTTTGCTTTGTGCCCAGCCGTCGACCGAAATGGTCAACGTGCCGGAGGCGGCTCCTTTCGCCGGAGTGACTGTCAGCCATTGGACGCGGCCAACAGGTGAGGCCGTCCAGGGGCCCACGGACGTGACGTTCACCGCTTGCGGAATCCCTAGGAATCCTCCAGCCACGGTCTGGAAGGACACCTGCGATGGCGAGACCGACAAGGACGCCTGAC
>JBDKSR010000647.1:0-1505 GCA_039680545.1 Bryobacteraceae bacterium | reverse complement strand
GGCGCGAATAGCTCATGACCCACGGCGAAGAAGTCCGTTATGGGGACTTCGATGGATGGCGTGGTTTCGTTGTCCCAATAGAAGCGCAATATGCAGGAGCGGCCTATGCGCTTGAAATCACTCGCGGAAACCATCCAGATGTGTTGGATGATGCCGGGACCGTTGACATCCATGAGGGTGACGGTTTCGCCGGCTTTTGGCTTGATGAATGGCCGTACCTTCCATCCCTGACCGAGCCGGACTGCTGCCTTCGAGAACGGTAGATCGGGATCGCTTGGATTGGGGACCGCCATGCCTCCCTTACCCTTTTCGCCGGTTGGATTTTCGGGCGAGATCGAACGCGTACGCGCGTTTGTGAGAAGCGGCAGATCTGACATGCCGGTGTTCCATGCAGGTGTCTGTGCGGCAAGCGGTGCTATGCATAGCGAGCACGCGATGGTAACGAATGCGGTGATTCGCATATATGTCTTCCTCGATGCGGAGTTTACGACCGGTAAATCCTATTCAGTATAAGCACAGCCGGTGCCGTTTTTTGGTATTTTTCAGGATATGAAGGGGCGAAAATCTCTGGATGGCGCGCATCCGGACATCCGCTTTGCCGTGGGCGACTGTTCGTTGGGCGTCATTCTCGTCGCAGCGAGCAACAGGGGCGTCTGCGCAATCATGCTGGGCGACGATTCGGACACTCTGGCGCGCGATGCGGAAACAAGGTTCCCTGGCGCTCGTTTGGCCGGCGAAGATGCCGCGTTCGATCGAATCGTTTCGAAGGTGATTGCCTTCGTCGAAGCTCAAACGGCGAGGCATGAGTTCCCAATCGACGTTCAAGGTACTCCGTTCCAACGGCGCGTCTGGCAGGCACTGCGGGAGATCCCTCCGGGCTCTACGGCAAGCTATACGGATATTGCCAATCGGATCGGATCGCCGAAAGCGGTTCGGGCGGTCGGGCGCGCGTGCGGCGCGAATCCGCTGGCGGTTCTGATTCCGTGTCATCGCGCGGTTCGTAGTGACGGCGGTCTTGCCGGGTATCGTTGGGGCCTTGAACGTAAGCGCGTTCTGCTCGATCGAGAGGCCGCCGGGAATTTCGCTCTGCAACTGGACCTGCGCGTTGCCGGTGCGTGAGTGATCGCCTGGCAGTCAGCGGCGAGGAAGTCGTGCAACCGCCTCACCGATCGCACGCAACTGACCGAGAAAGGACTCCGTGATGAGACCGCTCGCGTTGTGTGGAACGTCCCAGGTAACGACGCCCCCCTTTTCAACGAGACGCGTCGTAATCTGCACAGCTTCTTCCGTGGAAAAGCGTGGTGCACCACCACTCCACCTATCGCCGAGATAACTGAGCATGTGCAATTGTGCTCCGTCAATCCAAAACTGGTCGCAGCGCACTTGGGCTGGGTTGTTGATCTCTCCGGCGGTGTAGTCCTCCTGTTCGGATTCGGGATGGATCGGCATGACAACGCCGCGGTTGAAGGCCACAATGCTTGCCGGGTTGCCTTTGCGAGCGGCTG
>JBDKSR010000646.1:0-1546 GCA_039680545.1 Bryobacteraceae bacterium | reverse complement strand
CCAAGGCGCTTATACGGGCCTCCATTTCCGCGACGATCGCTCGGCAGGTATCAGGAGGCAGCCATTGGTCCATCGACTGCGCCATAGCTTCTTCGGGGGAGAAGCCCCGCAACTGCCGCATCGAGGGACTGACATAAACACATCGGCGTTCTGGGAACTTGCACAGCCAGATTACATCAGCAGTGTTCTCGGAGATCAACTTGTACCGCTCTTCAGACTGTTGTCTTTCCTGCTCGGCTCTCTTTAGCAGGCTGCTGAAATTCGCTCCAAACAAGTGACCTGGAGAATGGTGTAGACGTCTTTGTTATATGCGCGGCGAAGACCTCCAGCAGCACGAACTGTTCAGCTACGGATCCCTCGAAGAGCGAGTCCCAGCCCATCATCCACTGCGGCCGATTCGCGCGATGGTCGACGAAGACCTGAAAGCGCTCGACGGCCGCTTCAGCGAGATCTATGGCGAGGATGGCCGCCGGTCGATTCCGCCGGAACGTCTGTTGCGGGCCCTGTTGCTGCAGATGCTCTACACCGTCCGTAGTGAGCGAATGCTGATGGAACAACTCGAGTACAACCTGCTGTTCCGCTGGTTTGTGGGGCTGTCGGCGAACGAGCCAGTCTGGCATCCCACGGTGTTCACCAAGAACCGCGACCGGTTGCTGGAAGGCGCCGTGGCCGAGGAGTTCTTCTCGTTGATCGTCAGCCAGGCACGGCAGAAGCGGCTGTTGAGCGACGAGCACTTTACCGTGGACGGTACGCTGGTGGAAGCCTGGGCCGGGCAGAAGAGCTTCCAGAAGAGGCCGGCCGGCGGGGCTCCGAAGTGCCCGCCTTCGCAGGGTGGCGGTAGCAATCCCGACGTCAACTTTCGCCAGGAGAAACGATCCAACCGGACGCACCAGTCCCTAACCGATCCGCTGGCGCGGCTGTTTAAGAAGGCACGAGGAACGGAAGCCAAGCTAGCCTATCTGGGGCATGTGGTCACGGAGAACCGCAACGGTTTGGTGGTGGACACGCGCCTGACGTTGGCGAGCGGAACCGCGGAGCGCGACGCCGCGATTGCGATGCTGGACCACAAGCCGACAGGCAGACGAGTGACGCTGGGTGGAGATCGTGGCTACGACACCAAAGGGTTCGTGGAAGAGCTGCGCGGCATGCAGGTGACTCCGCATGTGGCCCAGAATACGAGCCGGCGGCGAAGCGCGGTGGATGGGCGGACGACGCGGCACGAAGGCTATGCGGTGAGCCAGCGGAAACGGAAACGCGTGGAGGAAGTCTTCGGTTGGTTGAAGACCGTGGCGTTGCAGCGCAAGACCAAGTTCCGGGGACCGGACCGGGTTGGATGGATGTTCACCTTCGCGGCGGCGGCATATAACCTGGTCCGGATGCGAAACCTCATGGCACAGGCTGCCTGAGAGCGGCCAGGCGGGACGCCGGCCGCAGTTCCGGCGGTTCCGCCAGACCATCGCCGCAACTGTTCTCGACCAATTTCAACCTTCGATAAGCTCTCGAAACCCTCGGACGGACTTACGAAGGGTCGCTTTTCAGCAGCCTG
>JBDKSR010000645.1:0-5236 GCA_039680545.1 Bryobacteraceae bacterium | reverse complement strand
CAGTATCGTGACACGGACTCGCTATGTTTCGTACGATACTAGGCTTCTTACTTTGGGCCGGAATCACTGGGGCGTACGGGCAGGGGAAGACCGACTGCGGAGCCTGCCACGATCAGGCAGCGAAGATTGCTACCACTCCGCACAACCCGCTGGGGTGCGCCAGTTGCCATCCGGAAATCACTGCGTATCCTCACCCCAAGAACACCCGTAAACCAGCTTGTCCTGAGTGTCATGCCTCAATCGCCCGGGAAGAGCGCCTCGGCGTTCACGGGCAGGAACGCGCTAAGGGGAATCAGGGCGCACCCGACTGCGGTGTCTGCCACGGCGACGTTCATGAAGTTCAGGTTCCCGCCTCTGTTTCGTTCCGTAAGTCCGTCCCCGATACCTGCGGGATGTGCCACACCGAGATCGCCGAGCAATACAAAGCAAGTATCCACGGGCAAGCTGTGGCTCGGGGCATTGGGAGCGCTCCAATTTGCACGGATTGTCACGGCGAGCACTCCATCCTGCGGCGCAGCCAGCCGAATTCTCCCGTAAGCGCAGGTCATATACGCGAGACCTGCGGGCGTTGTCATGGGGACCTGCGTCTCACTCGCCGTTTCGGACTGCCCTCGGACAGACTGGTCAGCTTCGATGCGTCGTTCCACGGCCTCGCCGGGAAGGCCGGTTCCCAGTCGATTGCCAATTGCGCAAGTTGCCACGGCTATCACGACATACTGCCGTCATCGGACCCGAAATCCAGGGTGAGCCAAAAGCGCCTCCCTGAGACCTGTGGTAAGTGTCACCCGGGCGCGGGGAAGCGTTTCGCAATCGGTACCGTACACCTGGTGGAAGGACGGAAAGAGCCGGCGGGTGTGCGATTCGTGCGTGAGGCTTACCTGATCCTGATCCCATTTGTGATCGGCCTGATGGCCCTGCACAACCTCGGCGACTGGGTGCGTAAACTGTACCAATCGCGATTGCGCCTGCGCGGTCCGCTGGCTTTTCTGCATCCGCCGTCAGAGTCCAAGCCCGGTCCGGTCCTGGCCGAGTTGCGAATGTACCGCTTTGAGCGTATCGAACACGTGCTCCTCCTCATTTCGTTTACCGTGCTTGCATGGACCGGTTTTGCGCTCAAGTATCCGGACCAGTGGTGGGCGAAGCCGCTTACGATGTGGGAAGTTACGTACCCGGTTCGCGCCACTGTGCACCGGGTGGCTGCCGTCATCATGATGACAGTGGGTTTCATTCACCTGCTGTCGCTCTGCGTGAACCGGAGACTTCGCCGGCACTGGTACGAATTGTGGCCGCGTGCCTCCGACGTCCGGGAGGGGTTCTTGAAGCTGGCGTGGCTCCTGGGGCTACGCTCCAAGAAACCCTTCGTATCACCGCATGGGTACGTCGAGAAGGCTGAGTACTGGGCTGTCGCCTGGGGCACGGTCGTAATGGCCATTACAGGCATAGCGCTATGGGCGGTAGACCATTCGCTCGGCTGGATGCCGAAGGAATGGCTCGACGTAGCCACCAGTATTCACTTTTACGAAGCCATCCTCGCCACACTCGCGATCGTAATCTGGCATTTCTATTTCGTGATCTTCGACCCGGAGGTCTACCCGCTCGATACGGCATGGCTCACGGGATTCAGCCCGCGCAAACGGGCGCATCCTGAGCCGCCTCCCACACCGGAAGGAGACTCCGAAACGCATGACTCCCCTCAAGACAGGTGACCCGCTGGTACGGCGTTGGCTGTCTCCGCTGATCCATCTGTCGAACAACTGGCTGAGCCTCGCCGGTGTGATCGTTGTCACGACAGCGGCCGTTCTCTGGATCTTCCTGATCCCCGCGACGTTCGGCCAGAAGGTCGATAACCCGTATTTTGGGATTGCTGTTTTTCTTGTCCTGCCGGGCATCTTTCTCTTCGGTCTGGCAGTCATCCCGATCGGGATCTATTTCCGGTTCCGGGCCGAGCGGAAGCACGGTTCGTATCCGTCGAGTTTTCCCCCACTCACAATGCGCAGCACGGACCTGCGCAGGCTGATGCTGTTTGTCGGTGTCACGACCCTGGTCAACCTCGCCATCGCGGGGCAAGCTTCGTATCGTGCCGTGACCTTCATGGATAGCGTCACGTTTTGCGGCATGACCTGCCATACCGTGATGGCTCCGGAATTCGCCGCCTATCAGAATTCGCCGCATTCACGAGTGGAGTGCGTGGCCTGTCACATCGGACCTGGAGCCTCGTGGTTTGTGAAGAGCAAGCTGTCCGGCGCCGGGCAGGTGCTGGCGGTCACGTTCAACACGTACGAGCGCCCGATCCCGACGCCCGTGAAGAATCTCCGGCCCGCCCGGGAAACGTGCGAGGCGTGCCACTGGCCGCAGAAGTTTGGGGCGGACCGGCTTCGCATCGTCAACAAGTACGCCGACGACCAGGCGAACACCCTGACTAAGAGCGTGCTGCTCATGCGCATCGGCGGCGGTGTGCGCGGCCCCGGGATCCACGGTACGCATCTCGGGCCCGGCATTGTGATTCGTTATCGTCACTCGGACCAGGGGAGGCAGAATATCCCGTGGGTTGAGTACGCGGACGCGAACGGGAAACGGACGGTGTACCTTGGGGCCGAGGCCAAGCCCGGAGAGGTGGACAAGCTTCCGGAGCGTGAGATGGATTGCATGGACTGCCACAACCGGCCAACTCATGCCTTCGACCTTCCCGAGCGGGCGGTCGATCACGCTCTTGCGGACGGTTTGATTCCAAGCAGTCTGCCGTTTATCAAGAAGACCGGTGTGGAGGTTCTGAAACAGGCTTACGCGAGCCAGGATGCGGCGCGGCTGGCTATCCCGGCGGCCATCGAGAAGTTTTACCGGGAGAATTACCCGGACATACACGCACAACGCCGCGCTGAAATCGAGCGTTCATCGCGGAGTCTCGTGGCAATCTATGAGCGAAATGTGTTTCCGCAGATGAAGGTTGCCTGGGGCACATATCCGGTCAATATCGGGCACACGGACTTTCCCGGCTGTTTCCGGTGCCATGACGACGCACACAAGAGCGCAGCCGGCCGCACCGTCTCACAGGACTGCAACTCTTGCCACCAGTTGCTCGCCATGGATGAGGCGGCGCCCGAGATCCTGACCCAGCTTGGATTGGCCCCCGGTGGAGGGCAGCGGTAGGGCATATTTTCTGCTAATTTCGCAGGTGGAAGGAGACTTCGATGCCTTCGCTTGAGAAGATTCTCGTTCCTATAGACTTCTCGGGCCGTTGCATGGGTGCGGTGCGTTACTCCGAGGTCCTGGCCGCCCGTCTCGGTTCCGAAATCACGCTCCTGCATGTCCTTCCTCCTCCTCATTACGAGTTCAGTGCTCTCGAAGTGGGAGGAGCGGTCCTCAACGAGCTGTTTGCGAGCCGCGCCGAACAGGTTCGCAAGGAACTGGATTCGTACATGTGCGACGAGCTTCAGGATGTTGCCGTTAAGCGCGTCGTGATCGAGGGCGATCCCGCCCGGGGCATCGTTGAATACGCCCATTCCAATGGCTGTAACGTGATCGTCATGCCGACGCACGGCTACGGACCGTTCCGCCGGTTCATTCTCGGTTCGGTGACGGCCAAGGTCCTGCATGACGCAGACTGCCCCGTCTTGACCGGCGTCCATCTCGAACAGGCGCCCCCGATAAGGGCCATCACGCTGCGGAATATCGTGGCGGCGATTGATCTCGGCGCCCAAAGCACACGCACGCTCGAATGGGCCGGCTGGCTGGCAGGACAGTTCGGCGCACGGCTTTCTCTCGTCTATGCGGCGCCCTCTATTGAGGGCCGCGCGGGCGAGTACTTCGACCCCGAGTGGCGGGCCCATATTGCCGAAGAGGCGAAAAGAGAGATCGCGAAGATCGGGACCGCAACCGGAACGATTGCGGAAGTGATTGTTGAAAGCGGCGACGCGCCCAAGGTTGTGTGCTCGGTCGCGGACCGTCTCAAGGCGGAACTGCTTGTCATCGGCCGGGGTTCTGCCGCGGGTGTCTTCGGACGCCTGAGGACGAACGCGTACGCCATCATCAGGCAATCGCCGTGTCCGGTGGCGAGCGTGTAAACTAGGGCACGCGCACGGACGCCGTTGACGAGAGGTACTTCATCCGCTGTGCCGCGGCCATGATCTCGTCGCGGAATTTCGGGTGGGCGATCTGAATCATCGCTTCGGCCCTCTGCCGTAAGCTCTTGCCATGCAAGTATGCGACTCCGAATTCAGTGACGACGTAGTGTACGTCGCCGCGCGAAGTCACGATTCCCGCGCCTGGTTTCAGCACCGGCACGATCCGTGATACGGTGTCTTCCTTCGCCGTGGCGGGCAAGGCAATGATCGGCATTCCGCCCTTCGAGCGAGCCGCTCCCCGCATGAAGTCCACCTGGCCCCCAATGCCGCTGTAGGTCACGTGAGCTATTGAATCGGCGCAGACCTGGCCAGTGAGATCCACTTCAATTGCCGAGTTGATGGCGACCATCCGGTCGTTTTGGGCAATGACGAAAGGATCGTTGGCGTACCTGGTCTTGTGGAACTCGAAGATCGGGTTGTTGTCGATGAAATCGAACAGAATCCTGCTGCCGAGCACGAATCCCGCGATCACCTTGTTACGGTGTATGGTCTTCTTTTCGTTGTTGACGACTCCCCGCTCGATCAGGTCGATTATGCCATCGGTAACCATCTCCGAATGCACGCCCAGGTCGCGGTGGTCGCGCAGGCGGGCGAGCACGGCGTCAGGGATGGCCCCGATTCCCGTTTGCAAAGTGGCGCCGTCCGGAATCAGGTTGGCGACGTGAGACGCGATGGTGCGATGGACGTCGGTGATCTGCTGTTTCTTGTACTCTGCCAAGGGATGCGAGGCCTCGACAAGCGCGTCCGCCCTGCTTATGTGGATGAATGCGTCGCCAAGCGTGCGCGGGGACTGGTCGTTTATCTCGACGATCAGATGCTTGGCAAGCTGTGCCGCGGTCAACGAGGTCTCGATGCCTGTCCCAAGGCTCATGTAGCCGTATTTGTCGGGCGGGCAACACTGGATGAGAGCGACGTCGATCGGCATCGCGCCGCTCTCAAATAACGCCTCGATCTCGTGGAGATAGATCGGGATGTAGTCGCCGCGCCCTTCCTGCACTGCGAGGCGCACGTTGGATCCTATAAAAAATCCGCTGTGACGGAATATCGCCTCGTATTCGGGTTTCGAATAGTCCGCTGTGCCCATTGTCGCGAGGTGCGTCACTTCGACGTCCCGC
>JBDKSR010000644.1:0-2740 GCA_039680545.1 Bryobacteraceae bacterium | reverse complement strand
GACAATACCAATCGCCTCCGCGATCTCTGCGTGGACCTTCTCCTGCAGCAAGACTCCGGCGCCGCGCATCGTCTCGGGAACAGCGCAGGCGGCATTCGCGAAGACGGGTACGTCGAACAGCATCGCTTCGACGAGTGGTACGCAGAAACCCTCGTGTTCACTCATCATCAGGAAGGCGTCGGCCACGTTGTAATACGCGTTCATCTCGGCCTGGCTTACCCGGCCGGCGAAGATGACGCTGTCCGCCAAACCCAGGCGGTTCACCAGCCGGTTGAGACGCATGTGGTAATACTCGGTGCCGGCTGATGATCCTACGATGAAAAGCCGGCTGCGCGGTTCGATCCACTTGTGGAAGTAGTGGAACGAGAGGATGGAATCCTCCAGGCACTTGTTGGGCGCTACGCGTCCCACGGAGAGCAGGTTCACCATGCCGTCTCCGCTGCACCGGTCGAGCACAGACTCGTCGGGAGGCACTTCGTAA
This sequence comes from Bryobacteraceae bacterium, assembly GCA_039680545.1. GTDB lineage: Bacteria > Acidobacteriota > Terriglobia > Bryobacterales > Bryobacteraceae > JAEHDI01. The sequence goes on along the minus strand of JBDKSR010000644.1, from coordinate 2,259 downwards.
AGGGAATGCCTCATGATGTAGGGCAGAACGATCACGTTCCGATAGCCGGCATCCGTGAGTTCGTTCGCGCTGAAAGTCGAATCAGCCAACGCGAGTTCGACACGATCCTTGTAGCGCGTCAGATTCGCACGCGCAGCCGTCAAGCGTTCCAGTAACTCTCCCGGCATTCCCTTGAAGTAAGCCGGCGGGGTGACGTTGTGATACAGGAGGGACTTTCGCGACGATGCCGAGAATACCCTGTCGAACAGTGTTGACGAGATCGCGTAATGGATGAGGAGAACGCTGGAGTCACGCCCCCTGTAAGCACTCCAGGGCTCGACGCGGGCCATTGGGTATTCGGACGGGCACTCAGCGTAAATGCGGGATCCGATTCCGGCGGCGTTCGCGATCTCCTGCATCGCCGCAATCTCGTTGCTGATTGCGTCACCTTCGTACGCGACGACAGTGAACTGGTCGAAGGACGATGGTCTCACTGCCTGCTGCCCTCTGAACGCGACGTCCGAAGGGCCTCCTCCAAGGTGGCGATGCGAGCCTCCAAAGCCTTGAAGGACTGCTCTCTCCGGAAACGTTCCTTGGTTTGCTGCTCTACCAGTGTCGTGAGCATGTCGTAGACCGCGCGCCACGCGTTGTCCCGGCGGGACACGGCGCGGACCAGCCACCAAAGAGCACGACACTGGATTCGGATCAGGGCGGCCCCTATCCTCCCTCGCCGCGTCGGAGGCTGCGGAGGCATGATACCCCCTGATTGCTCGATCTCCGCGACTAACTGCCCCAGACCGTCCAGGTCGACTTCGGGTTGCGAGCGCAGTAACTCCAGCATGTCGGCATACTCATCGGCTGCGCCTGTTGCCCCGCGTTCCTGTACGCGAAGGCGAGCCGCCCGCATCAGATCCGCCAGCCCGCTCTGACCGTTTGAAGGGTCCATGCTTCGCCAATCCTAGCAAAACGCACATGCCGGACGGGAACCGGGCGGTTTCACGAGCACAAACTCTCGAAGAAACGCCACGAATCGACAGCACACTGCTCCCATCGATACCTTTCCGCAACCTTGCGGCCGCGAGTGGAAAGGTCCGCCCGAAGGCTTGCGGAGCACAACAGTCTTTCGAGTGCGCCCCGAATTTCCTCGGTACTCCTGGGGTCCGCCAAGAGCGCTGCTCCACCAGCCACCTCGGGCATCGACGATATTGCCGAGGTCACCACCGGCACACCGGCAGCCATCGCCTCGCCCACGGGAAGACCGAATCCTTCATACAGGGAAGGGTAGGCGAATGCGGAAGCGCCCCGCGTGAGCCCGGGCAGATCTGCGTCCGAAACGTACCCAAGGTAACGGATGCCGGAAGCGCCGGATTTGAGCCGGGCAATAGTCTGCGGCTCCGCCCAGCCGATAGGGCCGGCCAGCACGAGTTCGTACTCGTCCCGAACGTCAGGCGTAAGTGCGTCCCAGGCGTCGAGTAGCCGGTCGATGTTTTTTCGCGGCTCAATCGTGCCAATGGCAACCACATAAGGCCGTGAGAGGCCGAATTTCGCGCGGACGGCGTGAGCGGAGTCCGGAGTGGCATTGAAGAACGCCTCGGACACGCCAGGATAGATGACCTTGACTCGTTCCGGGCGTACCCCGGCCAGTCGTATCAGATCCTGGCGCGTGTTTTCTGAGATGGCGATCAGCCCGTCTGCCCGCTTCGCGATGCTCTCAATGAACACGTGATTTGCCGCCACGTTGGCCCGGGAGTGCATCTCGGGCATGAGCCAGCAGGTCATGTCGTATACGGTTGCTGTCAGCCTACATTTGCGTGGCGGGTTCCGCATCTGGTGCGAGGCGTGGAAGAGATCGATCTTCGGACCGAACCAGTCGAACAGGGACACCGGAGAATAGTTCCCGGCCATGAGGAAAGCGATTCTTGCCCAAGTTGAGACGGGCCCTACGACTGACCGCTCATGCGAGAACTCTCCAAATGAGTGCAGAAAAGGAAATGCCAGCACCTCCGCGTCCCGAGCCGTAGTCCGCAGGTGTGAGATCCAGTTATACAGATACGTCTTCACGCCTGCACTACGGAGCAAGAGCGGAATCGCATCAATCGCAACACGCATGGTTGAATCCTTATTGTAAGGACCCCGGTGTTTGAAAGTGCGTGATGGCGGGTTTGTTGGTCAGGAGAAGCTTGCCGCCACTCTCAGCGAGTATGTGCAGGGCAGGACGGCCGGCAACCGCCTCGATACGGGGCAGGGCTGTCCGGGCGGCGACGAGATAGTAACGTTTGG